>JAPUIA010000027.1 GCA_027297435.1 Gammaproteobacteria bacterium | reverse complement strand
GCCGCGCAAGACATTGGAGTTCGAAACGCCGGCAGAAAGATTTAGCGCTTGTGTTGCGTCGATCGGTTGAGGCGACAATCCAACATCGGACTTCGCCGCCAAAGCTCTCCAATTCCGAAGCTGACCCGACCCGGACATTCTATCGCCAGGCTTAGTAATGAATACGGCGACTACGATTTACACCCAAGACTGTGCAAACTTTTGCTGGGTATAATAGCCTTCAGGTAACTATGGATCGGGACGGGCATCTGATTCCGGCCGAAGACCGCAAGGTGGCGACGGGCGCGATAGCACGGAATTTGATGGGGAGACGCGAAAACGTGGCGTCGAAGAAATCTTTAAACGCGAAGAACTTAGAGGCTCTAGGTGCCGCTCGCCTCTCTGAATTATTGATCGAGATCACCAAAGGCGACGCAGCGGCCAAGCGTCATTTGCGTCTCGAACTTGCGGGTACACTTAGCTCAGGTGAAGTGGCTAAGGAAATTCGCAAGCGCTTGGCGGCCATTGCCCGCTCTTATTCATTTGTGGAATGGGAAAAGCTCAAGGCACTGACCAAAGACCTAGAGTTCCAGCGTAGCGCCATCGTCGTTCAAGTTTCGAAGGACAACCCAGTTGAGGCGCTTGAGCTGATGTGGAGGTTCATGGGGCTGGCCAATTTAGTGTTCGAGCGTTGCGATGACGGTAGCGGGACTGTGGTTGGCGTATTTCATGACGCGTGCCACGATCTCGGCGAAATCGCTGTCGTGGCCAACCCTGAGCCAAGTACGCTTGCCGATCAGGCGTTCAATGCGCTCATTGAGAACGACTATGGCCAGTACGATTACCTGATTAAGTTTCTTACACCTGCTTTGGGATCGGTAGGTCTCAACCATCTCAAGCAACAGTTCGTCACATTGTCGAAGGAACCATTGCCGAAAGCGAGAACAGAAGATCGTGAGGTAATTGGCTATGGGTCAGGTGGGCCGATCTATGCCGACGAGTATGCCGAACGACGTCGCAAAAGTGTGGTTAGCCTGGCATTACAGGAGATCGCCGATGCTCAGGGCGATGTGGATGCCTTCATCATGCAAAAAAGCAAAGAGGCTAGAACCGTTCCGACTGTCGCTGCCCAAATCGCCGGCCGCCTCCTAGGGGCAGGACGTGCTGAAGAAGCGTGGGTAGCGGTCAACGCCGTCGATGAGGACAGGCGTGGCAGGATACCCTTCGAGTGGGAGCAGATGAAGATTGAGGTGCTGGAAGCGCTGCGGCGTGGTGAAGAGGCGCAAGATTTTCGTTGGTCTTGTTTCGAGCGTTCACTGAACGGAACCCACTTGCGGTCCTACCTCAAACGCCTTCCGGATTTCGACGACTTGGAGGCCGAGGAGCGTGCGATGGTCCATGCACTCCAATATCCAAGTGTCCATCAATCACTCGGTTTCCTGGTTTCTTGGCCGACAATTGACCAAGCCGCCGAATTGGTGCTGACGCGTGCGGATGAACTGAATGGCGATCACTACGAATTATTGACGCCTGCCGCTGATGCTCTTGAGGCGAAGCACCCCCTCGCGTGTACGCTCCTTCGCCGAGCGCTTATTGATTTCGCTCTGATGAAGGGCAGATCGACGAGGTATCGACATGCCGCTCGTCATTTACAGGAGTGCGAGAACCTAGCCGACTTGATCGAGGATTTCGGATCATTTGAGACCCACGAAGCCTATACAAATCGGTTGAAAGCCGAGCATGGAAGAAAGTCTATGTTCTGGAGCTTGGTTGCCGCGTGAGCTTCCGGAATAATTCAACTCGCTACGAACATGACCGCGAACAGCTCTCTGGGCCGATCAAACGTGTGACCTTCCATGGCCGCCGAGACGGTGTGCGCGACCAACATCATTGGGAAGGTTGAGGCGGCATTAAATTCCTTGGGAAGCACACCGGGCGAACCGTGAGGGCGAACGGCCAATCCAGACCACACTCACCCTAAGGTCTGCCTTTGGTAATTCGCGTCGGTTTGAGAGAGGGCAGAGCATGTCTGCTCTGCCCCCGTGTTCAGATGTCGACCTGTTCAGCGATAGTAAGCGCATCATCGACCTCGACGCCGAGGTATCGGACAGTGCTTTCGATCTTCGTGTGTCCCAGAAGTAGCTGGACGGCGCGCAGGTTTCCGGTTCGCTTGTAGATCAACGTAGCTTTGGTGCGACGAATCGAATGCGTCCCGAACAGGGACGGGTCGAGGCCGATCGCAGCGATCCAACTCGAAAGCAGGCGAGCGTACTGGCGGGTGGATAGACAGCGGCATCGACCTCGGCGGCCGGAGAACAAGAAATCGCCGGACCCTTTTGGGTTGGTCTCCAGGTACGCGTCAACCGCCTGGCGGGTCTGCTCGGTTATCTCAAACTTGACCGGCCTTCCGGTCTTCCGTTGACGCACCGTTGCGCGGTTTATGGTGTAACCGCTGGGTGCGACATCCTCGACCCTGAGGCTCACCACGTCGCAACCGCGCAGCTTGCTATCGATGGCTAGATTGAACAGCGCCAAGTCTCGTTTGCGCTCAGCCATTTGCAATCGGGTCCTGATTGCCCAGACATGTCTGGGCTGTAGCGGTGGCTTGGGTCCCGTGAATTTGCCTTTATTCCACGGCTGTCGACGGTTCAGCTCGATGGTCAGTTCCTTCATCGCATGCATTGTCATCTCCCTTTGATCTCGTGGAGTGCAAACATGCACGCGGTTTTCGGCACCACCGAATTTCTGGTTCAATGGATGAAGCGTTGGAAGGTCTCCCTGAATTGCCCCGTCTCCGAAGCCACCGTCTCGCAATCAGTGCGGGCTTCGTGCGTGAGGGTGTACTGCGCGAACACTACGTTGACAGCGACGGGCAGCGACGCGACATCCACATGTATCGAATGTTCGAGTTGGAATGGCGGGACCATCGACAGTTTCTGTGGCTAGCAGTCTGGCACGCCGGGCTGTCGGGGCGGTCGAGTGGCGACGAACCCCATTGCGTCGCGGTCGAGCGCCTTTAGGCTTGCATGCGTAGCTAACGGCGGGAAGGGTGTGTTTTCGGGCAAGCCCTACTCGGATCGTGTTGGAGACGCCAAAGCTAGGACCGGAACTGGATCGCCGAAAGAAGGTCACCGATCAGTCCCTCCAGCCAGGCGCGCAAGGAGTCCCAGGTGTCGGCGGGGCCCATGGTCCACTCCATGCTGCCCCGGTAGTTGTGGTAGCTGCTCCCCGAGCCAA
>JAPUIA010000269.1 GCA_027297435.1 Gammaproteobacteria bacterium | reverse complement strand
GCCATGAGGAACGCGAAACCGTTGCCCGGCGCGCCACCGCGTGTGACGAGGTCGGCCGCGAGCGGCGCCGACCCTTCCGAGCATACCTCGATGATCGTTGCAGCCAACACCGTCAGGCCTAGCCCGACAAGCGTGGGACCGAAATAGGTCTCGAACGTCGAGGTGTCCAACAACACACGCACGATGCTCGCCAAGAGTATTCCGAACAGCATCCAGCGCATGACCATACGCGAATCTTTGACCCCCTCGCTCACGAGAGAGGTAAAAAATTCTCGATCGTACGTGCCGTTCCGCAAACTCTTTTGCGCTTCCGGCCAAAATTGAAAGTGCGTGGGAAGCTCGATTTCGTTTGGATTTGCCGGCAGCGATCCGTTGGCCACGAGTCGTTCGTAGATAAGACCAGAAATCACGGCGATGACGAACGACAAGACGACGAATGCAAGCATCAGCGGAAAACCGATGAGCGCAATCAAAATCAAGGTCAACGAAAACGAGTTCCAAGGACTGGCGACCAAGAAAGCGATCAATTGGCCGCCACTCGCACCCCTTTCGTAGAGTTTCGTACCGACCATCAAGATTCCATGATTGCACAGGTCGAGTAACAAGCCACCCAACGTCGCCCGCAAGATACCGCGCAAACCCCCACCTTCGCCCAACACGCTCATCACGAACTCGCGCGGTACCTTGCCCAGCAATCCGATCATGACGATAGCAAGCGCCATGCCCCACCACATGGTGTTGACCAGATCGACGACCGAACTCGCGAGACGGCCAAGCCAAAAATCCGCCTCGAGTGCACTACCGGCAATCCAGTACGAAAGGTACAGCACGACAACCCCGCCAAGCGATCCCCAGAGCAGAAAGTCCGGGCGCTTCTTGGTGGTGTCATGACAGGACGCCTCCACCAATTGGGGGGCTTCGGTCTCAGGCGTGACTTGCGCCATTAGTAACGCAGCGTATCGATGTCGACACCGGCTCGTGTCGCGATCTGGCCAATTCGATGCGTATTCATGAAGCCAAGACTAAACCCTGGACGGTGCTCTAGAGTCAAGGCCTGACGCACGGCGTCAGGCGGCCACGTGACCTACCCATGCTCTTCCCAATACGGGGCCCGCAGCCTGCGCTTGTTGATCTTGCCCATGGTGTTGCGCCCCAGATCGTCTACCCAATCCAGGGAACGCGGACACTTGTAGTGGGAAAGCCGTTCGCGGCACCAACCGATGAGTTCGTCCGCTGGCGGCACCGATGACGGGTCCTTGGCGATCGCAAGCGCCTTGAGTTCCTCTCCCATCTCGGCATGAGGCACGCCGATGCACGCGACATCGAGCACCGACGGGTGCTCGATCAAGACTTGCTCGGCTTCCGCCGGGTAAAGGTTGACGCCGCCGGAGACGACCATGTCGCTGAACCGATCGGTGATGTAGACGTAACCGTCCTCGTCCATGTACGCGATCTCGCCGAGCGTGAATATTCCTGGCGCAATATGAGCCGCGGCCGATTTTTCCGGGTCGTTGTGATAAACGACGCCTCGACCGGTAGCGTCCTTGAAAAACAATCGCCCTTCCTGGTTTGGAGGGAGCAAGGCGTCGTCGTCGTCGAATATCATCGCTTCGAATGGGGGGATGGCTTTGCCGACAGACCCGGGGTGTTGCAGCCACTCTTCGGAATTGATGGCACAGGTCGTACCCACCTCGCTGGCCCCGTAGGCGTCCAAGAACACGGGTCCCCACCAATCGATCATCGCGCGTTTCACCTCGACCGGACATTGGGCACCGGTGTGGCTGATGGCTTGCAGCGAGCTCAGGTCGTATCGAGCTTTCACGTCGTCAGGCAGTGCCAGCAATCGCACGAAGTGCGTCGGCACCATCACGCTGTTGCCGATTTGATGATCTTGAATCGCACGCAAAGTCTTCTCCGCATCGAATCGGCCGAGGATGACAGAGGATCTACCGGCGGCTAACAAGCGCGCACCCGACAACGGTCCTGTGTGATACATCGGACCGACGATGAGATGATTGCCGAGACCAGCCATCGGGCTCTGAGCAAGGTTAGCCAGGTGCTCGGCCACCGTATCGCCCCCGGCAAACATGGTCGGCGGTAGTTCCGTACCCTTGGGTCGCCCCGTGGTGCCAGAGGTATACAGCAGGTTCGGACGCGGACGCACCTCACTGGGTGGTTCATCGCCTGACTGTTGAGCGAGCCACGCCGACCAAGGTAGGACACCGTTCGCGTCGACCCAGCCCACCACGGTATGCACCGAACTCTCAGTTGCGGCGGCAACGCCGCGTTCGGCGGTCTCCGAGCCAACGAACAATACCCTGGCTTCGGAATCCCGCAGGATGTACGCCACTTCTTCCGCGGTCAGGTGAAAGTTCACCGGCACCACCGACGCCCCTCCGATGAGCCCACCCAGATTGGCCATGGCGGTCTCCACCGCGTTTTCCGCAAAGACCGCAACCCGCCGATCGGCGCCTAGATCGAGGTTCATAAGCCCGTTCGCCACGCGATTGAGGACATCATCGACATCCGCCCAGCCGAGTGCGGTGACCTCGTCTCGAATGGCAACCTCAAACGGGCGCTCGCCAGCCAACGCCTTAGCGAAAGTGGTCACCGTGCCTTACTTCCGTTATAAAGGTTTCCAATATATTGGGGAGACGGCGCTTGAGCACTCAAATAACCGACGCAACGCTGCTGGACATACACCAGCGCATGGTGCGCATTCGCATCTTCGAAGAAACCGCCGGCAAGATGATGGAAGACGGCAAGATACCCGGCGCACTGCATCTGTACGTCGGGCAGGAAGCCATCGCCGCCGGGGTCATGGTGCACCTGTCGAACGAGGATTACATCACCAGTTCTCACCGCGGGCACGGCCATCTCATCGCCAAGGGCGGCGAATACGACCGCATGTTCGCCGAGCTTTACGGCAAGGCCACCGGCTATTGCAAGGGCAAAGGCGGCAGCATGCATATCTCCAACCTCGAACTCGGCATGCTGGGCGCCAACGGCATCGTCGGCGGTGGACCGCCGATCGCGGTGGGGGCCGCCTTTTCCATCAAATTCAAACAGAAAGACAACGTCGCGGTGTGCTTCTTCGGGGACGGGGCCAGCAACGAGGGTTCGTTTCACGAAGCCGCCAACATGGCCGCGCTATTCAAGTTACCGTGCATATTCGTCTGCGAGAACAACGGTTATGGAGAGTACACGCCGCAGGCCAACCATCAAGCGATCGTCGACGTCGCCGACCGGGCACCCGGGTACGGCATGCCCGGCGTCGTCGTGGACGGCATGGACGCCGTCGCCGTCTACGAGGCCGCAGGCGAAGCCATCAGATTCGCCCGCCAGGGCAGCGGTCCCACCCTGCTCGAGTGCAAAACCTATCGCTACTACGATCACGTCGGCGTGCGCGGCATGGGTTTGAGCTATCGTACCGACGAAGAGGTCGAACGGTGGCGGCAGAAAGATCCCATCATGAATTTCGAGGCGCGTCTGGCCGAACAGGGGATACTTTCCGCCGACGCAGCTCGAACCATTCACGAACAGGTTGAACAGGAAGTGCAAGCAGGCATCGCGTTTGCCGAATCGAGTCCGATGCCGGATCCATCGACGATCACCGACGACGTGTACGCGTAGGGAGAGACAACATGGCTGAAGCGCAACCGCAACCGAGAGAACTGCCTTACGTCGCGGCAATCACCGACGGTGTCCGCGCCGTGTTGACCGAACAACCGGATGCCTTCGTGGCTGGCGAAGACGTGGCGGGCGCCGGCGGCGTCTACGGCTACTACCGGGGATTGCTCAAAGAATTCGGCCCCAACCGAATCTTCGACACGCCAATCTCGGAGGAAGCCATTGTCGGTTTGGGCGTCGGCGCCGCCGTAACCGGCTGCAGGCCCATCATCGACTTGATGTTCATGGATTTCATGGGCGAGTGCATGGACGAGATCGCCAACCAACTCGCCAAGATGCGGTACATGTTCGGCGGGCGCGCCACCCTGCCGGTCACGATGCTCACGATGGCGGGTGCGGGCATGAGTTTGGCCGCCCAACACAGCCAAAGCCTCGAGGCGTGGATCTGCCACCTACCGGGTCTCAAGGTCGTCATGCCAACCACGCCTTACGACGCCAAGGGCCTGATCATCGCTGCGGCTCGCGACGACAATCCGGTGATCGTCATCCTCAACAAGATGTCCCTGGCCATAACCGGACCCGTACCTGAAGAGTCATACGCGATTCCCATCGGCGAGGCCAACATCGTCCGCGAGGGAACGAACTACACGATCGTCGCACTCGGGCGCATGGTGCACGAAGCATTGAAAGCGGCGGAGGTTCTCAAAGACCTCGGTATCGATGCAGAAATCATCGATCCGCGAACCCTGCAGCCATTCGACACAGATACGGTAATTGCATCGGTCAAGAAAACCCACCGCGCATTGATCGTGCACGAAGCGGTGCGCTTTGGCGGATTCGGCGGCGAGATAACGGCGCAAATTCAGGAACTCGCGTTCGACTATCTCGACGCACCTATCGCGCGCGTCGGGGCGCCATTTTCGCCTGTGCCCTTCAGCCCGGCGCTGGAAGCCCACTACGTACCGAACGCCGATCGCATCGTGGCCGAGGTAAAACAACAACTGGCTCTTTAACGACGCAACATCCATGGGCAGTATAGGCATCGTCGCCAACCCGGCGTCCGGCAAGGACGTGCGCCGTCTTGTCGCGCGCGCTTCCGTGTTCGACAATCAAGAGAAACAAGCGATCGTACGTCGTGCGTTGACGGGTGCTACTGCCGCGGGCGCGACCGAGTTCGCCTACCTGAACGACGCCCACGGCATCGTCGCCGGTGCACTCGAAGAACACAAGACAGCAATCAAGGCGACCGCCGTCGACGCCACCCAGACCGGGACTGCACTGGATACCATTTCCGCTGCGCGGGCGTTGCAGGATCATGGCTGCTCGGTCGTGATTACCTTGGGCGGTGACGGTACCAACCGAGCCTTTGCGCTCGGCTGGTCCGACGCCCCGCTCATTCCAATCTCCACGGGCACCAACAACGTGTTTCCAACGCTCATCGAAGCAACGGTGGCCGGCGCTGCCGCGGGCCTCATTGCTGCAGGCCATTTCTCCATCGAAGACGTCGCCCAACGCCACAAGCTCATTCGGGTCACCGTCGACGACGAACGCGCCGACCTGGCGTTGATCGATGCCGTTCTCAGTCGGGAACGATTCGTTGGTGCCCGGGCTTTGTTGAACCCCGAACTGCTCGACACCGCGTTAGTCACCATCGCCAATCCTGCCGCGGTCGGCATAACGTCCGTTGCCGGCCTGTTGCATCCCGTCGGCAATATCGAAGACCTGGGACTGCTGCTCAGGTTCGGCCCAGACGTCGACACCGTCTACGCCCCGATCGCCCCGGGCTACTATCAATCCGTTCAAGTCACCGAGCACCGGCTGGTGAACTTCGTAGAGGAAATCGAGGTTTCCGGACCAGGGGTACTCGCCTTCGATGGAGAACGCGACCGCGTTTTGAAGGCTGGGCAAAACGCGCAGATGTCCGTCGAACGATCCGGACCTTGGATCATCGACGTCGAGAAAACGCTACAACTCGCGGCTGAAAAAGGCCTATTCAGACGCTAGTATGCGAAAACCTGAGGGAGATAAAACCATTGCCTACTGAGATTTACCTGATAAAGGTCGGCATGAGCATGACCGAGGGCATCGTCGAAGAGTGGTACATCGCCGATGGCGACACGGTTGAGACAGGCCAACTGCTTTACCGCCTGGAAACAGAGAAGGTCAACCTCGACGTCGACGCTGAAGCCAGCGGCATCGTCAGACATCTCGTGGCAGAGGGCGTGACGATGGAACCCGGCGACGTCGTCGGCTACATCTACGCCTCGGGTGAGGTCATACCTGACACATTACCCACCACACTACCCGCGGCACACCAAGCTACCGTCGCGGAACCGACAGCACCGGCGGTTGCGGTGGCGAAAACCAACGTCGCGACGGACGGCCGCCTGTTGTCGTCGCCTGCTGCGCGACGCCTCGCAGGCGAGCTCGCTATCGACATCGCCGTACTCAACGGTAGCGGGCCAGGTGGACGCATCGTCGAGGCCGACGTTCAAGCAGCCGCAACATTGGCCGGCACGCCCGCGACGCCATCATCGCCAATGGCTCGCAAACTGGCTCGCGAACTCGGCATCCCGCTCGATCGCGTCAGCGGTACCGGTCCTGGGGGGCGTATCACCAAAGAAGACGTCGAGCGGGCGGCCAACGCCGATATCGACGTGCCGGTTTTCGTCTCCTCGGACAAGGAGTTCGTCTCCTCGGACAGGAAGTTCGCCCCCTCGGAAGATCAGGCGGTGCCCATTCGCGGCATGCGCAAAACCATAGCTGCCCGTATGGTCGAAAGCCTGCAAACCACCGCACAGCTCACCATGGACATGGACGTCAACATGGATGATGCGGTGAGGCTCAGAGGTCAGCTGGTCGACGAATGGCAGGCAGAAGCCATCAAACCCACCTATACCGATCTCGTCATCAGAGCGTCCGCCAAAGCCTTGGAACATCACCCGAAGATGAACAGCAGGTTCGGCGACACGGAGATTACCCTGCTCGGCGACATCCACGTCGGCATGGCCGTCGCCCTGGAAGACGGTCTGATCGTTCCGGTCATCCGCCACGCCAACCGGCTGACCTTCAAACAACTCGTGCAAGCTAGCGGGCGGCTGGCAGATGCCGCCAAAAACGGCACCCTCACCCCCGACGATCTACAGGGCGGCACGTTTACCGTGTCGGCTCTCGGGATGTTTGGCGTGGACGCGTTCACACCGATCATCAACACGCCACAAGCGGGGATACTCGGCGTCAACCGCATTCGCGATGGCGTGCGTTGGGAAGCCAACGCGCCGGTGAAAACCCAAGTCATGCGTCTGTCGTTGACGTGGGATCACCGGGTTTTGGACGGCGCACCCGCCGCGCAGTTTCTCGCTACCGTAGTCGAGTTGTTGGAAGCCCCCTACCGACTCTTGGTTTAACCGTCGCTACTGCGCCGTCATGCCGGCATCGACCGTGAATTCCGCGCCCGTCACATAGTTCGATTCGTCAGAGGCCAAATACAGAATGCAGTTGGCGATGTCTTGGGGCTCGCCCATCCGACCCAGGGGCACTCGACTCGGATGAACATCCTGCGGCGCCTGCAAGCCGGTGACCTGGGCCTGCATGTTGGTCCAGATAATACCGGGGTGCACGGAATTGCACCGAATGTTGTCCGACCATCCATCGCGGGTGCCGCTGACGGTCTCGGTAGCCGGTGCAGTGCATACGCTGAAGTGTCGATATAGAAGTTCTCGTATTTGGTCGCGAGCGGGATACGAGATCGTATCGCTTATGGTCAGTGTGGCGAATCCGTCGCTCAGTATGGGCGGACATTGACCAGTCATGCATTGAACCTGCCTTGTGTGTAGACTCAGGCGATGAGTCCGCGGAGTTTGATGGAAATGAAAACGATTCAGAAGGGTTTTACCCTGATCGAATTGATGATCGTGGTAGCCATCATCGGCATTTTGGCCGCCGTTGCACTCCCCGCTTATCAGGATTACATCCAGAACGCGAACATGTCGAAGATCATTTCTCACTTCGAGGAAGGTGCTCGATTGGCACAAAACGAGATGCGCAAGATTCAAGCTGAGGTGGCCATCGGCCGTCACGCCACCTTGGCAGCTGCCGACGCAGCATACGGCTACGATTCGGCCGGTTTCGCGGCTTACCTCAACCTAGAAGGTGGTTCGGCACCTGGTGGTGGTCCGGCTTTCATTGCCGGTGCCGTCGGTGATCCAACCACTGGTGCCATCGCTGTACTCGTCACGGGTACCATTGCGGGCGCAGACTGGGTGGCGACTTTCGACCGACCGATAATCTACGCGTTCACGACATCTCTGCAGCGCGTGGCAGACTGGCAGAACATGTAGCATCGGTTTGAATCCCGACGCCAAAGAGGTAGACGGACCGAAGCGGGGGGTCTCCACCTCATCGTAAGCCAGCACCCAAAGGCAGGTGCATAGTGGTCTCGATGCCGGTACTACTATCCGCTAATCAGCGGCTCGCTGGTTCGGGTGAAAGAACTAGGTCTGCCCAAGACTGCATCAGTTTGCGTCACTAGCGTGATGTTAGTCGCGGCTCCCAAACAATCGAGCAAGTACAGGGATCGGCAGTTCATCTGCATGCATAACTCCACCCCCTGCATTCAAGTCCTTGGCGAACATCTTCATCGCTTTTCTAGGTGTCCTGGGTGTATCAGAATTTCTGGCGAATTTTCTAACACTGGTGAACACCATCGGTGAGGTAGGCTCCGACGGTGCACTAGTCGCGCGGAGCGGAGTAAACTTAGTCCATGAGCGAATGGACACCACCACCGCCAGCACTTATCCGCACACGCAACTGGACAAATCATCGACTGCTTGAACCACCGTCGAGCTTCTTGTCGGCTGGCGCCAACCTCGAGGACGCTGACTCCGATGACCCATGGTGGCTGCTTCTCTTGAAGCGATTTATCGAATGGTTATTCCAATGGTTGCAGCGGCGTAGACACGAGATAGCACAACCCTCAGAAGTCACTCCTCATAAGGCGACGTACATTAGCTAGCTACAGTGAGTCTAGTTTGAGCCCTTTGTTTGTCGCACCCTCTCGCCACCAGGCGATGTGCTGATCGAGGCCTTCCCGTACAGCTTTCAGCGGGGCGGTGCTCATTGCTCTTTATTCGGCTTTCTTCGGTGGCGGTTATATTGGTGAGGCCCAGTTCGTTTGGGAGGCAACTGTGAACAATACTGATGCATCAACCCGCCGTGTTTTCTTTG
>JAPUIA010000268.1 GCA_027297435.1 Gammaproteobacteria bacterium | reverse complement strand
ACAGGTCGAAGTTTCAGCAGACGATGAACGGGACATCCAGACTGGTGATCGCGCCATCATCTGGCCGAAGGATCCGTTGTACGACGGCGAGCGTGTCACCGTTAATGGCATTGTCTTCGAAAAGAGCGGCGTGGCGGATCCGGCACTCAGAACATTTCGAATCGACGTGATCGCACGCAATCAGCGACGCCATGTGTACCAGTTGAATCCCGAACTTGCAGGTCTGCCGATTATCGACGATTGGCTTCCTGCAATCCGGGAATATCAAGGCGAGGAAGGCCCGCTGTTCGTGCCGATCGATAGTGTTCTTGCTGAAGGTGCCGAAACCTTCGTACTCCGACTACCGGGCGTGAGTTTTCATAGCAAGGCAGTACGAAGCGTAGTCGGAAAGCACATACCCGACAAAGTCAAGGTTACACTTGGCGACCAATACACGACGGTGGTTACCTGGAATTTTCGAAGCGTCATCGACGCTGGAGATTTAGTCGAAGGAGACTTCCTGATTCTGAATCCTCAGGCCAATTACGTCGATGGTGTGGCCGGCGGTCGCCCGCAATGGCTCCTTCGACCACGCGACCTGGTCCCCGTGCAATTTTTTCTCTCGACGACCACACCTGGCTTTTACGTCCCCGTTCGCGCCATTACGTTAGTTGGCGATCATGAAGCCGTACTCGTCGTCGAGGACGGTGTTGCCAGAGCGCGAGCCGTCACCGGGCACGACACGATTGAAGAGTTTCGCCGAATTGAGGGTGAAGGAATCACAACCGGTACACAAGTGATCGTGGGCGGCGTGCACTATGTGTCGGATGGTCAACCGGTCAATATCACAGAGACGTTGTAATGAACTTGCCGCGTTTTGCGCTCACGCACCGGTCAATCATTCTGGCGTTTGTCGCGGTGTTCCTGGTTGTCGGCACGTTCAACTTTGGCACGATGTCGCGACGCGAAGATCCGGAAATCATCATTCGTGATGCCCTGATCGTCACATCGTGGCCCGGGGCGCCTGCGACCCGGGTTGAGGAACTCATCACCGATCCGATTGAAGACGTGGTCGTCGAGATCCCGGAAGTAGAGACGGTGAAGTCTAAATCCATGGTGGGTCTATCTGTCGTGGAAGTCACTGCCGGAGACGCCGTCAACGAGACCGATCAGGTGTGGGACGACGTACGGGCCAAAATAGAGTCAATCCGTAGCGAGTTACCCCTTGGTTCGGCGCCGCCTTTCGTCAATTCCGATTTTGGCGACGTGTACGAGATTGTATTTGCTTTGTACCAAACACCGTTCGACGGCGCCGGTGATCACACCTATTCCCCGCGTGACCTCGAGGTACTGGCGGAGCGGATCGAAGAAGCGGTCGAACTTATCGATACCGTCGCGCGGGTAGAATTTTGGGGTAACCAACCTGAACGCATCTACGTCGAGATCGACAGTGCCGATTGGGCCAAGCTCGGCATCACAACTGCGCAACTCAGAGATGTCTTCCAAGCACGTAATATTGTTTTTCCCGGGGGCGAACTCGACACCGCAGATGCGCGGTACGCGATCAATCCCACCGGAGAGTTCACATCCATTGAGCAGATGAATGAACTCGTGATTGGTCGGGTCGACGGCCGTTTGCCGGTCCAGCTCGGCGATTTGCCCGTCTCGATCGAGCGCCGTTATGAGGAACCGCCACGGGCGTTGTCTCGCATCACCACGCCCGAGATTTCCCACCAACCGGCGATCATCATCGGGGTTTCCATGAAAAGCGGACGCAATGTCACGCAGATGAGCGAGGCCGTTGATCGAGTCATCGGGAACTTGCGGGCTAGCGTGATCCCGCCCGATGTGGCGTTGGAGCGTGTGAACGATCTACCACGACAGGTCGAAACGCGTATCGTCGATTTCCAATTCAACCTTTTGCAAGGTGCCCTGATCGTTTTGGGCGTTGCGCTCCTCACCATGGGCTGGCGACCTGCGTTGATTATGGCGACGGCTGTGCCGCTGTCGATGATTGGAGCGTTCGCCGTCGTGCGCTACCTCGGAATCGAGCTTGAACAGTTTTCGATCGCGGCGCTCATCATCGCGCTCGGAATGGTGGTGGACAACGCGATCGTGGTGTCTGACAACGCAGTGCGGTTGATTCATCACGGGACGCCGAAGTTCGAAGCTGTGATCAAAGGTGCCCAAGACCTCGCCGTACCGATTTTGACCTCAACGTTGACGACAATCGCGGCGTTCCTCCCAATGCTGACCATCGCCGGCAACGTAGGCGAGTACGTGGCGAGCCTACCTGTCGTCATCGCGGCCACGTTGGCGGTCAGTTACTTCGTCGCTATGCTGGTGACACCGATCATGTGCGTTTGGCTCTTGAAGGTAGATGACGGTGAGGAACAAGAGAGCCTAAGAGTGACCCGGTGGCTCGAACGATACGATGCTGCTATTCGTTGGTGTTTAGCTCGGCCGGGGAAAATCTGCGCCACGGCAGGAGGGGCTTTTCTAGGAAGCCTACTGTTACTACCCATCATTGGTTCACAGTTTTTTCCGTCGGGTTCGCGCGATCAGTTTTTTATAGAGGTGTGGTTGCCCGAGGGTTCCTCGATTGGCGCGACTGCAGACGTGGCAAAAGTCGTTGAGGCGATCCTTCAAGAAGAGAGCCCCATTCCGGAGCAAGCGATCGGTCAACGGCTCGCTAGCGCCGTGACATTCATTGGCACCGGAGGTCCGCGGTTGATGTTGACGCAAGAGCCGGAGTACCCGTACCCGTACTACGCTTTTGTTGTGGTCAATACAACGGATGCGTCGTACACGGAACCGTATGCAGGGGCGGTTCGGAAACGACTAGCGAACCTCATCGATGCTCGTATCACCGTCGATGAATTTATGTTGGGACCCCCTATTAAGGACCCGGTTGCGTTTCGCTTGAGCGGGCCAGACCGTGATGTGATCGGCAAGCAAGCGCTGGAGATGATTCGGCTCTTCAAACAGACCCCCGGAACCGTGCGTCCATACAGCAATTGGGGTGCGCCGGCCAATCAAATTGAACTCGCAATCGATTCATACGCAGCGAACCTGGCTGGCGTCACCAATGCCGACATCGCATTTGCAACTAGCACAATGCTATCCGGTGCTGCACTCACAACCTATCGCGAAGGTGATCACTTGGTGCCAGTGATGCTGAGGACAACAAGAGAGAAACGCGAGAATTTGAGCGACCTAGCGGACATCTTCGTAAGCGGGCAGTACGGGAAAGTACCCCTCAACTCGGTTGCCACTGTAATTCCGAGTTGGGAAGCGTCGGTGATTGCGCGTCGCGACGGTATACCAACCGTTACTGTGGGCGCACGTGTCGAGCCTGGCCTGCTTGCGAATACTGTGTCGGGCCGCGTGCGACCCAAGCTCGAGGCCATGCTCGCGGATCTTCCGAACGGATACTTCATCGCGATCGATGGGGAACTTGAGGAGACAGCAAAAGCGCAGCTACAAGTGGTGCGTGCGGTGGGCATCTCGATTGTACTGATGATTCTTGTTCTAACGATTCAGTACAACTCAGTGGCCAAACCAGCAGTCATTATGGCAGCGGTGCCACTCGGGATGATCGGTGTGCTCATTGGTTTGTTGGTGACTGGGTGGCCAATGGGATTCATGGCGATGCTCGGCATCCTGGCTTTAGGCGGGATCGTCATCAACAACGCCATTATCCTGGTCGACTTTATCGAAACCAATGTCGGTGAAGGCCAAGATCTCCGGGGTGCCGTCGCAGAGGCTGGGCGCGTGCGCATGCGGCCGATCATTCTCACCACGCTTACAACGATCGGGGGCTTACTTCCGCTGTCATTATTTGGCGGCGCGCTCTGGGCACCCATGACCAACGGCATGATCTTTGGGCTGATCGTATCAACGGGATTAACACTGTTTGTCATTCCGTCGCTATACGTCTTTATGGTCGAGAAAGCAGGAATGTCCGTACCGGGAGTTGCAAGC
>JAPUIA010000267.1 GCA_027297435.1 Gammaproteobacteria bacterium | reverse complement strand
GGGGCAGGTCGCGGCGGTATGCGAAGTAGGCGATCGCGAGCCCGGTCAGCACGTAGAATCCCCAACCGTGCAGGCCCCAGTGGAAGATCGTCAACGTCACTGCTGTCTGCGCGGCCTCCGCCGAGAGTGGGGCTCCACCCTCCATCACCAGATGCGGGTTGCCCTGATAGTGAAGGATCGGCTCGGCCGTCGCCCAGTACAAAACGCCCGATGCCAGGCCGGCGCTGAACAGCATCGCGAACCAGGCGAGGTTGGTGAACTCCGGGCGCTCGTCGTCGTGGCCGAGTCGCACGTTGAATCGCGGATCCAGACCGATCCAGACGACGGTAAGCAGGCAGATGCTGGCAACACCGGTAAAGAACCAGTCGAAGGTCTCTACGACATAGTCTCGCGCCGCGATGAAGACATCGCTTGCCACGTCGAGGTTGGTGGTCGTGGCGACGACGAAACCGCCGATGATGAGCACGGCCACCCATTCCCGAACCGTGGTGCCTAGGGTCACGGAGACGTCCCCGGCCGCTGTCGGTGGAGAGCTTGCGGGTCGGTGAAATAGGGCATCGGTTCCGGTGGCAAGCGGTGGCCGCGTACCGCGTCGACCGCTTTTTCCGCCAACATGATCGTCGGCGCGTTCAGGTTGCCGTTGGTGATGTGGGGGAACACCGACGCGTCGATTACACGCAGGCCTTCGACGCCGTGGACACGACAGTCGTGGTCCACCACCGCATCCTCGCCAACACCCATTCGGCAGGTCCCGCAGGGATGATAGGCGCTTTCGGCATGTTGCCGGATGAAGGCATCGATGGCGTGGTCGGTTTCGACGCCGGGGCCCGGAGACAGTTCCTTACCTCGGTAGGCATCGAACGCCGGTTGGGCGAATATCTCGCGCGCCAGGCGCACCGCACTACGAAAAACTCTCCAATCTTCCTCGCACGACATGTAGTTGAAGCGGATGAGCGGCTTGTCACCGGGATCGGCAGAGCGCAACCGCAGCTCGCCCCGGCTCGGGCTCAGCATTGGCCCGACGTGGACCTGAAAGCCGTGTTCGCCGGCACGGGCCGTGCCATCGTAGGACACGGCTGCGGGCAGGAAGTGAAACTGAATGTCGGGCCATGGCACGCCGGGTCGGCTGCGCACGAAACCACCCACTTCGAAATGGTTGGTCGTGCCGAGCCCGGAGCGCAGCAGCAACCAGCGCGCGCCGATCACAGCCTTGCCGATGGGGTGTAGCCACCGGTTCAGCGAGACGGGCTGCGTGCACGCCTGCTGAAACGTGACCTCGAGGTGATCCATGAGGTTGCGGCCCACGCCCGACAACGCTTGCTTCACGTCTATCTCGTGGGCCGCCAGCGCGTCCGGCGGCCCGATGCCCGAGAGCATGAGCAGCTGGGGCGAGCCGATGGCGCCGGCTGCCAGCACCACCTCGGCGCGAGCCCTGACATGCGCCGCCCGGCCGCGGTTTCGGTAGTCGATTCCCGTCGCCCGGCCATCTTCGATGCAGACGCGTTCGACCTTCGAATGCGGGCGTATGGTGAGATTGGGTCGCGCCGTCACGGGGGCGAGATAAGCGCGGGCGGCGCTGCAGCGCACCCCCTTGTCGACCGTCATTTCGAGATCGCCAAAGCCCTCCTGTTGATAGCCGTTGAGGTCACTGCTCCGCGCATATCCCGCTTCCGCGCAAGCGTCGAGAAAAACATCGTAGAGCGGGTTGTGACGGCGACCGCGCGCAACCGTCAGTGGACCGTCGCGACCGCGATAGGAATCGTTTGCTTCGAAGGCGAGCGCCCTCTCGACCTTTTTGAAGTAGGGCAGCACATCCGCGTAGCCCCAACCTGGCGCACCCGTTGCCTGCCACCGCTCGAAGTCGCGCGGGTGGCCCCGGACGTAGACCATGCCGTTGATGGACGACGAGCCGCCCAGCACCTTCCCCCGCGGACAGTGCAAGCGCCGTCCGTCCAGCCCGGGCTCGGCCTCGCTCGAGAAGCACCAGTTGAAGCGAGGATTGTTCATCGGCTTTGAGAACGCCGATGGCATGCGGATGAAGGGATGCCGGTCGCTACCGCCGGCCTCGAGCAACAATACGCTGTGCCCCGCGTCTTCGCTAAGCCGGTTCGCGAGCACGCAGCCCGCTGACCCGGCGCCGACGATGATGTAGTCGAAAGTATCCAAGAACCCCGCTCTCCAGCACCAAGCAGCCTATCAGTTATCAGACATTCGATTCGACGCTTGACCACAATTGCTGAGTAGACACGATCAGGAAAGTCAAATTCTGGAGCAGCGGTTTGATTCTTAGTTGACACGCCAAGTGGATGAGGAGTATATAACTAACTAATCAGTTAGTTATAGCAAATTGCCAAAGTAGGTTGGTACTCGCTAGTTCATGAATTTCTCGATCAGGAGTGAAAATGAAAACGATTTTGAGTATGACCTCTCTGTTTGTAATGAGAGATATGTTCCGCTACATGCCGGTCTGGGTGCGAATCTGGCTCGTTGTAATGATGTCTGCGCTGTTCGTCGCGCCTATGTTTTTCCTGGAACACGCTGCTGCGCAATGGATGGCTGGCACATTCATGCTGGGTGGCGTGATTATGGGTTTGATGCATATGAAGATGGGTATCACCAAACTCATGGGTCTTGCCCACATTCCCTGGCTTATACCCGTGTTCCTAATTTTTCGTGATTTATCGCTGCCTGTTGCTGGGCAGAGTTACCAGGTCTGGTTGCTAGTCGCTGCCACCTTGAGTGTTGTATGCCTGTTGATCGATGTAGCGGACGTAACTCAATATTTGTCTGGGAAAAACCGCGAGCAAATAGCACCACCTGCACCAGTCTAGAGGCCTGCCGTTCAAACGGAGTGATGCAAAAGAAAAGCAATGGGTAGACCCAAAACCTACGATCCAGAAGCGATTGCGGACAAAGCCATGGAACTGTTCTGGCTCAATGGTTATCACGGTACATCTACGCAAGATCTCGTTGATCATTTACAGATCAACCGCTACAGCCTGTATGCAGAATTTGGCAGTAAACAAAATCTTTACGAAGAGGCTTTGGCTCGCTATGAGCTGAACGTGGTGACTCATAACTTGAGCGCTGTTGAATGTGCGGGCGCAGGCATAGCTGACATCGGCGAGCTATTTGAGGCATTTGCTGCTGGTGCGCGGAGTCCCAATTCAAAACGCGGATGTCTGATGTGTAATTCTGCGGCTGAGCTCGCGCCTCATGATCCAAACAGCCAGCGCTTCGTGGAGGCCAATGTTAAACGGGTTAGCAGGGCCTTTTCGCAGGCGATCAAGAACGCGCAGCGTTGGGGCGAAGTCACGCCGGACGTGCGCGCCATCGAAGAAGGGCGATATTTGGCGGTGACCTTATTCGGCTTTTTTGTGATGTTGAGAGCGCAAATCGAGCCAAAAATACTGCGCGGGGCAGCAAAAGCAGTCCTGCGCTATCTGGAAGGGCTCAAGAGCTGACCCGCACGATCCATCCAGCGTGACCGCTTTGCTACCAGGGGCATTTCGGCAACATTTTTCAACAGAATCAATCACTAAGCGGCTACTCGATTTTCCGGCAATCGACGCGAACGCCCGACCACAGTGCATCTGCGCGTAGGCCAGTCCAGATCAGTCGGCGTGGTCGCGACCCCGTTCCTTGGCCTTTTCCCGGGCGCTCGGATTGACCGACGGGCGAAACGGCACCGCGCAAACCTCGGCGTCGACCGGTTGGCCGACGCGCTCTGCGTAGGCGTCGGGCAGCTCTACTTTGAGTTGAGCTCCGATGCTGGAGAGCTCGACGGGCACGTAGCCGAGAGCGATGTTCGTCTCGAGCTCGGGGGACCACCACGGCGATGTCAAATAGCCGACTCGGCTGCCGTCTGGCGTGGCGACGAGCCAGAAATCGCTGGCGTAGTCGATAATCGGAGTGCCGCCGAGGCGCACGCCTACCAGCTTCAGTTTGAAGGGAAACCGGCCCGCGTCGATCTCGGCGCGTTGCCGCTCCAGTTCCTGCTTGCCGATGTAGTCTGCCGCCTTCTTGCGCGGCACCTGATACGCGAGATTGACCTGGAACGGTGACGTCTCGAAGTCCATGTCCTGGCCCCACGACAAAATCCCCGCGGCAATGCGCCGATGGTGCGCGGGTGCGATGACGGCGAGTCCAAACTGCTCACCGACTTCGCGAATCCGAAACCAGACCGTCTCGGCGTTGACCGAGGCGTCCCGCACGAAGACCTCATAGCCCTTCTCGCCGGTGAAGCCCGTCTGGCTGACGATTACAGGGGCTCCGCCGACCTCCGCCTCCATGAGGCCGTAGTAGGGAACGTCCCGGACCGTCTCTCCAACGAGGTTGGCCATCAGATCTTCGGAAAGAGGCCCCTGGATCTGCAGCGGGCATACGTCTATCTCAGCGATTTCCACGTCCCATTTGCGTCCCAGGTTTACCGCTTGCAGCCAGAGCATCAGGTCGGTGTCGGAGAGTGAAAACCAGAATTCATCCGCTGCGAGGCGCAAGAGGACCGGGTCGTTCAGGATGCCGCCCTTCTCGTTGCACAGGATGCAGTACCGGGCGGCCATCGGCTTGATCTTGGATGCGTCTCGGGTGATCACGTAGTTGACGAAACCCTCCGCCCCGGGGCCGCTCACGCGGATCTGCCGTTCGACCGCGACGTCCCACAACGTCACCCCGTTCACCAGAGCGTCGTACTCGGCCATCGCGCCGCCGTCTTCCGGCTTCACGTAGCCGCGAGGGTGGTAGGTGCGGTTGTAGATCGTGGCCCGCCACGCCCCCGCTGCGATGGACAAGTGCCAGAACGGTGATTTCCGTACGCGTGTGGAGATCAACATCTCCACCGGCGTGGAACCGGATTGACGCAGGTTGATCGGCACCAATCGATCGCTCTGGTCCACGCTCGGGACGTTGGGGTGGGCATCTTCGGACGTGTGATGCATGAGCGTGCTCCCGCTGGTTGCGCTCAACCGCGCACCCGATGATTCTCAGGGTCGTAGAGTGAGCCGCGCCCGACCACCTGCACGGTCATCGGGTAGTGGCCGTCGCCGTCCTCGTCAAAGTACTCCAACACGAGCTTGTTGCCCACCTGCGCATAGTCGCGCGGTAGGTAGCCCATCACCGCGTGCTTGCCCAGCGACGGGCCGTATGAGGTGCTGGTGGAATACGAACGGCGCCCCCGTTCGTCGACGAGAACTTGTTTGCTCGACGGGTCGAGGATCGGCCACATGCCGACCGGGTACCTTGGCTTACCGCCTGCAACCGACAACGTGTCGAGGGTCATCGTGCACAGAATCGCCACCGGCTCTGTGTCGCGCTGCTTTAGGTAGGCCTCTTTGCCCACGAAGTCGGCGGCCTTGACCTGGGCCCGGTGGATGCCCGATTCGTAGGCGTTGTACTCCGTCTCGAGATCGGCCCCTTGGAGGCGAAAGCACTTTTCCAGTCGGCGGCTGGTGGCGTACGTCTCGATTCCCACCGGAACGACCCCGGCTTCGAGGAACGTATCGAACAGCGGCATGCCGACTGCCGCATCGTTGTCGAAATACAGCTCCCATCCCAGCTCGCCGACATACGATATCCGTAGGGCCCAGACCGGAATGCGCAGCGCGCCGGGGAGCGCGAGCTGCACCTCTTTGGCGGTCGCGAACCGAAAGTCGTCGTTGGACAACGTGTTGGGATCGGCAAACTGGCCCAATACTCGGCGAGCCTCTGGCCCCCAGAACCCCAACGTCGCCAGATCGTGGGTCCGAATGCGGATCTTCGCATCGAGACCCCGGTCGTCACGGTAGTTGCGAATCCATACCCAGTCGCGGGCCCCGTCGGCGCCGCCCGTGATCACCCGATAGCGGCGCTCAGCGAGCCGACAGATCGTCAGGTCGGAGTGAACGCCGCCCGACTGGTCGAGAAAGTTGGTGTAAACCGCCTTCCCGACCGGCATGTCGCCGCCGACCTTCGCGACCGATAGCGACTCCAACAGACGCTCGGCGTCGGGGCCCTCGATGTCGAAGATGGCGAAGTGCGACAGGTTGATCATGCCGACGTGGTCGCTCATCGCTAGATGCTCGGCGTTGGCGACCTCGTAGGGAACGTGGCGGCGATCCCACTCGTTTTCGCGAACCGGTACCCGGGCCAGGTACTCGGCCAGCCGCGCCCTGTTGGATTCGTACGCGTAGGCACGCTCCCAACCGCCGACCTCGTTGTCGAAGTAGCCGCCCAATTCCTTTTCACGCTGATGAAACGGGCCGTGAAAGAGATCGCGTCCGGTCACGTACGGTTCGCGCGGGTGGACCGGTGGATTGTAGATCGTCCGCGCGTTCTCCAAGCACCGTCCGCGGACGTACTCGCGCTCCGTCTGTGCCGGATAGAAGCGCGCGATGTCGATGGTATGGGGATCGATTTGCGGGGCCCCGCGAGTGATCCATTCGGCACACAGCCGCGCGGCACCCGGAGCGTCCTTGACCCACACCGCCTCACAGAGCCAGAACCCACGGACATCGGGACTCTCCCCGACGAGCGAGCCACCGTCGGTGGTTACCGAGAGCAGACCGTTGAACGAAGCCCGCTCATCCCAGCCGAGCGTCTCGAGGATCGGAATCGTCTCGCGGGCCTTCTCGAAGGGATCGGCGATCTCCGCCATCTCCAGGAAGCGCATCGAAGGCGAGGTCTTGGTCTTGTCCGCGTTGCCGATGTCCCGGGGGTCGACCAGTCGCGGCTGCCGCTCCTGGTAGTAACCCCACTCGAGCATGCCGCCATCGAGTCGCCCGGTGTCACGCACGTAGGCCGAGTTGCTCTGATCCCTCAAGAGGGGATGAACGAGGTATTCGGTCGCGTCCTGAATGTCATCGAGCGGACCAAAGAAGAGCAAGGGATGCTCGACAGGCCACAGCGGAACGGGCACGTTGGCCAACTCGCCGACCAGCGGCCCCCAGATGCCCGACGTCAAGACGACAAGCCGTGCTTGGAGGGTTCCGCGTTGCGTATGCACGCCCGTGATCCGAGCACCTTCGATCTCGAACCCGGTGGCCGGAGTATCGGTGAATGTTTGCAGCGCCCCCTCATCTTCGGCGCGTCGGATCATTTCGGCCACCACATCCTGCGAGCGCGGAATCACGAGACCCGCATCGGGATCCCACATTGCGCCTCGAATCGACGCTTCGTTCAGGAGTGGAAATCTCTCCTTGGCCTCACGCGCGGAGATCAGGTGCGCGTTCGTACCGAACGCCTTGCCCGACCCGACCTTGCGCTTCAGCTCCTCCCAGCGTGCGTCGTCGCCGGTCCGACAGATCTCCATGCCGCCGCGCTTGAGGAAGAAACCATTGTCTTCGTAAAACCTGCGACTGTAGGCCGTGGTCCAGTTGCTCAGCTTGTCGTGAGACGTGTTGAAGATGAAATCCGACGCATGAGCGGTCGAAGCGATGTCGGACGGAATCACGGCGGCCTTCTCGAGGCCCACGATGTTGCGAACCCCAAGCTCGGCGAGAAAGTGCGCGAGGCACGACCCGACGATGCCACCGACCCCTATGATCACGACATCGGCATTCCCGGGAAAGCTCGTCACGAAGGGGCGCCGCCGCGAAATGCTGTTGGCGGAAGAGGTATCCCCATCTGGGGGAGGAGTTCATTGCAAATCATCGGTCTGGTTGGCGGGGTGCCAAGCACGCCGCGCAGTGGACCAGTTCATTGCAGCAGCATGCCTCACCAATACTCGGTGAGTGAAACTGCCAAGAGGGTGCAACTTCGCATGGCCTACGGCGACTCCCTGTAGCGATTCGGTAATGCCGAATTCGCCTCACTTCTTTCCAACGACCGTCCAGCTGTAACCATGGCGATGGTAGAGCTGGACATCGTCGTATCCCGCATCCTCAAGCAAGAGCCGCGCTTCTTCTTTACGGTAGTATTTCGCGTAGGCGGGATTCAATTGATCGAAAACCGTTATGCGGCGCATTCGCCAGCCAACCTTGGCGAGATGATTAAGCATGTAGTCTCGCATCGGCAATGGAACTATCCGACACATGGGAATATAGACCGCGAGCATTGCGTTCAGTACTAGCGCGAACATGTGTAGAGACCAGTCTGGTAAACGTTTCGTCAATGTCCTGACGGGGTTGAAGACTCGAAGATAAGCCTCGTTGCCCTCGTGGCCGTACAACCAGACGATCATCTTTCCTCCAGGCTTGAGCGCATCGTACGCCGCGCGGACGACCGGCGAAGGATCCACGATGTGGTGAAGCACTCCCAGTGAAACAACGTAGTCGAGGTCGCTTTGGTGAGCTACGGCTTCGCCGATGTCATGGACGAGTTCGACCTGATCCCGCCGGCCAGCGAATGCGCGTTCAAGAACGTAATATGCATCCGACGGTTCGATTCCAATCACCCGCCCCGCACCCGCATCTAGAAGCATGTTCACTATCCGACCTGATCCGCTGCCGATATCCGCAACGGTACTGTCTTCGAACTCATCAACTGCCATAAGCGGACCCAGATGATCTTTCAGGCAGTCGACGGAACTCAGCCAGCCCTCATTTTCCGGGAACCGGGTCCATTGGGCACCGAAGTCCGAGACAGTTCGCTCGTCGATTCGCTTACTGAGTTTATTCATGCGCTTGCACCTCTTCGCTAGGGAGACTAACCTCCCGCTGCTTTGTTATTTATGTCTTCCCCGGATCTACGTATCGTTGGGCATCATGGATGCCACACAAGCGCCACGCTGCTAGAGTTTACTCCCGCTCAGTTCAGCGACCCAAGCAGTCGCTCATAACGTACAGATCGCCAGGCGAAAGAACCCGTTAGTGCAAAAGACATCACATCCACGCATGCGTATCTATACAAAGCCGAGCGTGTACTGGCGGATACTCTCGCAGATGCTCACCGGCCATTGGCAGAAAGGCGATACGGTCAACGAGTTGGAACGGGTCATCGAAAACCGGATAGATGTCGCCCACGCAATCACGATGCCTATGGCACGGACCGCGATCTTCTACGCCGTACAAGCATTGATCTTACCCGGTCAGAAAGTCGTCCTCTCCCCGTACACCATAGTCGATGTCGTGAACATGGTGATCTGCGCGGGCGGCATTCCGGTGTTTGCCGACCTATCGCCGGGAAGTTGCAACGTATCCGCAGTTGAAATCGAACGTCTCGTAGATGATGAGACCGGCGCGGTCATGGTTACCCACTTCTATGGCGAGGCCTGCGACATCGAGCGTATCGCAGAATTCTGTAAGAAACGCTCCGTGCCACTGATCGAAGACGCCGCGCAAGCGTTCGGCGTAAAAGTCGGGGGCCGACAACTCGGCACGTTTGGCGACATCGGGATATTCAGCTTCGGCATGTACAAGTACGTCAACGCCTTCTACGGCGGCATGTTGATCACCAACCGAAGCGATATCGCCGAGGCCGTTCGGCGTGGGGTCGAAGATGTCACCCCGGAACCCACCTCGCGCTACTTGCCCAAGGTACTGACCGGCTTCATTACGGATATCCTCACCTGGCCGCCTTTTTTTCGAGTGTTCACCTTTCGGTTCTTTCGCTGGGCATACCTCAACGACATCGCCGTCATCACTAATAAAATGAAAATCGATGTCGATCCGCAGTTGAAGCGGACGATCCCGGACAGCTACCTGCACCGGATGAGCCCATTGCAGGCCAAGCTGATCCTGGCACAACTCGATGGCATCGACGCCATGCAGGAGCAACGAGTGTCTCACGCGAAACGCTATCAGAGGGGGCTGGAGGATATACAGGAGTTGACGCTTCCACCGTTCCGAGGCGACGGCAGCCACGGCTACGCTTACTACTGCATTGCATGCCGCGATCGAGAAAAGCTCGTCGCATACGCGCAGCGCCACGGTCGAGATATGCAGGAGAGCTATCATCGTAACTGCGCGGCGCTGGAGTGTTTCGATGAATACCGTAGCGACTGTAGCAACGCAGAAGAGATGTCCAATTCAGTGATATACGTGCCTTCCTATCCCCGATATCCCGTCACCGAAGTCGATCGCACCATTTCGGTGATTCGGGCATTCTTCACCTCTGCATAATGAAAGTCCTGGTCATCGGTTCCGGACCTTGCGGGGTTGCTTGCACCAAGGGTTTATTGGAGCGCGGGTGCAACGTCGCGATGATCGACGCCGGAGAGGGGTTGGATGCCGAACGGCGCGAGTTGATCGACGAACTCGGTAAACTCGAACCGTCGGAGTGGGATCCCGCGGATGTAACGCGCCTTAAGTACAATCCGACCTTCAGCCAGCCTGGCGTACCTCGTCGACGGCTTTTCGGATCAGATTTCGTGTTCGCCGGGGATCGGGAATACGCCAGGCTGGAAGTCAAAGACACCTCTATTACCGCAACCTACGCAAAGGGCGGCTTCTCCACCGTCTGGGGGGCATCTGTTCTGCCAATCGCGGAATCCGATATGCGGGATTGGCCTTTCGGGATGTCGACTCTTGAGCCGTACTATCGTCGGGTGATGCGGGATTTACCGCTATCGGCGGAACCCGGGAATCACGAAACACACTTCCCGTTTTTTAAAGAGAACATCGAGACTATTCCGCTGCCGGCGCAATGCGCGCAACTCCTCGAGCGAATGCGCACCCGCGAGTCATCGCTGGTGTCCAAAGGAATACGGTTCGGCCGGTCGAGGCTAGCTGTCTCCAATCGCCAGAGTGACCCGGAACACGGTTGCATCTCCTGCGGATTGTGCGTCTACGGCTGTGTTCCAGGGGCTATCTACAACTCTGCAACCGAAGTAGAAACGCTGCGCCGCACACAGTCCCTCGAATACATCTCTGGTCGGATCGTGCGAGCAGTCACGGAGTTGGCAGATAGCACTCGAGTGAGCTGGCGGGACGCAATGGGCGCTACCGGCAGCGCCGACTTTGCGGCTGTATTCGTTGCGGCCGGGGCGATCAACACGACGCGCTTGCTGTTGAAATTGCCAAACATCCGCGGGGAACGCGTGAATCTGCTGGATAGCCAGAAATGCATGCTGCCGCTCGTGAATGTGCGGGCAACGAAGGGAGCAGTGAGCGAAGTCGCACCCATCATGGCGGGAGCCTTCATCGACCTGCACCCGTCGGATATCGATGAGCATTGGGTTCATACCCAGGTTTATGCCGTGAACGAACCCATGCTGCGACGACTGAGGGTAGCTGACGCCTCCAGGAACTGGATAGCACGCACCGTTCTGTCACCCGTTTTGAACCGGTCAATGCTTGCCTGGTTGAGCCTGCACTCCGATCACTCCGGCACGATAGCAGCGCAACTGGACAAGGATGGTGAAATTCTCACATTGACCGCACAGGAGAACCCCAGAACAAAACCACATGCGAAACGAGTTGCGAAACGCCTCTTCAGGCTCGGGCTGAATTTCGGAACCGTGTTTGCCTGGCCCGCTATGCAGATGGGAGAGCCTGGATCAGGCCATCACGTGGGGGGCAGCTTCCCCATGAAGCGGGAGCCTCGCGCCAGGACCGACACCGACATATGGGGACGCCCACCAGGTCACTCGCGTCTCTTTGCGGTGGACAGCACCGTGATGCCTTCCATTGCCGCCACGACGATCACCTTGCCAGCCATGGCGAACGCCTGGCGAATCGGCAGAGAAGCGCCACTGCCGGTCTGATGCCCCAGCACCAACTAGACGGCAATGATGTAGCTCGGCTTGCGGATCTGCACGTGGCCTGCCTGCCGCGTTGTTGCGGCCCTGGCGCCTACCACTCGCGGCGGCAATCCGTCAGTCGTTTCAATCGGAAGACATTGGTCTCGCTGGCAACCTGCCCGAGCTGATTGGTATCTACTTTGATGCAGACTGTCGGTCTCATGGGAGCGGCACCACACTGCTGGGACTCTGTGAAGAACAACTGGTTGAGTTGAACAAGCTTGTTTACAGCGTGAAAACAGCGGACAACGCTGCGATCAGATTTTACCTTCGCAACGGATTTCACCAGGTGGCAGGAACAAAGATCCTGGGTTCCAACTTTGCCGTTTTTGAGAAGCCGCTTTAAGCGGCCTGAAGAAGCAGAGCCAATCGCATCGGGTATCGGGCAGCCGTCACTCGGGTGTCCTTAGCAGCGCAATACCGCCTTCGGCCACCTCCCAGACGGCACCTTGAATAGCGGCAATGACGCGCAGAGCGTAGGGAATGAAAGACAACACGACAGCCGCCTCGACCGGCGTACCGAGCGAAAGCCAGAGCCCGAGGCTACCCGCCTCGGCAAAGCCGGCACCGGCGAAAGACACGGGAACCACCAGCAGTAGATTGGCTGCAGACACGACGAACAAGACCTCAAACATTCCCGTATCAGGAGAAACCGCCATGGCCACCAGTCCCACTGCCAGTATGAACAGAAGGTGGGTGGGTAAACTCCACACAGCGACCCAGGGAATCGCCGTCCATCGAACCTGGCTGGCCAAAGCGCGTAAACGCTCGCGCCAAAACCAGGCCATGACCAACGCAAGCACGGTTCCGACTGCAACCACCGCCAGGGCAATGCCCATCCCGTTCACCCCAGGAACCGTCTCGAAATCGATCCACGGGAGACTCGCCAGAAAAAACAGCGCCGCGGGCACCACGCCGATCATGCGGTCCAACAGCAATCCAGCCGTAATCCCGACTTTCGAAAAGGCTTTGTCGATGCTTGCAAGCTTCATCAACCGGGCAGCCTCCATGCCGACCGTCATGGGTACGACAAAGAAATAGAAGACAGACTGCAAGTGAATTCGCAGCGCCGGTATAGGAGTGAGCAAAAAACCGACCGCGGCCAGGGATGTTCGAAATCGCTGGGCAAATGCCAAGAGCGCCAACTGGTTGACCAGCAAACTCAAAGCCCCTGCCCCAAGGAACGAACCCGACAGAAGCAGATCTGGCGAGACCGCTTGCATCTCGCGCAGCAGAACGACCAGCAACACAGGCACCAGCAAGAGCTTGATGCCGATGTTTCCCCAACGCCAGATACTTTTCATGGTCGCGCAAGACCGCGATGTGCGGTTGCAAATATCAGTAGGGGCCGGATCAAGTCCATATAAAACAATTAGTTAGTGTGTTATCTGGCGGAAGAGGTATCCGCCATCATTAGAC
Organism: Gammaproteobacteria bacterium; assembly: GCA_027297435.1. Classification (GTDB taxonomy): domain Bacteria; phylum Pseudomonadota; class Gammaproteobacteria; order Pseudomonadales; family Azotimanducaceae; genus Azophilus. The sequence continues at coordinate 4,202 of JAPUIA010000267.1, read as the reverse complement.
AAGACTATACGTTGAACCGGAGGGGCTTCTCATCAAGATCCCCTCATTCGTCGTCAACAAAGCCATCTACAAAGCGCCTAGTGTTGTGTATCAGAAATTTGGGGGCCCTCAATCGAAGGTCGGGTACGCAGTGTACGACAAGGTCTCTGAGCTCAAGGAGAAGAATCATCAACTCATGATCAAGCAACCGATACCTGATCACGATGTCTCGAGGATCGAGTTTAAGTACCGCTATCACACTCCGCTAGCCGACATCGAGAAGGTCCCGCTTCACTTGGACACTGCGAGAACCGATTTCGGGCTTGCGTTATCATCGGCGAATCGCGGCAGTTACGCACCATTAGTTTCTTCAAAGGGATCAGACGTTGGTTCATATCACGGAGAACAACTACCGGGAGCGCATCCTGGAGTACTACGACAACGTCGCACCCGAGTATGGGGTCAAGCACGGTGCGGACATGGCGGGTGGTCGCTACGGCTTCGGCGAGCTGTACAAGAAGGTCCTAGCGCCTTATTTCTCTCCGGGAGACAAGGTCCTCGAACTCGGCTGTGGCAACGGAGCATCATCGGAGATGCTGGCGAGCTATGGGGTCGATCTGACCGCTACGGACATATCCGACGAGATGGTGAAAATCGCGCAGTCACGCGACATTCCGAACACGAAGTTCCTGAGGCTGGACGCGATGGAACTGGGAAAGACGGAAGGGATCGGGAAGTTCGACGTTATCACCGCCTTCAACTCGTTCGCCTACTACCCTGCCAAGGCTCGGGTTCTTCGCGAACTCAGATCGCATCTCAATGAAAACGGCCGTCTCGTGATTCTGGACATGAACGCACTGTGTCCCGTTTATCCGATCTCGGCATGGATCGGTCGCCTTGAGATGAGTTCATGGTGGACCACCACCAAGGAGATGACACCGTCGGGCATCCGCCGTCTGTGTTCCGAGAACGGATATCGAATGGTCAGGCTCGAGACCTTGAACTTCGTTCCTCACGCGGTGGAGGGGGCCGTCTTTCAGGTGCTGAAGGCCGTGAATCCCTTACTCAATTCGACTCCGCTCGTGAAAAAACTTGCGATGAGAGTGCTGATCGTCGCCGAGCCTCTCCCCGAATAGTGGCGATCGGGCACCGCGAGACGGTCAGGCTTGCTCCGGCACAGCTGGCCTGAACGCGAGAGGCCGACGGCCGGGGCGGCGCCTCGACAGAACGATCAGGAGTTCAGGTCGCGTCTAAAAGCGCTCGCAGAGCGTCGGGAGCTAAACGCGCCCGAAGAGGGCGACATATTCCACTACGACTCGATGATCAATAGGATCTGTGCGCGATACCGTTCTCGATTCCCACTGGAGTAAGGGTTCTCAGCCTGCCGGAAGCGCGGACGGTACTCTCGCACTCATAAGGACCTTGCGTGGGTGGTGTTGAGCACCAATGTCGTAGCGTCATAGCGACCAAACCGCCGTGGCGGACGGATGGCCTACATCAGGGGCTGTAGCCCACCTACATAAAAATTGTATGAAAAAAAACGTGTTATATAGATATTTGGCGGAAGAGGTAGGAGTCGAACCCACCAGGCACGGTTTCGCACCTCAACGGCTTTGAAGGCCGCGCGCCCCACCGGAGACGATGCTCTTCCGAAATCGATTATGGCGGCGACCCGCGGCCAAAGCCAAGCGCGCCCGTCGCGAGTACCGAGCGTGTGTCACCGGAGCGACGCGTAAAGCCCTTGCGATCGAAGAACTCTAGAACCTCGATCGCGACGTTGCGGCCGATTCCGGCCGCGTCTCGAAACTGACGAACCGTGAACGGCGCCTGATTGGCGAGGGTTACCACATGATCGGCGAGTGTCTCGAGGTGCGTCGGCAGGTAATACCGTTTTGCGGATATCCGCGTCAGAACACCACGATTGGCGAGTGCCTTGAGTCCGGCATCGAGCTTGGGTATCGGCGTGTTCGTTATTTTCGACAAATCTCCGATGCTCGGCGCCTGCAGGACATCGATGCTGGGTTGCAGCTTGTCCAACAGCTGTTGTTCTTGCTCCGAGAGCGAGGCTTCATGGGTCGGTAGATGAAAAGCGCCGGCGGTCTGAACGACGCGTTTTTCGCCGACGAGTTCGCTCAACAGTTGCGTTCGGTACACGTCGGGTATGTCTGAGGGTAGCTGGTTGAGTTTGATCCCCGGTTGGTTCGGATGGTCCGCAAGATAACGCTCGATCGCGTCGAGCACTTCGTCGCGCCACGCATCCCACATCGATTGATTGATGACGAGGTTACCGTGGCGCTTGAGCGGCAGGTCGTCGAGCAGGGCGGCCAGCTCGTCGTGCGTCAGGCTCAGGGTGTCCTGAAACTGTACGAGATCCGTTGGGCCTAATTCGAGCAGGTGCTGCAGAATCTCTCGAGGATGGTCGTTTCGAAACGCCGCAACCGGGGCTAAACGCCGGGGGTTTCGGCGTCGCAGTCGACCCGGTGGGAGATCCGTCAGGATCCTTCCACCACCCAACGTCACGTCGAGGCTTTGATCGCGCAACACGACGTGATCTCCGTGTTTTGCACAAAGCGGCTCATCGGCAATGATCTCTACCTCTTGGCGACTGCCCGGAAGTAATTGGCCACTCGCAAGCAAGGCTAAGCGACCCGTGCTGTGCGTGGTTGCGTGGTAGACGTGCACCGGCGACCAGTGCCTGACGTTGCGCGGAAATTCCTCCACTACGCGAAGGTCGACGATAAAGTTGTGACCCGACCGGCATTGGCCTTCCGTCAACCAGCAACCCCGCGTGACATCTTCGAGCCCGATACCGGCAAGGTTGACCGCGGTTCGATCTCCTTGGGTGGCCCGTTCAGCGGTCTGGTTTTGCACACGCAATCCTCGCACGCGCGCCTTTTTGCCACTGGGAAACACGCTCAGCTCTTGATCTCTGGTCAGTTGCCCGGCATGTACCGTGCCTGTCACGACGACGCCGGAGCCTTGCACGTTGAACGAGCGGTCGATAGCGAGACGCATCTGTCTTGTGGGTGTCGTTTCCGACTGGCGGCTGCTGGCAGACCAGAGTTCGTTTGCCAATGCGTCGATGCCGGCCCCGGTTTCTACGGAGGTAGGCAATATAACGGCCGCTTCCAGAAACGAACCACTCACCATCGCACGTACCTGACGCGTCGCTTCTTGAATCCGGCTTTCATCAACCCGGTCAATCTTGGTGAGCGCGATCAGGCCGTGGCGAACGCCCGTTAACTGCAGTATCTGTAGATGCTCCCGACTTTGCGGCATGGGACCGTCGTCGGCCGCGACTACCAAGAGCGCGAACTGCATAGAGGCAATGCCCGCCACCATGTTGTGAATGAAGCGTTGATGGCCGGGAACATCGACAAAGCCCAACACCGTTCCGTCGCGCTCGAGGTAGGCGAACCCGAGGTCGATGGTGAGTCCTCGACGTCGTTCTTCCGCTAACCGGTCGGTGTCGACGCCCGTCAATGCTTTAACGAGGCTGGTCTTGCCGTGATCGACGTGGCCGGCAAGCGTGACGATCATCTACAATGCTTCAACGGTGGCAAAGAGCGCTTCGGTGTCGAGGACGCAGCGCACGTCCAACCAAAGCTGCTCGTGATGCATGCGCCCGATGACGGGTTGGGGTAGCTGCCGCAAGCGGGCTTCGAGGTCGCGCACTTGTCTACCGTCGCTGTGGCCGATCACGACAGCTCGACTTTCGATGGTCTGGTCGGGGAGGGCGCCGCTGCCGATCTGACCCTCACAAGGCCGAACGGAAAATTCGAACTGGCTTAAGCGATTCTCGAGTCGCTCGGCCAACTGTCGTGCCCGGTCCTCCAGGGTCGAGAGCGGCGTGCTCAGCATCTTGAGCAAGGGTAACGTCTGAGGTAGCCGATCGGGTTGTTCGTAGAGTTTCAAGGTTGCGTCCAACAACGCCAACGTGACCTTGTCCGGACGCAGCGCGCGTTTCAAGGGATTGCGTTTCAGTGCATCGACGTAGCTGCGTTTACCTAGAATCAAGCCGGCTTGCACCGCACCCAACAGTTTGTCGCCGCTGAACGTTACCAGGTCGGCGCCGTCGTCGAGCACGTGTTGTGGCATGGGTTCGTAGGGCAAGCCGAATTTGCGTAAGTCGATCAACGTACCGCTACCGACGTCGATACACAGTGGACGTTGTTGATCGCTGGCCAGTTTGGCGAGTTCGGCGGTTGAGACGGTGTTGGTGA
>JAPUIA010000266.1 GCA_027297435.1 Gammaproteobacteria bacterium | reverse complement strand
ACCCTGGCAATCCGCTCGCGGTGACGGAATCCGTGCAGGCGACGCAGTGTTTTGATGGCCAGACATTCGTTCTGGCGGCAAACCCGACAGATCGCTTCGGAACCGCGACCGTCGTGCCGCAAGACCTCGAACTGGTCGAGGCGGCGCGTTTCAATAGGGGCGAGGCGATTTACCTCCGGCTCGAAGACCCGGACCAGGACCTGAATCCGTTTGCCGCGGATACGCTGGAACTGAACTTGAGCGTCGTCGGTCAGCTCGATACCGAACGGATTCTGTTGACCGAGACCGGCGCCAGCACCGGTATCTTCACCGGCTACGCGCAGACCAACGCAGCATCACCCCAAGTCAACGACTGTGCTCTCTCCGCAGATCCGTCGAGCGTGGTGTTGGTGGCGTACGCCGACCCGGATGATGCCTCGGATACCAATGACGTATCGGTTGTCTTGGATCCGGGGTTTACGCTCTTCGAAAGTGCTGCGGGTGCACACATCGACGGTGTGGACGTTACGCTCATAGACGTTGCGACTGGTCTGCCTGCGCAAGTGTTCAGTCTCGATGGCGTAACGAGCTTCCCGGCCACGGTGCCGAGCGGTGGGGCAGCGACCGACGCCAACGGGATGGACTTTGATTTCGCACCGGGCGCATTTTACTTTCCAGTCATCCCGCCCGGTACGTATCGCCTCGACGTGCTCGCGCCGGCGACCTTCACGTTCCCCTCGGTGGTTGCCGATGCCGATCTGAACAATTTACCGACCGGCCCCTACACCTTGGTTCCGGGCTCTCGAGGTGCAGATTTCGACGTCGTGCTTGGATCGGTGCCCGGTTTCGACTTGCCGTTGGACGTGGCGCAACAATCTGTGTTCGTGACGAAACAGGTCAGCAAACCCTCTGCCTCCATCGGCGATTTCGTGCAATACCAAGTACTGGTGCGGACAAATGATTCCAGTGGGTTGGTCACGACCATGGATGTCACGGATACGTTGCCGAAGGGCTTCCGCTACAGGGAAGGCTCAGCGCGTCTCGACGGCGCTCCGGCGCCGGATCCTTACGTCTCCGTCGACGGTCGCACGCTCACCTTTGCCGTCGTACCGAGCACTATTGCCGACCGCGTAGAACTCCGTTACGTCACGGAAATCACCGCTGGTGCGGAACTCGGGCGCGCTCGCAATAGCGTCACGGCCAGTGGTCCGGCGGTGGCGGGCGCCAACGTCGCGTACGCCGACGTGACGGTGCGGGAAGATCTGTTTCAAAGTAAGTCGTTCATCGCCGGCCAAGTCTACGACGGGGCCTGCGGATCCAAGGCATCCGCTGGACGTTCGGTAGGCGGGCTGCGCGACGTTCGGCTGTGGCTCGAGGACGGGACTTACGTGGTCACCGACCAACAGGGCAAGTTCCATTTCGAAGGGGTGGAACCCGGCAGCCATGTGGTGCAGCTCGATGTCGCGAGCCTGCCCGCCGGCTATGAGGTATTGACTTGTGATGCGAATACGCGCTTTGCGGGTTCCAGCTATTCGCAGTTTGTCGACCTGCAGCCCGGCGCATTGTGGCGTGCGGATTTCACTGTAGCGCCTCTACCGGACAGACAAGGCGCTATCACCACCCAACTGCATGCCGAACTGCAAGATTGGCAACTACGTTATCGGTATGTAATAGAGGGAGACGCGCTGTCTGTCGATACTCTGTCTGCCACGCTCATGCTGTCCGATCAGGTGGGTTATGTGCCGGCCAGCGCGACGTTGAATGGTCGTGCGATCGACGAGCCGACGGGTATCGAGATGGGTGCCGTAACCTTCAGGTTGCCGGCTCCCGAAGGCGTTTTCCGCTACGAACTCGAATTTCGCGTGGACGCTCACGATGCAACGACGTTGATCGTCACGAAGGCCATCACCATGTTGAGCAATGCCGCGGGAAGACATCGCAGTGGCGTGGTCACCAACGAACTCAGTGTGTTCTGGCCATCGAGTATGGAGGACGTGACGCAGACGTCCGATTCCGAGGTGCAGGCCTTCGAACCGACCCGCAACAATCTACGCGTGGCGAGCGAGGTCGATCGATTGGTGCTTACCGAGGTCACCGAGGTCGTCGCGACGGCCCCCTACGAGCTACCGGAAGTAGACAATGCTGAGGCGCCCGCCTTCGATCACAACTGGCTGGCTCAACAGAACGAACAAATCGAACTCGTCTGGCCGCCGGAACGATACAACCCGCGTGTTCCGTCGGTGCTCATCGCGGTCAAACATCCCAAGGGCACGCGTCCACTGGTGCTGGTCGACGATAGGATCGTCAATCCCATCACCTTCGAGGGCACGGTTTCGGATCACGAACGCGGTCTGTCCGTGACGATTTGGGACAACGTACCGATTAGCGAGCTCGACAGCGTGATTGAAGCGCAAGTGCTGGGCTCGGATGGCCAACTCATCGCGAGCAAGCGGCGTACCGTGCACTTTGGCCAGGCCCCGGTTCGAGCCGAGCTGGTGCGTGACGCTTCCTACTTGGTTGCCGACGGCATTCATCCGCCGATGCTGGCTGTCAGGCTCTACGATCGTAGTGGCTACCCCGCGCGCCCCGGCATCTCCGGCGAGTTCGCCATAGATGCCCCCTACCGGCCGTTGGACAAGACCAAGCATCTGGAGGCCACAGAAGCCGGGCTCGCCAGCATGAACTACCAGGTGTTGCGGGACGGCATCGCCTACATACAGCTGGAGCCGACCACCGACACGGGCGAAGTAACGCTCAGATTCAGCTTCGATCAGCACCGCAGCGAGATCGTGCGGGCGCGCTTGAAGCCCGGAGTGAGGGGCTGGATTCTGGTCGGGCTCGCCGAAGGTGTGCTGGGACACAACGACGTAACCGGCAATCTTCAAAGCGCCGACGTCGAAGACGACGTGGTGACCGACGGCCGGATCGCCTTCTATGCCAAAGGCATGATCAAGGGCGAGTGGCTCCTGACGGCGGCCTACGACACAGACAAAGACACCGAGCGGCAGCTACGACAACAGATCGACCCCAACCGTTTCTATACGCTTTACGGTGATGGTACGAACCAGCGCTACGATGCGGAAAGCCAACGCAAGCTGTATCTCAAACTTGAACGCGCCGACTTCGAGACCTTGGTCGGCGACTTCGATACCGCATTCGACCGCACCGAGGTCACCAAGTACACGCGCACGCTGAATGGCATAAAGGCCGGCTATTACGGCGAGCGGGTGAAGGTGGAAGCCTTCGCCAGCGATACCAATCAAGGGCTCGAGTTCGACGAGATACGCGGCGACGGAACGTCGGGCGTGTACCGTCTCTCGAAGCGCGATGTGGTGATCAACAGCGAGCGGGTGAGTCTGGTAACACGTGATCGTCTGCAGTTGGATCGGGTAATCGAACGGCTACAGCTGGCCCGTTATCTCGACTACAGCATCGACTTCGATGCCGGCACCCTGATCTTCAAGCAACCCGTCTTCTCGCAGGATGCGTCGTTCAATCCGATCTTCATCGAGGTGGAGTATGAAGTCGAACGCGACGGTTTTTCGGACGAATTAGTTGCCGGTACCAGAATTGCCTACCGACTGGACGACGTGGATAGCGAAGCAGCGCTGACCTATATCAACGACGACGCCGAGGGCTCCAGGGGTGAACTGATGGGTGTCGATCTCAACTGGCAAGTCACACCCGAGAGGCAGGTGCGGGTCGAGGTGGCTCGAACCGATACCGAGGCGCAAGGCTCGGCACACGCCTATCTCGTCGAGGTTGAGCATCGCTCCGAGAAGTTGGCGGGTCGACTCTTCGTGCGCGAGCAAGAACTGGCTTTCGGGTTGGGTCAGCAGACCACTCTCGAAGCCGATACGCGTCGATATGGCGCGGAAGGCGAATACCGGGTCAATGAGGAGCTCTTGATTCGCGGCCAGGTGATTCGTCAAGAGTCGCTCAAACAGGCTGGCGATCGCACCGTGGTACTCACCGAAGCGCGGCAGCGCATCGGTAGCTCTTTCGTCAAGGCTGGCGTTCAAGCCATCGATGAGAAGACGGCGAGCGGCGAGCAACGCCGGACCCAGCAGGTGACGTTGGGTGCCAGCCGAGATTTCATGAACGGCAAGCTGACGCTACGAGGTGACGCGGAAATTGACTTTGGACAAGGCGAGACGACCGACTACCCGACGCGCTCCGTCCTCGGTGCCGAATACGATGTCACCAGCCGGGTCAGCCTGATCGCCGAACAGGAGGTGACCTGGGGTTCCGAGCGAGACACACAGGATACGCGCTTCGGCATTCGCGCCCGCCCGTGGACCGGAGCCAGCATCGACACGAGTCTGGGTCGGCATATGACGGAAAACGGTGAGCGCCTGTTTGCGACGACCGGGTTGATCCAGCAATGGCAGTTCAATGATCGTTGGCGCTTCGATTTTGGCGCCGATCGGGTGCAGACCTTCAAGGAGAGCGGTGCGGCGAACGACAGCAACGAGTTGTTGTTCAACGCCAGCCAACCCCCGGCATCGGGTAGCGTGAACGACGATTTCAGCGCCTTCTACGCCGGCTTTGGCTACCGTCGTGATTCGTGGGACGTGTCCTCGAGGCTCGAGTTCCATCAAGGCGACGAAGCCGACAAGTGGAACTTTCTCGCAGGTGCATCGCGACAGCTCGCCGACGGCAAGGTCATGTCTGGTTCTCTAGCGGTATTGCTGGAGGATCGGGAAACGGGGGCACGGCGCGACCAGACGGAACTTCGCTGGGGCGTCGCTTGGCGGCCCTCGGGTCATGCGTGGATGTTCCTCAACCGCCTGGATCTGGTGTTCGACAAACTCGACGATCTCGTGTTCGACACTCGTACGCGCAAGCTCGTCAACAATTTCAATGCCAACTACAAGCCCAACGATGCTCAACTCAGCCTGCAGTTGGGTTTCAAATACGTCGTCGAGGACATAGACGGCGACGAGTACGCCGGCAATACGGGACTCGTTGGCGCCGAATTCCGCTATGACCTCGGGCCGAAATGGGACGTTGGCGTGCGCGGTGCGATGCTGATCTCGATGGAAAGTAACCTATACCGCTATTCCACGGGGATATCGGTCGGCTACAACGTCATGCAGAACATGTGGGTGAGCCTCGGGTACAACTTCTTAGGCTTCGAAGACGACGACTTCGTTGGCGCCGACTACACGGCGAAGGGTCCGTTTTTGAAGCTCAGAATGAAGTTCGACCGGGACCTCTTGCGCAAGTTCTTGAGCTTCGCGGGGGTCAGGTCGAGTCTCGCTGAACCGGTGACAGGTGCCCGTTAGTTGCGTCCCGACCTGCCTGAAGGGTAAGGTCCGCGCCTCGTATTCGAAACACATTGGATAATTCGTAGCTAGTCACTGCTGAGGTATTAGTTGTTCTGGTCGATCGTGTTCAGCCGGGAAGTGGTTTTGCGCGCACTCAAATTGGCCGCGGTGGTGGGGCCTATCCTCATCGCGATCAACCATGGTGATGCGTTGCTGACCGGGGACATAGACGGCGTTCGACTGTCGAAGATGCTGCTCACCTTGTTCATACCGTATGCGGTTTCTACCTACTCGAGCGTTGGAGCGATAAAGAGTCATGCACATAAACCGTAATCTGGTTGTCGCGTTGTCGGTGGCGGGCTTGGTATTGATAAGCCATCCGGCCGGTGCAGAAGCACTCGTGGAAGAGGTCATCGTCCAAGGCGACGCGTCGTTGCGGACCAGGTTGGGCACGGCAGGAAGTGTGGGGGTCGTCGATGACGCTGCGTTGGCGGAGATACGACCGAACCACATTCACGAATCGCTCGTGCGCATACCCGGGGTCTGGATATCGCGAGGATCCGGAGCGGAACATCTGACCGCGATTCGTTCTGCGGTGCTGACCGGTGCAGGCGCGTGCGGGGAATTTCTGTTTCTCGAGGACGCTATTCCGATCCGACCGGTAGGGTTTTGCAACATCAACAATCTATTTGAAGTGAACTCGGAACAAGCCTCGGCCATCGAGGTGTGGCGGGGACCCGCCAGTGCCGTGTTGGGTGGTAACGCGCTGCACGGTGCGATCAATGTGCTGACGCCCAATCCGACCACCAATCGGGTCAGCCTCGAGGGCGGTTCGAACGGTTACTACCAAATACGCGGCGAGTTGGCTGGCGAATTCGGCGATCACACGGTCGGGTTGAGCCTTCACGGTTCCGAGTCGGATGGCTATCGTGACGCAACCGGTTATGGGCAACAAAAAATGTCCTTCGTGCACCAAACCAACCTCGGCGCGTGGCAGGTACGCAACACCTTGAACGCCTCGAATTTGAACCAGGAAACCGGCGCCTTTGTGCGGGGTTTCGAGGCCTACGATGATGGCGATCTCAAGGACACCAATCCAAGCCCCGAAGCCTATCGGGATGCCTGGTCGGTTAGAGCGGCCAGTCATTGGCAAAATGGCGCGTGGCAAGTATCGCCGTATCTGCGGCGATCGCGCATGGTGTTCTTGCAGCACTTCCTGCCGGGGCAACCCACCGAAACCAACGAGCAAACCAGTGGTGGGGTGATGGCGACGTTCAACTTAGAGGGTGAGCGGCTGAGTGGCGTTGCCGGCGGGCAGTTGGAATTCATGCAGGGTAGCCTGAAAGAGTTCCAAGAAGCACCGACGACCGGATCGGCATTTCTAGTCGCGACGCGACCGCAGGGGCTGCATTACGACTACGACGTCGATTCACGCATGGCCGCGGCGTACTACGACGTGCGCTGGGCTTTCGACGATGGTACCCGGCTACTGCACAGCCTGCGGGTCGAGCGGTTGGAGTATGATTACGACAACAACCATCTGATCGGCAACACGCGTGACGATGGAACGACGTGTGGTTTTGGCGGATGTTTGTACACGCGTCCGGCCTCGCGAGACGACGATTTCACGGAAGTTGCGGGTCGTCTCGGAATCGAACACGACTTCGGCGACTCGACGGGATACCTGATGTTCGCGACCGGGTTTCGCCCGCCGCAGATCACCGAGCTGTACAGGCTGCAAAATGGACAAAGCGTCCCGGATATAGAGAGCGAGCGCCTCCTGTCCTTCGAAGCGGGGCTCAAAGACGATCACTGGTCCGTCGCCGTTTTCAGCGAGCGCACCGAACATTTCATCTTGCGAGACGCCGATGGCTTCAATGTCAGCGACGCCAAAACCAAGGCCATTGGCGTCGAGTTCGCGCTCGAGTGGGGTATCGACGATCACAGTTTCGGCCTCGCCGGCACCTATGCTGTGCACGAGTATGATTTCGACCGGATGGCAGCGCTCGGAGAGGTGATCGAGAATGGCAACATGATCGACAGTGCCCCGCGCTGGATTGGCAACGCTCGGTGGCGTTATCAGCCCGGTGAGGCCTGGTACTCCGAGGTCGAAATCAATTACCTGGCCAAGTACTACTTGAACGCTGCGAACACGGCCGAGTATGACGGTCATTTCGTCGTCAATTGGCGCGGCGGGTATCAGATCAACGACCGCGTCCACGTGTTCGCCCGGGTTATCAATCTCTTGGACGAACGCTACGCTGATCGGGCCGATTTCGCGTTCGGCAGCTACCGTTACTTCCCGGCAATGCCCATTCAGGGATATTTGGGCGTCTCGCTGACGCTTTGATCATGTCGAACAGGGTGAGCGTCCAAGTCGGGCCGAGAGGCACGTTGGAGCTCTTGTCACAGAAAGAAGTCGCGGCGCTCACGAACACGTCGCAGCGCCACCACCTCTACGATCTGTTTCGGCGTTGCGCGTTGGCCGTGCTCAACACCGGCAATGAATTGGACGATGCGGCAGCGTTCTTCGATGCTCACGAAGATTTCTCGATAGAGATTGCGCGCCGTACCCGGGGCCTGAAGCTGATCATCGAGAATGCACCCGCGAGCGCTTTCGTCGAGGGGCGCATGGTGGAGGGAATCCGCCAGCACCTGTTCGCGGTGCTGCGCGACATCGTCTATATCGGCACCGAGATCAGCGACAGCGATCGTTTCAATTTGGGGGCGAGCGAAGGCATTACCGACTCGGTGTTTCATATCTTGAAGCACGCCCGAATACTCAACCCAGATTTACGGCCCAAAACCGTGGTCTGCTGGGGTGGCCATGCCATTTCTCGAATCGAGTACGACTACAGTAAAGAGGTCGGTTACCACTTGGGGCTGCGCGGTCTTGATGTCTGTACCGGTTGCGGACCCGGTGCCATGAAGGGTCCCATGAAGGGTGCAGCGGTTGGCCACGCGAAACAGCGGATTAACGACGCGCGCTATCTCGGGTTGACCGAGCCGGGGATCATCGCTGCCGAACCACCCAATCCCATGGTCAATCATCTCGTCATCCTGCCGGACATCGAGAAGCGGCTGGAGGCGTTCCTGCGCCTTGCCCACGGTATTGTGGTGTTCCCCGGAGGTGTGGGTACGGTCGAAGAGATCCTCTACCTGCTCGGCGTGTTGCTCGACCCTGCCAACGCGGGACAATCGTTACCGGTCATCCTAACGGGCCCTCAGAGCAGTACCGGCTACTTTGCCGAGCTCGACAAATTCTTGCGTATTGCGTTGGGCGATGCGGCTGCAGAGCGCTACCAGGTCATCATCGGGCAGCCGGAAAACGTGGCTCGAACGCTCGGCGATGCCATTCGGGGTGTCCGCAAACAACGGCGTCGCGATGGCGATGCCTACTACTTCAACTGGCTGCTGAAGATTCCGTTTGCCCACCAGGTGCCTTTCGACGTGACCCACGAATCGGTTGCTGGCCTCGACCTCGACCCTGCCTTGCCCGATCACGAAATTGCGGTCAACCTACGCCGGGCGTTCTCTGCCATTGTTACGGGTAACGTCAAGGACTATGGCATCCGCATGATCGAACGCGACGGTCCGTTCGAACTCAAATGCGACCGACGGGTCAAACGCGCGCTCGACGGGTTGCTCGATACGATGGCCAACCAAGGACGTATGAAGCTGGCCGGCGAAAAGTATGAACCCTGTTATCGAGTTATCTGACCCGCTATAGGGTGCGCCGAGCTTCGCTCGTGGCCGCCGCATATTCCACGCTGGTGTTCCACGAGAAGTATAGATGTCTCCTATGCTCGAACCCTTAATCAGGGCCGGCTAATTACGCTATAGGTTATCGGGTCCGCTACGTATAATTCGCGCTTTGTTCTGGTGCGATGCCTTGAGCGAACCCCTGCTCACCGCGAGCGGCTTGGCGTGTACGCGCGACCGACTGAGTCTCTTCCAGGATCTGAATCTGACCCTGCATCCGGGCCAGTGTATCGAGGTGCACGGCCCCAACGGCAGCGGCACGTCGACGTTGCTGCGCGCGTTGGCCGGCCTATTTCCGGACTTTGACGGAGAGGTGCAAGCTAGCCCGGCACTATACTTGGGGCATAAACCCGCCATCAACGCGTTGCTTACGCCGGTTGAGAACCTGCGCTGGTACTGCCGGATGGGCGGTTCGGACGCCGACGTGGCGGCTGCGCTTGCCCGGGTTGGGCTCGACCATCGATTAACGAGCCCTTGTGCGGAGCTGTCGCAAGGACAGCAACGCCGGGTGAGCTTGGCTCGGTTGCTCGTATGCGAGCGGCCACTGTGGTTGCTCGATGAACCGTTGACCGCGCTCGACATCGATGGACATCGAGTCGTCCACGATATCGTTGTCGAGCATTGCGCGAGCGGCGGTGCGGTGCTGTGCGCGACCCACCAGTCGCTTGGGTGGCAGGACGCGACAATTTTGCGGTTGGGTTGATGTTTCGAGTTCAGTTTCATCGTGAATGGTTGTCGATGATGCGGTCGCGCGACGAAGTTCTGAACCCGTTGGTATTCTTGTTTTTGGCGGTCACGTTGTTTGCGATGGGGTTCGGCGGCGACGCCAAGGTGCTTGGCGAATTCTCCCCGGGTATCGTTTGGGTGCTCGTGTTGCTAGCCAATCTGTTATCGCTCGAGGCGATGTTTCGGCGCGACTTCGAGGACGGCAGCCTCGAGCAAATGGTACTGCTGGCCGATCCCCAGTTCCTGCCGGTGTTGGCCAAAATTACTGCGCAGTGGTGCGTGACGGGGTTCGCCATGACCCTGCTGGCGCCGGTTGTCGCGCTGATGTTGAACATGCCGGTAAGCGCATTGCCTACTTTGATGGTGTGTTTGTTGCTCGGTACCCCGGCGCTCAGCTTGGTCGGTGCGGTAGGCGCAGCGTTGACGGTAGGATTGCGCCGCGGAGGGGTTTTGCTGGCGTTGTTGGTGCTGCCCCTCTACCTGCCGGTGCTGATCTTCGGCGTGAGCGCCGTGGTCGATGTGATGGCGGGGATCGACACCGTGGCACAGATTTATTGGCTTGCAGCGATTAGTATGCTTGCCGTTACGGCGGCCCCATTCGCCGTCGTTGCAGCGATCCGAATCAGCGTGGAGCAAACGTGAGGTTGAAGGAGTTTTGGCATCGCCTCGGCTCACCGAGGTGGTTCTATCAGATGAGCGGGCCCTGGCAGCTGGGCTTCACGGTCGCGGCTGGCGTGTTATTGCTGGTCGGTATCATTTGGGGCGTAGCTTTTGCACCGCCCGACTACCAGCAAGGTAACAGCTTTCGAATAATGTACGTGCATGTACCCACCGCGATACTGGCGCAATCGGTCTATATGGTGCTCGGTGCCGCCGGCGTGCTGCTCTTGGTCTGGCGCATGAAACTAGCCGACATGGTGCTCCAGACCATGGTGCCTTTCGGGCTCGCGATGACCGCCTTGGCACTGTTTACCGGCGCAGTGTGGGGCCGACCGACTTGGGGCACCTGGTGGGTGTTCGACGGACGTACGACCTCGACGTTGGTCATGTTGTTCCTCTATTTTGGCCTGTACGCGCTACGCCAAGCCATCCCGCGCCCCGAGGCGGCAGGTCGCGCCTGTGCGCTACTGGCCATCGTCGGCACCATCAATATTCCGATCATCAAGTACTCCGTCGAGTGGTGGACGACGTTGCACCAGGGAGCGACCTTCAAGCTGACGGAAGCACCGGCAATGCCGATCGAGATGTGGGCACCTTTGCTCGTCAATGTCATTGGTATCTACTGTCTGTTTGGCGCTAATCTGATCGCCAATCTGCGCAATGAGATCTTGCGGCGCGAGCAAGCGACAAAGTGGGTACGAGAATTGGTTGCGAGGCCTTTGACGTGATGTTCGACAGCTTCCAGGCTTTCCTAGACATGGGCGGGCACGGTCTGTACGTGTGGTTGGTCTACGGCAGCGCCGTGCCGCTGTTGGTGTTGAACCTGATGAAATTGCGGCGTGCGCGACGGCAACTGTTGCGCGAGCTCAAAGCAACCCAAGCGGTATTGGACGATGCAACGCACGCGACGTAACCGACTCATCACCGTCGCATTCTTGTTCGCAGGCGCCACCCTGACGGTGGGCTTGTTGCTGTTGGCCGCCAACGAGAACCTGAATCTGTTTTATCCTCCGGAAAAGGTCGTCAATGGCGAGGCACCCACCGGCACCGGCATTCGCGCCGGTGGCATGGTGGTGGAGGGCAGCGTACAGCGAACCGGCGACGACTTGGACGTCGAATTCGTACTGACGGACTATCAAGGGTCCGATTTTACAGTCGTTTACAGCGGCATACTGCCGGATCTATTCCGGGAGGGGCAGGGCGTTCTGGTTCAAGGGCAACTCGACGCCTCAAGGGTGTTTCGGGCCGAGCAGGTGCTCGCCAAGCACGATGAAAGCTACATGCCGCCGGAACTTGCAGACCTCGATCTCGATCGCGGATCAGCACCGTGATACCCGAATTCGGTCACTTCGCTCTGATCTTGGCGCTTTGTTTGAGCGTGTTGACGAGCGTGCTGGGTTTGGCCGGCGCACATCTCAACCGGCCGGCCTGGATGGCGGCGACCGCGTCTACGGTGGTCGGTCAGTTCGTGTTTGTGGCGTTAGCGTTCGTCGTGCTCGCGCATGCCTTCGTCACGGATGATTTTTCCGTCGCTTACGTTGCCCACAACTCCAATAGCTTATTGCCGTGGCCCTACAAGGTCAGTGCCGTTTGGGGAGCGCACGAGGGATCGTTCCTGTTGTGGACGCTGATCATGACGGTGTGGATGTCGGCGGTGGCGCTCAAGGGCGCTGCCTTGCCGTTGCGCTTCCTGGCGCGGGTACTCGGCGTGATGGGTCTGTTGAATCTCGGCTTTCTGAGCTTCTTGATCTTTACGAGCAATCCATTCGACCGTTTGGTCCCCCTGGTGCCGATGGACGGGTCCGATCTCAACCCGCTGTTGCAGGACTTCGGGCTCATCGTACATCCGCCCATGTTGTACGCCGGATATGTGGGCTTCGCCGTGGCCTTCGCCTTCGCTGTAGCGGCGTTGCTGTCCGGCCGCCTGGATAGCGCTTGGGCGCGCTGGTCACGTCCTTGGACCAACATTGCCTGGGCGTTTTTGACCGTGGGAATCGCGCTCGGCAGCTGGTGGGCGTACTACGAACTGGGTTGGGGGGGCTGGTGGTTTTGGGACCCGGTCGAAAACGCCTCGTTCATGCCGTGGCTGGTGGGCACGGCGCTCGTGCACTCGCTGGCGGTGACGGAAAAACGCGGCACGTTCAAAAGCTGGACGCTGCTGCTGGCGATCAGTGCGTTTTCGTTGAGCCTGTTGGGGGCCTTTATCGTTCGCTCCGGCGTGCTCACGTCGGTGCACGCCTTTGCCGTCGATCCCGCCCGGGGCATGTTCATTCTCGCTTTCTTGGCGGTGGTCGTGGGCGGTTCCCTGGTGCTCTATGGACTTCGTGCCAGTGCCGTGGCAGCCAACGTCCGCTTCAGCCTTTTCAGCCGCGAGACGTTTCTACTACTCAACAACCTGTTGTTGGTCGTTGCCTTGGGCATCGTGCTGCTGGGTACGCTTTACCCGTTGGCCTACGAGGCCATTAGCGGGGGCGACAAGATCAGTATCGGCCCACCTTGGTTCAACCAGTTTTTCGTGCCGCTGATGTTGGTGGTCGCTTTTGCGCTCGGCATTGGCCCCTGGATGAGTTGGAAGCGCACGAATATGCGGGAGCTTGTGAGGCGCTTGCGTTGGGTATTGGTGGCGAGTGTCGTGATCGGCGTCGTGTTGCCGCTCATCCTCAGCGGCGAGTTGCAGTTGACGATTGTGATGGCGCTGAGCTTGGCGCTGTGGATCGTCGGCACGCATTTACTCGACTTCGTGCGTCGTGCACGCTTGGGCCTTGGCCGCGTTCCGGTTGCCTATTGCGGAATGGCACTGGCCCATGTCGGATTTGCGGTCACCGTGTTGGGCATCGCGTTGACCCACGAACTTTCGATCGAGGAAGACATGCGCATGGCGCCGGGGGAGGAGGTCGTGCACGGCGACGTTGCATTCCTGTTCAACGGCGTGGTGACCACGAACGGTCCCAACTACACGGCTGAGAGCGGTCGCTTCGAGATTCGCGACGGCGACCGCCAATTCTTGTTGATTCCGGAAAAACGCCGTTATCTGGCGGGCGGCTCGGTGATGACCGAGGCCGCCATCGACGCCGGTTTCTTCAAAGACATCTATGTCTCGTTGGGAGAGCCTCTCGCAAACGGCGATTGGGCCGTACGGATCTACATAAAGCCGTTCGTGCGATGGATCTGGTTCGGCTGTCTGATGATGGCTTTTGGCGGCGCGTTGGCCGTCGCAGATAAGCGGTATCGGCGTCTGCAAGCAAGATCGGCAAGACGGTTGGCAGAGGCCGGTGCATGAACAGAGCCGGTTTGTTTGTACCGCTGGGCGTGTTCGCGTTGATTCTGGTGGTTGGTTTCGCGGGGTTCCAGCTTACCGATCCGCATCAACTGCCCTCGGCGCTCATTGGCAAACCGTTTCCCGAATTCTCATCCACGCTGCTCACGCCCGAAGGGGTCAGCGTCGACCGCTCGAGGTTGGTGGGTAGCCCGGTACTCGTCAACGTTTGGGCAACCTGGTGCCCAACCTGTAAGGCCGAACACGATGAGCTCATGCGAATACGCGCGACGACGAGTTTGCGTATCGTCGGTGTCAACTACAAAGACGACCCGCAACAGGCGCTGCGTTGGTTGCAGGAGTTCGGTGATCCCTACGAATTCAACCTATTGGATCTGGACGGTACGTTAGGCGTAGAACTCGGCGTATACGGCGCTCCTGAAAGCTTTCTCTTAGATGCTGAAGGCATCATCGTCTACAAACGTGTCGGCGAGATAAACCAGCGTATCTGGCAGCAGGAACTCGTTCCCAGGCTGCGTGAGCTGGAGGTGCTCGGCGATGCTTAGGCGACTTGCGTGGGTCGCCTTGCTGATGGCGGTGACCGTCCATGCGGCGAGTCCTGTGGACGTCTTTCAGTTCCCCGACGCCCAGCTCGAAGCGCGCTACCGCAGCCTGATTGCGGAGTTTCGCTGTCCTAAGTGTCTCAACACCAACTTGGCCGGCAGTGACGCTCCGATCGCCCGGGACCTGAGGGTCACGGTGCACCGTCTCGTGACACGAGAGGCGTTCTCCGACGCCGAGGTGCGCGCCTTTCTGCAAGCTCGGTACGGTGATTTTGTGTTGTACGATCCGCCGTTTCGGCCGGGCACTTACCTGTTGTGGTTCGGACCGGGCGTTTTCGTCGTGCTGGGGTTGGTGCTGGTCGGCTTTCGGCTTGCCCACCAAAAAGCCGCGCAGTTGAGCTCTCAAGATCAGGCTCGACTGCAGGCCATCCTCGGTGACGAAACGGCTGAAGAACTCGACGACGCGTTGAGCGACGAGTGATTTTCTGGACCGTACTAACCGGCCTGACCCTCCTGGCCATAGGCTTTGCGGTGCTGCCGTTCTTGCGGCCTGGCGCTAGAACGCGCGCGGTTCACCGGGGCGCGACGTTGCGTGCCCTGTATCGTCAGCGCGTAGCCGAACTCAACGAAGAGTCCGCTGCCGGCATCGTCAATCCGGCGAGTTTAGAGGAGATGGAGCAGGAACTCGGCGGGGTCCTGCTCAAGGAATTCCAACCAGATGTCGAGGTGCAAAACGGCGAGCGGAGCCGGGTTTGGATGGCCGTCGGGTTGGTGGTCCCGGTCCTCGCGGCGTTGATTTATCAACAGGTTGGCGAGCCGGACGCACACGTGTTGCAGCGCGGGGCCGAAATCATACAGCTAGACCCCGAGAACGATACTCTAGCGTTGGATCGCTGGCGCAATACGCTCATGCAGCGCGTCTCGAATAAACCCGATGACGCGGAGAGTTGGTATCTCCTCGGGCACATCTATCTCAAGACTTCGAGGTTCCAGCGTGCGGCGGAAGCGTTCGCGATGGCCCACGGTGTGTTCGGCAACGATCTGAGCATCGATCTGTATTGGCTGCAGGCTCGTTACCTCGCCGCGGATGGCGTGCTGGACAACGCCAGTCGCGAGCTCGCCGAGGGCATCTTGAGCCGCCAAGCCAACCAGCCGGTGGTGCTCGAGATGTTGGCCATAGATGCTTATCGGGCGGGCGCTTACCAACGAGCGGTCGGCTTGCTGAATCGGGCGCTCTCGATCCCACAGGATGCGTTGCAACAGGCGGCACTTCTGGCCGGTCTGAAACAGGCCCGGTCGTTGCTAGGCGATCTAAAGCCCAGCATCGACGTGCGACTGTCCGCGACCGAGACGCCGCCACCCAATACCACGTTGTTCGTTATCGCCCGACCCGTCGGCGGCGGCATGCCATTTGCCGTGGTACGCCGGCCGGCGCACCCGTTGCCTGATTCGATCCGGCTCGATGATGCGGTCAGCATGAACCCGGCCGCACCGCTGTCGACGGCGCAAGTGATAGAGGTTGTCGCCCGCATCAGTCTCGCCGGTACGCCCATGGCACACCCTGGTGATTGGGAGTGGCGCTCGGAGCCGCTGGTATTGAGCGAGGTGGATCTCACGATAACCCTCGCCGCGAACCTAAAACCACCGGATGGGTGAAACCATTCTCTCTTCTCTTGGTCCAACCGGTACGTAGATTGCGCTTAAGGTTCCGCCATGGGGTTCAAACCAACGGTGAATTTGACCGAGCAGATAGCGGACCACATCGGCCATGAGATCATTACCGGGCGGCTAGAGCCGCAAAGCCGTATACAAGAACTCAAGGTCGCCAAAGGCCTCGGCGTCTCGAGGGGCTCGGTTCGCGAGGCCCTCCTCATTCTCGAGCGCCGCCACCTCATCGAGATCATTCCGCGCCGCGGGGCCGTGGTGAACGGGTTGCAGCCTGACCAGATCGCGAGCTTTTCCGCACTATTCTCCCGCCTCTTGGGGATGTGTTTGAGCTCGATCATCGAAAATCCGGCCAAACACCACACGGAGCTTCTCGAAGCCGTGACCATGATGGAAAATGCCGTAAAAGCCGCCGACGAATCGACGATCGAACGGCTAATCGAAGCGCGCGGGTACTTCCTGGAGGGCTTGTTGGCGTTGGTGGACGACTATTTTCTAAGGTCCGTGGTCCACGGTTTGGTGCCCGCCAGTCAGCGCCTGTCGTTCATTGTGACGCGTCACCCGGATTTCGATCCCCGCGATTGCGTGCGTTTCCACCAGGCGCTTTACGCGGCGATCGGCAACCGCGACGAAGCGCGTATCAACGAATTGGTGAGCGCCTATGCGCGGCGCGAATCGAGAATGGGGTTGAACTCGGACACGGTTTGCCAGGACCGCATTCGTCGAGTCAGTTAAAGGGCCTCTCGCTGCGAGTCCGCGGCTCATGACGCGGAGAACCGTGCTCCTCAAGACCCTGAAGGTAGAGGAAAAAGTACTAATATCCGAACATATTTTGTTTTAGACTAGCGCGCCATCGGGCGCTGGTTGCTTGGCTTTACTCACTAGTGCGCGAACGGGCACGCACGGACAATAAGCGTTGAGGCTATTGTTGGTGCGTGCGGTTGTCGCTAGACGCTCGTGGTACGTAGCAAGGACTAGATGCGCCTAAAGCAGATCAAGCTTGCAGGTTTCAAATCATTTGTCGATCCGACAACGGTCAACCTCCCTGGGAATCGCTGTGCTGTCGTAGGTCCTAACGGATGCGGTAAGTCCAACATCATCGATGCGGTTCGTTGGGTGATGGGTGAAAGCTCTGCCAAGCAACTCAGGGGTGAGAACCTCACCGATGTCATCTTCAACGGCTCCAGCTCGCGGAAACCCACTGCCGTAGCCAGCATCGAGCTGGTATTCGACAATTCCGATGGTCGCATCGGCGGGGCCTACGCAGCGTATGCAGAAATTGCCATCCGCCGCCAAGTGACACGCGATTCGCAATCCGCTTACTTCCTGAACGGCAGCAAGTGCCGGCGTCGCGACATTGCCGACATATTTCTCGGTACCGGTTTCGGCCCGCGCAGCTACTCGATCATCGAGCAAGGCATGATCGGTCAACTCGTCGACGCCAGGCCCGAAGAGCTGAGGGTCTACCTGGAGGAAGCGGCGGGTATTTCCAAGTACAAGGAACGCCGCCGCGAGACCACCAACCGGATCAAACACACCAGAGAAAACTTGGAACGCTTGCAGGACATTCGTGATGAGCTCGGTCAACAGCTGAATCGATTGCAACGCCAAGCCAAGGCGGCGCAACGCTATGCCGTGCTCAAAGAGGAAGAAAAGCTGCGCACCGCCCAGTTGTACACGATCCGCCATATGGCACTCTCGAGCGAGCTCGATGCACTGCAGGAGAACCTTCGCCGGCTCGAGGTGGAGCTAGAACGGGTGCAAGCCGCGCAGCGCGCCCATGATCTCGAGATTGAGAAATCCCGAACCCGTCACGGTGAAACGAGTGATGAGTTCAACGACGTTCAGGGTCGTTACTATCAGCTGGGCGCCGACATCGCCCGCGTCGAGGAAGCGATTCAGTTCAATCAAGAACGTGTAAAGGAGTTGGAGCTCGACCTGGACGGCGTGCGCCAGCGCAATGAGGAGACCAATCGTCAGTTGACGATGGACGAAGCCCAGATCAGTGCACTGCACGACGAGATTGCGGAATTGGTGCCTCAGCTGGTGGCAGCGGAACTCGAAGATCGTACCGCGAGTGACGCGCTTGTGGGACTAGAGGAAGGCTACCGGCAATGGCAGGACGACTGGGATATCTTCACCAAACGCGCGGCGGACAATGAACGCGAAGCCCAGGTTCAGTCGTCGCGTATCGATCACCTCATGCAACTCATACAAAGGTTGCGCACGCGGCTCAACCAGCTCGAAGAGGAATCGCAAACCGGCGTGAGCATCAAAAGCGATCACGTGCACACTTTGGCCGAGGAGATCGAGACCCATCAGCGCCAACAACTGGCGGCCGAGGGCGATATCGATCGCGGTTTGACGAACCTGGCGTCGGCGCGCGAAGACGTGCTGATGCGCGAAAATGTGTTGGAAGAGGCGCGTAACGAGGTACACGCCCTGCGTCACGATCTCGCGAACTTACAGGCCGTGCAGCGCGCAGCGTTGGGCCGCTCGGACGAGGCGGTCGAGCAATGGCTGACGGACAACGACCTGCAAGGATCCGAGCGGCTCGGCGAGACGCTCAGCGTGGTACCCGGTTGGGAGCGCGCCGTCGAATCGGTGCTCGGTGAGTTTCTGCAAAGTTTGCGGGTAGATGACGTGGCGAGTTATGCCGAAGCGTTGGCCGACTTTGCCGACGGCCACGTGGCCTTGGTCGAGGCGCGCATCGATTCAAGCGTACGCGGCGAACTGCCTAGCTTGGTATCGTTGGTGCGCAGCGACGATTTGAAACTCGGTTCCATTTTGCACGGCGTATTCGCCGCCGAATCGGCAGCAGTTGCGCTGGCGACCCGCACGGGGCTCAAGCCCGGAGAGAGCATCATTACGCGCGAAGGTTTTTGGGTTGGCCCTGATTGGATGCGTAAACTCCCGGCCGTCGCCGAAGATGCCGGGATCATTCAGCGTGCGCAGGAGGTCGAGACATTGAACCTCAGGGTGGAGGAAGCGGAACGCACCCTCGCCGAACTGCAAAATCATGTGGTCGAGGGTCGTGAGCGAATCAACGTGCTCGAGCAAGAGCGAGAGACCCTTCAGGCCAAGGTGATTCTACTCAACAAGGTGTTGGGTGAGCTAAAAGCCGATCACGGTGTTCGCCAAGTGCAGCTTGATGAGGCGGATGCGCGGCGCGACCGGCTGAGCCGGGATCGTCAGGACATCGAATCTCAGATCGTTCAAGAATCCGCACAGTTGTCGGACGCAAGAGTTGCCTTGGGCCAAGCCGAACACGCCCGTGAGAGCGAGGTGCAAGAGCGTCGGCAGTTGGTCGAAGCCAAAGATCAGATGCTCGCCGCACTCGATGTCGCTCGCCCTGCCGCCCGCTCCATTCACGATCGGTATCACGCTTTGAACTCGACCCGCCAAAGCCTCGCTTCGCGTCTCGAAGCCAGCGAGACAGCCCACGAGCGATTGATCAACCAACAACAAGAGCTGTCAGAGCGCAAACATGCGCTCGAACGAGGTATTGAAGCGAGCGCGACGCCACTACCGCGGTTGCAAGTCGAGTTGGAATCCAAGCTTGCGGAACGTTTGGCAGTAGAGCGCCAGCTGGGTGACGTGCGTAGCCGGTTGGAACAGCTGGACCAAACCATCCGCGAGCAAGAAGGTCAACGCGGCGAAGCGGAAGGGCTCGTCGACGCCGTTCGTACCAAGCTCGAAACGGTTCGGGTAGAGCGTCAGGGGCTCAACGTCCAGGAGGCTAACATCAAGCAGCAAGTCGTTCAGACGGGCCACGAGCTGGACGCGGTGCGATGCGGATTGCCCGAAGATGCAACCGATGCGGGCTGGTCGGAACAGCTGGAACGCATCGACCGTCGCATACAGCGCCTCGGTGCTATCAATCTGGCGGCCATAGAGGAGTATGAGGCGCAGTCCGAGCGAAAAACCTACCTCGATGCCCAACACGAAGATTTAGCAAAGGCGTTGGACACCTTGTCGACAGCCATCAGGCGCATCGATAAGGAGACGCGTGCGCGCTTCAAGCAAACCTTTGATGCGGTCAACGCACACTTGGGGGCGCTGTTCCCGAAGGTATTTGGCGGGGGGCACGCTTACTTGGAACTGACAGGGGAGGACCTACTTGACACCGGCGTCACGCTCATGGCGAGACCGCCGGGAAAACGCAACGCAAGCGTTCAGTCGTTGTCGGGTGGCGAGAAGGCAATGACAGCGATAGCGCTGATCTTCGCCATCTTCCAGCTCAACCCAAGTCCGGTGTGCCTGTTGGACGAGGTCGATGCGCCTCTAGACGATACGAATGTCACACGCTTTGCTGAGTTGATTCAAGAAATGTCCGCTGATGTACAGTTTGTCGTCATCACACACAACAAGATAACGATGGAGACCGCCGATCACTTGATGGGCGTCACAATGAACGAACCGGGCGTTTCGCGCTTGGTTTCGGTGGACGTAGAAGAGGCTGCCGCGATGGCGGCTAGTTAGTGCTTGTCCAGAATGCGCAGCATTGTGAACCGACAGAGTAAAATTCGCGGCGCCTGCGGCGAAATCAGGAGCCGAATTTCCGGACAGGAACTAGTTAAGTGGCGCGTGCGCGTGAATTGACAGAAGTGGCTGGCGGCAATATGCCGTCGAGGAGCCTCAAGTGGATATAAAGGACTTCATTCTCGTTGGCGGCGGTTTGTTGATCGCGGCCGTCGTTGCCCACGGTTTCTGGATAGCGTGGCGCGCGCGGCGCGAACCGTTGCGCCTGGACATCGCGCCCGACCTAGTTACCGACGATGTCGACGATCTCACGCGCTTGCGCGGTGAGCTTCCGAACGGCGGTGCACGGGTCGTCACCAAGCCCGAGCAGACCGATTTAGCGCTCGAATCGCCACCTTTGTTGTTGGAGCCCGCGGACGGCCCTTCAAGCGATCGGCTCGATGAGGAGCTCTTCGGCCAGCCGCTGCCCGATCCTATGGAAGAGGAGCCTATGCAACAGGCACAGAAGGGAGCCCGCGTCAAAGCGCGGGTAGCCGACGTGGTCATTCCCGATGTACCACCGGGCGTCGCCGATGAACCCAAGCGGCCGCGGCGCCTTAGCACGCGTAGAGATCCGGAGCCGCTAGCCGAGAGTTCGGGGGAAGGCGCGGTCGAGGAGCTATTGGTCATCCATCTGCTGGCACTGTCCGATGCGCCGTTCACGGGTGATGCGCTGTTGGCGGGACTTCGAGCCCGAGGACTGAAGTACGGTGACATGAACATTTTCCACCGCATCGACCCGTTGTCGAAGGTGGTGCAGTTCAGCGTGGCAAATGCGGTGGAACCCGGCTACTTCGACCTTGCAGAGATGGATACCTTCGTCTCGCCCGGTGTGACGTTTTTCCTGCAATTGCCGGGACCGGAAAGCCCCGGAGAGGCGTTGGAGGAAATGGTCCGCGTGACGCGAGAACTGGCGCTGGAGCTTGGCGGTGAGCTCAAAGACGAGAACATGAGTGTTTTGACGGGGCAGACGATTGAGCACTATCGTCAGCGCATCGCGGACTTTTCTCGACGCCGATTGTCCAAGAGAGCGTGATTCCAACGCCTAACTAACTAGCGTAGGAGGCGGCTGCCCGTCCTCGGGACGGGGCTCCGCGGTATAGATGCCTCAGGACCCCACCATTCAAGCCAGGCTCGAAGAGCTGCGTGGTCTCATTCATCACCACGACCATTGCTACCACGTGTTGGATACGCCGGAAATCGCGGATGCCGAGTACGATTCGCTCTACGACGAGCTCGTCAAATTGGAGGCAGAGCACCCGCAACTCGTCGTCGATGATTCGCCAACCCAACGAGTTGGAGCAGCACCGCTTGGTGAATTTGCGTCCGTTACGCACGAGGTAGCCATGTTGTCCCTCGATAAGACGACCAACCACTCGGAGCTTGGCGATTGGATCGAACGTTGTCGGGGGCGCTTGGGTACTGATGAGGCAATCGACTTCACGTGCGAGCCTAAGATCGATGGCGTAGCGGTCGCACTGATCTTCGAGGATGGCAAGTTGGTGCTGGGATCGACGCGGGGCAACGGCCAAACCGGAGAAGACATTACCGCCAACGTGCGAACCATCAGGTCCGTTCCGTTGCGTCTGCGCGGCGACGACCTGCCTCTCCGGTTGGAAGTGCGCGGCGAGATCTACATCGCGAAAACGGATTTCGACGCGTTCAACGAGCGCGCGCGCGACAGGGGCGAGAAGCCGCTGGTGAACCCGCGTAACGGTGCTGCAGGTAGTTTGCGCCAGCTCGACCCAAGGGTAACCGCTGACCGGCCGTTGACGATGTTCTGCTACAGCCTGGGTTGGGTCGATGGCGCATGGCAACCGGAAACTCACATGGAAGCGTTGGCGCGAATCGAAGCATGGGGCTTGCGGATCAATCCAGCCGTGACACTGGTTGAAGGCTTGGAAGGCTGTCAACGCTACGTTGATGAATTACAACAACGTCGTGACGAGCTCGGTTATGCAATCGACGGCGCGGTGATCAAGGTCGACTCGCTCGATCAACAGCGGCGA
Organism: Gammaproteobacteria bacterium; assembly: GCA_027297435.1. GTDB lineage: Bacteria > Pseudomonadota > Gammaproteobacteria > Pseudomonadales > Azotimanducaceae > Azophilus. The sequence continues at coordinate 27,120 of JAPUIA010000266.1, read as the reverse complement.
CTCGGCGCCCTGACCCGCAAGCCGCGTTGGGCCATCGCGTACAAGTACCCGGCCGAAGAAGCGACGACGCGGGTGTTGGGGGTAGGTTTTCAAGTTGGTCGTACTGGTGCCATCACGCCGGTGGCCAAGCTCGAACCGGTATTCGTTGGCGGGGTCACCGTCAGCAACGCGACGTTGCACAACATGGATGAAATCGGGCGCTTGGACTTGCGTATCGGTGACACGGTGATGGTGCGCCGGGCGGGCGATGTCATCCCTCAGGTTGCCTCCGTGATCAAAGCGAAGCGACCCAAACGGGCACGGAAAGTCCGTTTACCGAAGCACTGTCCCGCTTGCGGCAGCGATGTCGTACAGCCGGAGGGCGAAGCTGTTGCGCGCTGTGGTGCGGGACCTGCGACCTGCCCAGCCCAACGGAAGGAAGGGCTCAAGCACTTTGTATCCCGGCTGGCGTTGGATGTCGAAGGTCTCGGACACAAGTTGATCGAGCAACTGGTCGATGTGGGGCTGGCCGCTGTCGCCGCCGATCTCTACGAACTCGATATCGAATCACTGGCGAGCCTGGAACGGATGGGCAGCAAATCCGCCGAAAACTTATTGGCGGCACTCGACGACAGCAAGGACACGACGTTGGCGCGATTCATCTATGCGTTGGGTATTCGAGAGGTGGGTGAGGCTACGGCCCTCAATCTCGCCCAGCACTTCGGCGAGATTTCCGGTATACGGGAGGCCGACGTGGAGCAGTTAGAGGGCGTGGCGGACGTGGGTCCCGTGGTTGCGCAAAATATCGTCGGCTATTTCCAGGACGCCGACAATCTCGACGCGCTGGATCGGCTCTTGGCCGCCGGCGTGCGCTGGCCCGCCGTCGAGGCGGCCGCTCAAGGCCAACCACTCGCCGGGCAGACCTGGGTGTTGACCGGCACCTTGAAAACGATGACACGGGGCGCCGCCAAAGCGCGTTTACAGTCGCTTGGCGCCAAGGTTGTAGGATCGGTTTCCGCGAAGACCAGCACCGTCGTGGCTGGACCTCGTGCCGGTAGCAAGCTGGCCAAGGCTCGAGAACTGAAGGTGGCCGTGATGGATGAGGCGGCCTTACTCGCGTTGCTGGAGGAACATGATGCGCTATAGCCTCATATTGAGTCTCTTGCTCGCTGGTTGCGCGACGTCGCCGCCCCGGAATCCCGACGATTTATGCGCAATCTTCATCGAGAAGGCCCAGTGGTACAAGGCGGCGCGCCGTGCCGAACGCAAATGGGGGTTGCCCATCGCGATGGGCCCGGCCTTCATTCACCGAGAATCGAGCTATGAGTCGGACGCCAAACCGGCCCGGGGCAAGTTGCTGTGGGTCATCCCCTGGCGGCGCCCTTCGAGCGCCTATGGCTATGCCCAGGCGACCGACGCGGCTTGGGAAGATTATCGAAAGGAATCCAACGCTTGGTTTGTCGAGCGGGACGACTTTGCCGACGCGCTGGACTTCATCGGCTGGTACAACCAGCGTTCGAACCGTAGGCTCGGCATTGCCAAGAACAACGCCTACCACTTGTATCTCGCCTACTACGAGGGTCCGAGCGGCTATGCGGGCGGTCGCTGGCGGCGCGATAGAAACGTGCAACGCTATGCGCGCATCGTCAGCGATCGATTTGCGCGGTACGCGACTCAGCTGGGCCGTTGCGAGGACAGCCTAGATAAAGGATGGTGGCCGTTTCGATAATGTTGGGTTCGGGCCGACAGTCATCGGGGTGCTTGATAGGTGACCTGGTAGATGGCGCCGGCCTGATCGTCCGAGATCAATAGAGAGCCATCGGGTGCAACCAGTACGTCGTTCGGGCGCCCCCAGTTGCGCTGGCCTTCCAACCAACCCCTGATGAACGGTTGGTAGTGTGGCGCGTCCCGGTCCATTGTGACGACGGAGATGCGATAACCGACTTTAACGGAACGGTTCCATGAGCCGTGCTCGGCGATGAAGAGAGCACCTTGGTACTCGGGAGGGAACTGCGAGCCCGTGTAGAAGGTTGCGCCCAAGGCGGCGGAGTGGGCTTGAATCTTGACGGTGGGCGGCTGGTAGGTGGCGGCATCGACGCCCTTGCCGTACTCGGGGTCGGGCACGTCGCCCGCGTGGATAAACGGGTAGCCAAAATGCTGGCCCGGCCGAGTTGCCACGTTGACCTCCTCAGAGGGAACGTCGTCACCCATGAGGTCGCGCCCGTTGTCGGTGAACCACAAATGTTGCGTGGTTGGGTGCCATGCGAAGCCGACGCTGTTGCGGATGCCCTGGGCGAAGATGGTAGTTTCGCCGGTTTCGGCGTTCATGCGCAGTATCGAGGCAAACCGCGGATCTTCCGACAAGCAGATATTGCAGGGTGCGCCCACCGGAACGTACAGCGCACCGTCAGGTCCGAATTTCAGGTACTTCCAACCGTGCATGCGCTTGTCGGGCAGATCTTCGGTGACGACCTCAAAGGGTGCGTTGGCAACCAGATTACCGGCATCGAAGCGGAGTATCCGATTGGTCGCGCCAACATAAAGTTGACCGTCCTTGACCGCGACACCAGTTGGCATGGTCAGCCCCGTCGCCAGCTCGATCACTTGCGGGTTCGCGTCGGTCAACGCATTGGCGATGGCATAAACGCTGCCTTGCCGCCGAGTTCCGACGAACAGTGTGCCATCATCGTCCAACGCCATTTGCCTTGCGTTCTTGACCTCGATGGTAACTACACGCAGCGAGAAGCCTTCGGGTAGCTCGAGCGCAGTCACGTCTGCGTTACCGCAGGCTGCCATCGCCAGTGCCGCGGCGAGCAGCAACCATGAGTGCTTGGCTAACATGTTGGTGTCCCTCTCACGCAAAATTGGGCCGGCCGACATTAAGGCTCAATCCCAGGGTCGGGGCAAGCTCCTACAGGAATTTGCCCCCGAGCGCTGGCGGCGGAGGGTCGGTTGCCCGTAAGCTCTTCGCTATGAGCATGCTCACCGAAGAGCTCAAAAAAGAGATTCAAACCGCTTATAGCGCCTGGTTAGCCGCGCGCGGATTCAGGGCGCGTCGCGGGCAGCGGGAGATGATCGCCGCAATCGCTCGCACGCTAACCGGAGAGTCGCCCAGGCTCGCCGCGATCGAGGCGGGTACCGGTACCGGTAAGACGGCGGCGTATTGCTTGGCCGCCATTCCCGTTGCCAAGGCGTTGGGCAAGACCGTGATCATCAGTAGCGCAACGGTCGCGTTGCAAGAACAGGTGGTCATGCGCGACCTGCCTGATCTTCAGGAACATGCGGGCCTCGAGTTCGATTTTGCGTTGGCCAAGGGTCGCGGACGCTACCTGTGCCTGAAACGCTTGGACGAGCGCCTGAGGTATCAGGACCAGCAAGAGATTCCATTGTTCGAGGCGGACAGTACCGACCATACGGTGACCTATCAGGAAATGCTCCGCACCTTCGCCAATGGCCAATGGAACGGTGAGCTCGACAGCTGGTCGGTCGGTGCCGCGGCTAGCCGTGGCGCGGCAGCGGATGCATTTGACAGTGCGTGGCGCGCGGTGACCACCGACCACCGTGGATGTACCAACAATCGCTGCAGTTTCTTTCGACAGTGCCCGTTTTTCAAGGCGCGCAATCAACTCGATGGCGTGGAGGTGATTGTCGCCAATCACGACCTGATGCTCGCCGATCTCAACCTCGGTGGCGGCGTGGTGTTACCGGAACCCGAGGATGCCATCTTCATCATCGACGAAGCTCACCATCTCCCCGATAAAACCCAACAGCATTTTGCCGTCAACACACGTATTCGCGGAACGCTTGCCTGGGTCGATCACGTCGACACGGTTGTCTCGAGCCTAACCCAGCGATTTGGGCGGCCCCAAGAGTTGACCGATATAGCCACCAAGCTGGGCGGCCACTGCGATGGGCTGAAACAGGCTTTTGAAGTGCTGGCGGCGACGTTGTCGACCTTGCAGTTCAACGCGCGGGACGCTGAGCTCGAGACCCATCGTTTCGTCCTCGGTAGGGTCGAGCAGAATCTGGCGGATGCTGCGCTGGCCGCGAGCGTTCCGGTCACGCAGATCGCCGATGCGGTCGAAAGGGTTCACGAACTGTTGCGTAAGGCCGTAGACGGAGAAAGCGATTGGGCCCAGGCTTTCGAGGCGGAAGATTGGTTGCCAGCGGTTGGTCAGCTAGAAACCCGGGCGCAAGCGACGGCACAGTTGTTGAACGACTTTGCGGCGGCCGGCGGCGACGGATCCGACCGGGCAAGACACGCACGCTGGGTCAATCGCACCGAGCAGGACCTCGAGCTGGTCAGTGCGCCGATAGAACCGGGTCTGTTGTTGCGGGACAACCTTTGGTCTCGTTGCTTTGCGGCAATCACCACCTCGGCAACCTTGGCTGCACTCGGTCGCTTCGACCGTTTCCTCGAACGAGCCGGTTTGGATGATGTTGCTGGGGTGAGAATTCCGAGCCCCTTTGACTTCCCCAACATCGCCGTGCTCGCGGTACCCGACATGCGGTCGGATCCGCGCGACTTTGAAACCCACACTGCGGAGGTGGCCGAGCTGCTACCCGAATTGCTTGCCCAAGAACGCAGCGCGCTCGTTTTGTTCACGTCGTGGCGACAAATGCTCGGGGTGTGCCGCCAGTTACCGGAACGCTTGAGCGGAGAACTGCACATTCAGGGTGAACGGTCCAAACAAGCATTGCTCAAAGCGCACAGAAAGCGTATCGATGCGGGTGAAGCGAGCTACTTGATGGGCCTGGCAAGCTTTGCCGAAGGGGTCGACCTGCCCGACGACTACTGTCGGCATGTCGTCATCGTCAAGCTGCCTTTCGCCGTGCCCGACGATCCGATCGATCAAGCCATTGCCGAGTGGGCCGAATCCCGAGGCAAGAATGCGTTCTACGAGATTTCCGTTCCGGATACCGCGTTGAAGCTGGTGCAGGCTTGCGGACGACTGATACGCCACGAGGACGACCACGGACGTATCACGGTTTTGGACAAGCGCATCGTGACTCAAGCGTATGGACGGGTGCTGCTCGAGTCGCTGCCGCCGTACCGGTTGGACCTCAGAGCGTCTTGAGGGAATCCGGAGTTCCCGGGTACAAGCGGCTTTAGCCGCGATTTATTTCTAAAAATCAACGGCCTACATCGCGGCGTCGCGTCCTTTGGACGCGCAGCCGCCTCCTACCGGTCTTTCCACGTCGTCAGGTCGGTGATCAGCTCACCCGCCCCAGGGGCCTCGTCAAACTGACCGGTGCTGTAGAGGATCACGCGTTGCTCGCGAGCCCGGGTCTTCAACGTCTCGACGAATTCAACCAGCTCCTCTCGGTCGATTGCCTCGACGAACTCGGCGATCTTCAAGCGTGAGTCGAAAGCGGTGTTGCCTAGATCAAGATCGATCCACAAGCGTCGCGTTCGCTCACCCAAGTTTTTGTCGCGTTCGGTCAGACGGGCAATCAGTCCCGCTTTTTGCGCATCGAAGGTAGCGGCCGGCAGGTTGGCGATCGCCGACGCTTGTCCATCCAGAAATCGATGGGTCGCCAGCTCGAGGGCTTTGGGTGACGCCACGGGGCTTTGGATGATGAAGGCCACGCCCGCTTGATCGCGAAACGTGCTGTTGGCCAACGACACCACATAGCCGAGCTGTTGTTCTGTGCGCAGTTCGGTGAAGTACGACTGACGCATCAGCTGTGCCGCCAAGGCACTTTTGGCGCGAGAGCGCAGTCCCGCCGTTGTGTCCTGGACGAACAGCACCATCGAAGCGTCGTTGTGGTCGACGTCTACTGGTACGCGGAAGTTGCCGGTGATCTGAGCGATGTCCGGTTTTCGGGGTGGGATATCGCCCAGCTGCAGGTGTTTGGTTACCGTCGCGGTTAGGCGTGAGGCGTCGGTCGCATCGACGTTGCCATGCAACAGAGCCAAAAGTCCATGCTCGTTCAAGCGTGAGCGCCGCCAGCGCACGAGATCTTCGACCGTCAAAGTATCCAGCGTATCGGCCAACCGTTCAGGCGGCCAGCTATTGCTGACCAGCAAATGACTGAGCGACGCGTAAACTTGCGAGTAGGGTCTCTCGTTCTTGAAGTTGCGCCAGTTGCGCGTCAGTTCGCGGCGGTACCGGTCGAAACGCTCGGCGTCGATCTCGGTATTTCTAAAGGCATCGAGAACCGCGTCGAGCAACACCCCTTGCTTGTCGGAATAGCCGTTCAAGCTGATGCGAAAGCCGGCCGGCACGACGGCCAAGCTGTAGTTCAATCCCGCGAGGTAGGCGGGGTAGGTGAACACGTTGAGTTCGTCCTGCACGAGCTGCTTATAGATACGCGCGGCCACGACGTCGTCCAGCGACTGCATCCCCCCCGCCACGGTCAGGGTCAAATTCAGGTTTGCTCGAGGGGTTCCGAACTCCATATCGGTATCTACCCAAACTTCGCCTACTTGCGTCTTGATTACCCGGCGCGGCGGTTCGGAATCGCGGGCTTTAAGATCCAGGCTGTCGGGCAGGAAAGTGTTGGGATCCGGCAGCCTGAAGTCATGGTCCGTTCGCTCGGCGAGTTCCAGCGGCCCGCGTTGCAACGCATAGGGCACTTGGAAGAACCGCTCTACCTGATCGGTGGAAACTTCTGGCGCAACGATTTCGAGCAGCACATTGTCGGGTCTGAGGTAGCCGAGGTAGCGATCAATCAGCTCCGGAACGAATTGATCCATCATGTGGGGCGCGCGCAATACATCCGTCGCCGGGTAGAGTCTGAGCCGTGGACACACCAAGTAAACGAAGGCCGTGGCCGATGACTGTTCTTGAAAGCGAAAACCCAGCTCCGCCACTTTCGCTTGTTCGGCGTAACGCCAAGCCTCCGGAGGATTGGCCTTCAACAAGTCAACGTACGCGAACAGAGCCGAGGTGATGTCGTCGATGTGGGCAAAGCCGGGCTCGGTAAGGCCAATGTCGATCGTCACCAGCGCGGTGTCGTCGTCAAAGCGACCGGCCGACGCGCCCAGCGATTCGATCCACCCCCGGTTTTTCAGGTCGTGATGTAGGCTGTGCTCGCCTTCGTGTCCGAGAAGGTTCGATAGATACACCTCAGGCTTGCTCGCGTAGTGTTCGGTGACTGACGGTATCGGGAAGCTGTAGGTTATCGAGCGTGATTCTTTGAGTGGTCTGTGACGCAACGAAGCTGGTAGGTCATCGGTTCGAAACAGCGGGGGTGTTGTGGGTGCCGGACCCAGATTACGGTTAGGCAGTGCTTCGAACATGGGCGTGATCCAGGTCTCGAGTTCATCGAGACTCTCGTTGCTCATGGCGACCAATGCCATCTGGTCTGAGGAGTAGTTGCGTTCGAAAAATTCCACTAACGCTTCACCTACGCCGTCGCCCAAGGTCTCCAAGTTGCCAATGTGGAATCGAGAGGCGGGATGATCCGGATTGAGCGCCATGCGTTGAGCGGACATGGCGCGCCACCGGTCGTCTTTTATCTGCAGTTGGGTTTCGGAGTGCACGGCGTGCTTTTCCCGCTCGACGTACCCGGTGTCGAACAAAGGGCTGATGAAGAACTGAGCGAAGCGATCCATGCCTGCCCGAAAGTGCTCGGGTTGTATGTCGAAGAAGTAATTGGTGTGGTCGGCGGCCGTGTACGCGTTGGATGAACCCCCGTGGGTGCTGACGAATGTTTGGTAGCCGTCTACTTTCGGGTACTTTTCGGTCCCAATGAAAAGCATGTGTTCCAGGAAATGGGCAAGCCCCCCGTACTGCTCGGGATCGTGGTGTTGTCCGCGAAACGCGACCAACGCCGCCGCCGCCTTGTCGGTCCTGGCATCCGATACCAGCAAGACCTTCAGATGGTTGTCGAGTTCCAGGTAGCGATACTCGCGATCGTCGTTGGGACTCTTGTATACGATCACCGGTGGCGTTGCGGTGATCTCGTTTCGTAACACCGATTGGCAGCTGGCAAGACCTGAGGCGAGTAGCGTGACGCCGAGCACGCATCCGAAAAAACTTCTCAAACGATCATTCCTAAGGGCATTGGTTGAAGGGTCGGGATTATAGGGCACCGCTATGAATCGATCACGCAATCAGCAGGTAATGTGCATGGCGGCGCCCTATGGGCGCCTCTACGGCGTGTCGCGAGAGGGTTTCAGGAGTAGCTTTACGTAGTAGTCGAGGCTGAAGTAACGGCCGCCGCCGATGATTAGCAGGGCCAAGAGCATGACCAGATAGTTCGCCGCAAATTCGATACCGCTATTGAGTTTCACGATTGCGCCACTACCGTTCAGGTACCGGTAGTTGCCGTGCTCACGCAAGATGGATTTCGCCCGCGCGAGCCGTTCCGAGGCTTCGATGGTACGTTCGTTGACGTTGTAGCATTTGATGTAGCGTTCGAAGACGTTGGAATTGGCGTTGGCATCCGTATTCGGCACGCAGACCGCCGGCGGGTTGGATGGCGCGATCGCCGCCCAACCGTTGTCGAGGTGCACGGAGTAGGCGGCGACGAACATCGTGACGGCCAATGGCATGGCAACGATTCGCGTGCCTAGGCCGACGAGCAACAAGATACCGCCCAGAAATTCGGTCCAGGAAGCGAGGAACCACGAGAGTTCCGGCGGCAGCACGTTAAAAGGAAACGGGAACGATTCCAGTTGAAAGCCGAACCAGTTGTCTCCCGTGAGCTTTTCCCAACCGGCGGCGATCAAGACGGGCCCGAGAATCAATCGGATGAGCAGCGACGCGACGCCGTCAAGGTGCCCAATGGCGTTGACGGCGCGGTCGTAAACGCTGCCTGCTGTTTCTATGATGGTGCTCATGGTGTGTTCTCGTGGTGCTCCTTAACTTGCCAGTCTTAGACTCAATGGGCTCCGGAGGTTCCCTGTTTTACACCTAGAGCGCTTCTGTCGCGAACTTGCGCCCGAAGTCGATGTGGCTGAGGTCGAACGTGTGCATCGCCAGCTACCGGCCGGGCCCGATGATTGGCGCAAACTTGCCGCGTTGACCGCAATACGGCTGCCCACAGTGCATGTTGTAGGCCTAAGCGGTGGTCAGGGGGCGGGTAAGACCACGCTCGCGGAATTACTGATCGCCGCGTACCACGCCGTGGGCGCTAGCTGCGTCAGCGTCTCGCTGGACGACTTCTATCTGACTCGCGAAGAACGCCGCTCACTCGGCCTCGATGTGCACCCTTTATTGACAACCCGCGGGGTGCCGGGGACTCATGATATAGAGCTTGCCGAGGTTGTGTTGGGCGCCCTGCTCCGGGGCGAAGTGGTCGCGCTGCCGCGATTCGACAAAGGACGGGATGATCGTGCGCCGGAAACCGTCTGGCCTGCGGTTGGCCCGAACGTCGACGTCGTCGTCTTCGAAGGCTGGTGCTTGGGCGCGACCCCACAGCCCGCTTCCCAACTCGAGACTCCGGTGAATGATCTCGAGCGCTCGGAGGACCCATCCGGTGTCTGGCGCGCGTTCGTCAACGAGGCCAGCGCTCGCTACCACCCTCTCTGGGCGATGATCGATTGGTGGATCTACCTGGAGGTTCCGGGTATGCAGGCGGTCCGGCGCTGGCGTGCCGAGCAGGAACAGGACTTGCCGGTCGCCGAGCGCATGTCCAACGCCGACCTCGAACGCTTCGTTCAACACTACGAACGGCTGACTTTGTGGCTCAAATCACAACTTCCAGGCCACGTCGATTGGCTCGTGAAACTCGGGGAAAACCATGAAATACGCGGGCTTCAGGCCCGCAGCCAAACCTCGTCGGTATTCAGATAGCGTTCAGGCTGTGCTCGTTAAGCTACTCCGCAAATTGGAGTCCTTGGAGACAACCCATGTCGGTCGCTAAATTTATCGTACCTTTGCTGCTCGCCCCGGCGGTCGCCTTTGCCGGCACGAATTACGATCGTGCCTCGGTCGTGGCGGTGGAACCCGTTTACGAAATCGTGACCCACACGGTGCCGCGCGAGCAATGCTACGAACAGCGCGTCGAGTACCGGCAACCGGCACGCGCTCGTTCTATCACCGCGCCGATCATCGGCGCGATCATCGGCGGGGCCATCGGTAATGCGGTGGGCCACCATAAAAGCAACAAACAGGTCGGTACGCTGGTTGGCGCTCTACTGGGCGGCAGCATCGGCGCGGATGTCGCGCGCCGCAACCGATATTACGATGCGCCGGTCGGCTACCGCACCGAAGAGGTCTGCAACGTCGTGCAGGATATCGTTGATGAGGAACGCCTTGCCGGCTACGACGTGACCTATCGATACGCGGGCAGTACCTACACCACGCGTATGCGCAATCACCCGGGCGACAGCATCCGAGTTCGGGTTCGCGTCACGCCTGTGTCCTAGAGGATTTGGGGGTACAATGCACGCAGTAGGCTTTTTTGAGGATCTGGCGACTTCAGCATGATTGCGCCCTCGTTCAAAAAGTGGATCCTCGGGTTTGTGTTTGTACTCCCCTTTTACGCCTCGGAGACCGTTGCCGCGCGTGGCAGCGATGCCGTCCCCCCCTCCAACTTTGCCCAGCAGCCAGCTATTTCCGTTGAGCAGGCCACCGCCATCGCGCGTCGCCAGACCGGCGGGCGGGTACTCTCGGCGACGCCAGTCGATGGTGGCAACCGTGGCTATCGCGTGCGAGTTCTGTTGGACGGCGGTCGGGTCACGACCGTAGTCATCGACCGCAGCGGCGGGGTGCGCAAGGGGCGTTAGTGTCCTGTCCCGCAAATAAGTTGGACGAGGCGCACGGGATTTTTCGTTCATGGCAAGGGCGCGCCCCGGGGCGCGACGCAGTTTGCTAGCTGAGCACGGCACAGCCGCAAACTGCCAGCAACCCTCTGGGTTGCCGAGGACGCCGTGTGGTAGGCCCCACACAAGGACGAGCAACGCCGACAGGAGCGAAAAAGACCTGCGAATTGTTGAAGTTATTTGTGGGACAGGACACCGAACCTTTCGATCATGCGCATACTAGTCGTAGAAGATGAGCAGGCTCTGCAGGACCAGCTGCACCGGCAGCTCAAGGGTGCAGGGTATGTCGTCGATGTGGCCGGTGACGGAGAAGAGGGTCTGTACTTTGGCCGCGAGTATGACTACGACGCAGCCGTCATCGACCTTGGCTTGCCGAAAATGGACGGCAGCGAACTTATCCGTGCGTTGCGGGCAGAGGATCGCCGGTTTCCGGTTCTCATCCTGACGGCGCGCGGCCATTGGCAAGACAAGGTGTCGGGTTTGGAGGCGGGTGCCGACGACTACCTGACCAAACCGTTCCACATGGAAGAGTTGATGGCAAGACTCAATGCCTTGGTCCGCCGTGCAGCGGGTTATGCCTCACCGGTGATTAGCGAAGGCCCCATTGCCTTGGACACCGCAAAAAAAGAAGTACGCTTGGACGATAGCCTCATAGAACTCACGGCGTATGAGTACAAGGTGTTGGAGTACCTGATGTTGAACCCCGGTCGTGTTATCTCCAAGAGCGAGTTGACCGACCACCTCTACGAACAGGACTTCGATCGGGACAGCAACGTCATCGAGGTGTTCGTCGGCCGATTGCGCAAGAAGTTCGACCCGGTCAACCCGATTCGTACCGTTCGCGGTCAGGGTTACCGTTTTAGCCTGGAAGTTTCCTGATTGACTTTAGGTATCCAGTCCCGCTTGGTGGTCACGACCACCCTGGTGTTAGGGACTTTTCTAACGTTGGCGGGTGTGGTCCTTGACCGGTCTTTCAAGGCCAGCACCCTGGCCGGTGCCGAAGAGCAGCTGAAGCTTGTGATCTACTCCCTCATGGGAGTGGCGGAGGAGTACGAAAATCACGTGGTGTTTGGCGAATTGCCGGAGCCGCGGCTATCCCAACCGGAATCTGGTCTGTACGCGGCGGTTAAAGAGATCGATGGGGATCACGCCTGGCGCTCGCCGTCAGCCTTGACGACCAACGTTGATTTTCCTGAGATGCGGCCCGATCTCGGCGAGTTCCTGTTTGGCGAAGTCGCGACCGGTGGGGTTGCGCGCTATCTGCTGACCTATGCAGTGATTTGGGAGGACGCGCAAGAGTCGGTGCTCGTTTTCCAAGTTGCGACGGACCAGGCGCCGTTTCGCGCCGTAATTCAGGGCTTTCGGCAGAACCTGTACTTTGGTCTGGGCGCGGTCACGCTGCTCGTGATGATCGTTCAGATACTCGCCATTCGTTGGGGACTGAGGCCGCTGCGGGTCATGGCCGAAGAGGTCAAGGATCTCGAGGAAGGACGCCGTGAACAGCTTTCGGCGGACTACCCTAGAGAACTACAGGGGCTGGCCGTGAACCTCGACCGCTTCGTAGAGCATGAACAGCGCAGCCGGACACGTTACCGAAATGCCCTGGAAGATCTGGCGCACAGCCTCAAAACACCTCTGGCGGTAATCCGTAACGCGCTCGGTGAACGGGCCGATGGCGACCCCGCATTGTTGAGCGAGCAACTCGACCGGATGGAACGCACGGTGACGCACCAACTCTCACGTGCGACGGTGAGCGGGCCGGTCGTCGTCAGTAAATCCGTCAACTTGCACACGCTGCTCACCCGCCTGACGGTTGCGCTACAGACCGCGTACGTGGAAAAGGGCATACAAGTTGAAATGCGCGTGCCGGAAGATCTACAAGCGAGGGGCGATGAAGGCGATTTCATGGAAATTCTCGGCAACGTGTTGGAGAACGCGTTCAAGTACACCCACAAGCGGGTGCGGCTGTCGGGGTGTGCCGGTGAGCGTGCAACCATCAGAGTCGAGGACGATGGTCCTGGTATTGGTCCCGAAATAAGGGATCAGGTGCTGAATCGGGGTACGCGCGCCGATCAGGTGCAGCCGGGTCAAGGAATAGGACTTGCGGTGGTGGCGGAACTCGTGACGCTATATAACGGCTCTCTCAACCTGGATACGAGCGAGTTGGGCGGTGCCGCAATCGAGTTGATGCTCTAGAAGCGGCCGGGCCGTATCCACGTATCCACCGGGTCAGCCCGACCGTATCAACTCGACCACAGCCCGGAAGAAGCGTTCCCTCAGTTCGTCGCATGCGGATGACTTGGGGCTGAGGCAGCACCAGCTTTCTACTAAATCCATGGGTTCTTTGGCTGCACCGCGCTGACCCATGCTTTCGTTCAATGCCGCAACCTGCACCTCGAGGCGCACCTGTCGATCCCGTTCCGGTGATTCGATACCCGCCAAGATCTCCGCCTGTAGGGTCAAGCGGGCCAATTCGTCGAACGGTTCCTCATCCAACTCGACGCGTGCGCTGAAAATCGGTGCTGGTGCGTCTATCGCCTGGCCGGCTACCTCGGCTTGGCTGACGTCACGATCCCACGCTTTGATTTGCTTGATCTCGGCTATTGAGGCTGCGGCCTCCTGCTGCAGAAGTAGCTGGTTGTAGTTCCTCGCGAGGTCATCGAAGCGTTTGTGTAGCGCCCGTTCGCGTCGTTCAGGTAGGCGCACCGCGTTGAGTTCGCCGCGCAATCGATTCAGTAGGGCTTTGTCTGCGGGGGTTTGGTTGAGCGCCGCCTCCAATGCGTCACAGATGCTCTCGGCTTGAGCGATCGCCGATTCTATCTGCTGGTTTGCTTGCTCCTTGTCCACATTGCGTGCAGCAAAGATCGCATCACAGTGGCGGCGGAATTCGCGCCATAGTTGCTGGTCGGGTTTGCGGGGCGTCATGCCGACTTCCCGCCAGCGACGCTGCAAGGATTTGGCGCCCTCGACCTTGGTGTTGGTGGCGGTTTCGCCTGCCGCCAACTCTTGGGCTTCCGCTACGATTTGGCGTTTCCGTTCGAGATTGTTTTCCCACGCTTGTTTGACGCGACCGTGGATCTGTCGTTGCAAGGCCTCGAACCGTTGTTCGAGCGTTTTGCCTCGGTTGCGGTCCACCGGGTGGTACTCGCGCCACTCGTGACGGGCGGTCCGCATGATCTGTTCTGCGGCTTGCATATCCGTCGTTACCCAGTCGACGCTCGATACATATTGTTCCAACTGGTTGCAGATGCGTTGGTGTTCGACAAGGTTTTGCTTGCGATGCATCGCTTGGTCCGAGAAATACTCGCGGCATGGCTCGAAGGCCTGCTCGGCAAGCGTGTTGAATCGGCTCGCGAGCGCTTTGTCTTGATGTCGTGTGACGGGACCGAGGGCATTCCATTCACTGCGTAACGCCTTGATCTTCTCGGCTTGAACCTTGGGGTCGAGGGGTGTTTCGAGCATCGACTCCAGCGCCTGGATCAATGGCTCCCGTTTTGGCGAGGTCGCAAAGTTCTGCCAGTCCTTCAGTTCCTCAATGCGCGCGGCCTCCCGAAGCAAGGCGTGCCGTTGCTCAGGAGCCGCTCGGTCCGGTAGTGATTTCTCCAGTCGACGCGCCTGGCCCAGAGCGCTCAAGGCGGGCTGCAGCTGACCCTCTTCGACGCAACCTGCGATTGCGGCGACGACATCTGTAAACGTGTCCTGGAGATTCGCTCGATGCTCATCCAGACGGTCGATGGCCACGGTAAGCGCCTCGGCGCGTTCTTCCAATCGGACGGTTTCGGAAAATGCGTGCGCCCAGTCCGGCCAATTGAGGGTCTTCCGCGCAGCTTGCAGCGCCTTGCGATCACTCATCATCTTGCGCTGTGCCACCCACAAAGCCTGAAGTGCGGAAGGATCGTCGGGCAACGGGTCCAGGTTGGGGATGGTGACGGTTGAAGAATCCATACGACGCATACGTTCGAGAGCGCCTGCCAGTTCTTCACAGCGCTGGCATACGCGTTCGAAAATCTGTAATTGGTCTGGTTTCGGCGCCTCTTTGTCTGCGGCGGCGCGCCACCGTTCAGTGAGTTCTTGCTGCGCAACCTCAATGGCCGCGAAACCGTCTGCCTCAGAGACTTCCAGCAGCGCGGCGTCCAGTCGTTCGAATTCGGTGACCATCGCTGCAAAAGCCAGATCTTCGTTTGCCGCTGGTTTTGCCGCGGCTGCCTCAGCCGCGGCTGCCTCAGCCGCGGCGACCAATGCCGCGTAGTCGTGAATTTGCGGAGCGTCAAGGCCGTAGTTCGCCAGCGCTTGAGCGCTCGTTTGCAGACGGCTGATGGTGGCCTCCAGCTCTCGCTTGAGGTGTTCGAGGCGCTGGCGAGGATCACCTGACGTGACCTTGCCCAAGGCTTCGGCGAGTTCTTCAGCCCGCCGACGATCGTCATCCACGTCTTTCGTTAGCTTGCGTAAACGCTCCAGCTCGTCGCGAGCGAGACGATTGCAGTGCTTATCGCGATTGCGGGACAGTTTTTCCAACGCCCCGAGACCTGCCTCCCCGGTAAGGCAGATCGCCTTTATGAGCCCTTCCCGAAATTCCTCGGGCGAAGCGCAGAACAACTCGGCTCTTAGGCTTACGTCACTCGCCTGCTCCATGAAGTTGAGGGCATCATCCAGACAGGTCGCCGAACGCATGAGATGACGGGACATCACCGGATGATTGGGCGCTCTGCCCAGGGCCGTCAAGCGCGTGGCGGCGGCTTCATCGATGGTGGCGTCGTCCAACATGGCCACTAGCAAAGCCTGGTCATCCACCCAGGTAAGAGCGGCCTTCCGAACTCTGAGGTCGGGGTCGGACGTTGCGCAACGACTCAGCTGCTCTTTGAACTTAGGCGCCTTGTCCTCGTCGATCTCGGCGATGGCACTCAAGCGCTCTTCGGGCAGTTCGCTGTCCAGCCGATTCTTACTGCGCCGAAAGAACATCACATGCGCTTACAGACTGTTGTGGGTTCCATCGCACAGCGGTGCGTTGCCCGAGTGCTTACAGCCGCAGAAGTACAACGTGCGGTCTTGCTCAGCGGTGTAGGGTAACGGTGTGAATTCGGTGTCCTTGTGCGAACCATCGCAGAACGGTTGGTTGGCACTCTTTCCGCATGCGCACCAAAAGTACTTCTCGCCGGTTGTGACCTCGATTGGAAAGGGCGCTTTCTGGGCAATATTGGGTTCGCTCATGGTCGTTCCTGTCTGTTTTGCTGTGTAAGGGGCTCGTTTGCTATCAGGAGAACTCTTCTTCGTGCCACCAGGGGAAGTATTCCGGCAGGTCCTCGGATACCTTACCCTGAAACTCTGCGGGCCGTTTCTCGAGGAACGCTTCGACACCTTCTTTGGCATCGCGGCTACGGCCGAGGTGATAGATCCCGCGGGAGTCGATCTTGTGGGCTTCTATCGGGTGATCGGCGCCCAGCATGCGCCACAGCATGTGGCGAATGAGCGTGACCGAGATGGCTGACGTGTTGTCTGCAATGTCTCTAGCAATGTTCCGAGCCATCGGCAGCAACGCGTCTTTGTCGTGGAGGCTTCTGAGCAAGCCACCATCGAGTGCCTCACTCGCCGGAAACACGCGACCGCTGTAACACCACTCCAGCGCTTGGCTGATGCCCACCACGCGGGGTAAGAAATAGCTCGAGCAGGCCTCCGGAACGAGACCGCGCCGGGCGAAAACGAATCCAAACTTGGCGACGTCCGCGGCAATACGAATATCCATGGCCAGGGTCATGGTCAGGCCGACACCGACCGCCGGGCCGTTGATCGCCGCAATGATCGGTTTGCGACATTCATAGATGCGCAACGTCAACAGACCACCACCGTCCGGTTGTAAGCCGCCGGCGCCATCGTCGCGGGTGTCCGCATTGAACGTATCGCCACCGGATGACAGGTCGGCGCCGGCGCAGAATGCGCGCCCGGCACCGGTGACGATAATGGCGCGTATATCATCGTCCGCGTCGGCGCGGTCGAGCGCATCCATCATCTCCCGCAACATATCCCCGGTGAACGCGTTCAGCTTCTCAGGACGATTGAGGGTCAATGTCAGGATGCCGTTGTCGACGTTGTAGATGATGGTGTCGTACATATGCTGATCTTCTTTTGAGTCACGCGGATGGAACGCGCTATGGTGCCCGAGTGAAACTGTCTTTTCGAGAGGAAGAACTGGCGTTCGAGAAGGACGTTGTACAGTTCGTCGACGAACATTGGCCGGAAACCATCCGCTCCGGCCGGGCAAGCCTCGAATTTGCGCGGCGTTGGTTCGACGCGCTGGTGGCGAAGGGCTGGTCGGTGCCGCAATGGCCGACCTCGATGGGCGGCACGGATTGGACGCCGACCCAGAAGTTCATTTGGGAGCGCACCGTTGCCCGGGCCGAAGCACCCACGTGGGACCCGTGTGGCACCGCACTTGCAGGACCGTTGCTGTACAGTTTCGGCAATCACCATCAGCGAGAGCGCTTTCTTCCCGGGATTCGCGCGCTGCAGGCAAGGTGGTGTCACAGCTTCGCTGCGCGCGACCCCACCCGGATTGAGGTACTCGCAGTGCGCCGTGGCGAGCGGTATTTCGCCAGTGGGCGCGTGGTGGAGGTCGTGGGTGCGAGTGACAGCGACTATATGATGGGTCTGATACGCACGGACCCCAGCCAGCGCGCCGAGGCGGGGCTGAGCCTTTGCATCGTCGATCTCCACGGCGACGGTATTGCCGTTGAGGGGATGACCGTCACGCTGGATGAAGTGGTCGTTGCCGATGCCGAACTACTCGGTGACGAAAGTCAAGGCTGGAATTGCGCCGTCGCGGTGCTCGATCACGAGCGCACGGCCGTCCGGCGGGTAACATCTGTGCGCGTCCAGCTCGACAAACTCAAGAACCTGTTGAGCCGAACGCCGGACGGCAACGGGTTGATGTTGGACCAAGACGAGGATCTCTGTCGCAAGGTGGCCGCCATTGACGTTCAACTCATGAGCTTGGAGGGCTTGGAACTGCGCGTACTCTCCGATCTCGCCCGGGGCGCCGTACCAGGGCCGGAAGCATCGGTGCTGCAGATCAAAGGCGGGGAGCTGGCTATCCAGGTTGGCGAACTGATCGTCGAAAGCCTCGGGTATTACGCGATGCCGTATCCGGACGAGCACTTGCTCGATAATGAAGGCCCGATCGGCCCCGGCTACGCCTTGCCTGCCATACGAGGTATGCTATTCGGTCGGTCCTGGTCAGCGTACAGCGGCAACCCCGAGCTCGAAAGGGACCGGGTTGCCGAACGGATTCTGGGGCCGCAAAAAAGCTAGGTCTCTCATTAGGGGAATCCATGGATTTTTCGTTCTCGCAGGAGCAGACGCTCCTGCAAGACAGCATCGAGCGCTTCATCCAAAAGGACTATCCGTTCGCCGCTAGGCAAAAAGTCATCAAAGACGCGATCGGCTATAGCGCCGCCCATTGGCAAACGTTCGCCGAACTCGGATGGCTTGGCATGCCGTTCCCGGAGGACGACGGGGGCTTCGGTGGACGGTCCATCGAGAGCATGATCACGTGGGAACAGTTCGGCAAGGGGTTGGTCGTCGAGCCGTTCCTCGCGACGGTCGTGCTCGCCGGTGGTGCCATCAAGATCGGTGGCACTGAACAACAGAGGGCCGCGCACTTGCCCGGCATCATTGACGGCTCTACTCAAGCGGCGCTTGCCTACGCCGAACCGCAAGGACGCTTCAACTTGGCGGATCTGACGACGACAGCGGTAAAAGACGGTGACGATTACGTTTTGAACGGCTATAAGGCCGTCGTGCTAAACGGTCCGGCCGCTGATTTGCTGGTCGTTTCGGCCCGCACGTCCGGGGCACAACGAGATCAAGACGGGGTCTCGCTGTTTATCGTGGCGACCGATACACAAGGGTTGACGCGCCGCGACTATCCGACCGTCGATGCGTTTCGGGCATCCGAGGTGACGCTCAAAGACGTCAAGGTCAGAAATGCGTCCTTGCTTGGCGAGGCCGGCGCGGGTCTTCCCGTTCTACAGCAGGCTATCGACGAAGGCACGCTTGCGGTTGGCTCCGAGGCGGTGGGCTGCATGGAGGTGTTGTACAAAGACACCGTGGAATACTGCAAGACTCGGGAACAGTTCGGCCAGC
This sequence comes from Gammaproteobacteria bacterium, assembly GCA_027297435.1. Taxonomy (GTDB): domain Bacteria; phylum Pseudomonadota; class Gammaproteobacteria; order Pseudomonadales; family Azotimanducaceae; genus Azophilus. The sequence goes on along the minus strand of JAPUIA010000266.1, from coordinate 8,288 downwards.
CGATCGGAAAGTTTCAAGTCTTGCAACATCGCATGGTGGACATGTTCATGGAACATGAGCAAGCCAAGTCGTTGATGTTCATGGCCGCCATGCGGTTGGACGAGGGATACGATGAGCAAGCCCAGAAAGCGGTGTCTGCATTCAAGGTGCAGGTGGGCAAGTCCGGCCGGTTCGTCGGCCAGAACGCGGTGCAGTTGCACGGCGGTATGGGGATGACTGATGAGCTCAACATCGGCCACTACTTCAAGCGTCTGACGATGATCGACACGTTGTTCGGCAATGTCGACTTTCACTTGAAACGGTTCGGGTCGCTGTAGTCATGGCGCGTTGGGACAGGACGGAAACGACGAGCATTCCCGAATGGTTTTTCGAGGCGGTCGAAACGCCGAGCGAGCAAGGCTCGGTGGAGGTGGATGAATGTGACGTAACCTTCCGAATGTGGGGGGATGCGCAGAAACCCCCGATGTTGCTCATCCACGGCATGAACGCGCACTCTCACTGGTGGGATTTTATCGCGCCGCGACTCATCGATAACTATCGAGTCGTCGCGATGGATCTAACGGGTATGGGCGACTCGGATTATCGCTACGCCTACGATGCGACGACCTATGCCGACGAGATCGTGAGCGTGTGCGATGCGTCTGAATTGAACGACCGGGTTATCGTGGTCGCGCATAGCTTTGGCGGCAATATGGCCACCAAGGCGGCCAATCTATACCCGGAGCGGTTTGGCGCCTTGATTCTTGTCGACTCAGGTCTTCGCCATCCCGATGAACCGATCCCCGACCGACCCCACATGGGTGGCCGGGCCAAAGCCTACCCGGACAAGGCAACGGCACTTGGCCGTTTCCGGCTACAGCCGCCCCAAACCTGTGAAAATGCCTATATCCTAGAGTACATCGCTCGGCATTCGCTGATGCCGGTGGACGGTGGTTGGGCGTGGAAATTCGACGAAGATCTACCCGATACGTTGAAGGACGCGGAGCGCTTTGCCGAGGACTATACGAACCTAAAACTGCCCCTCGGTTTGATCTACGGCGCCGACAGCGAGCTGTTTACTGCCCGGACCCTCGACTACATGATCGAACTCATCGATCGGGATTTTCCGCACGTGGCCGTCGAGCATGCTCAACATCACCTATTTCTCGACCAGCCACTCGCGTTTGTCGAAGCCCTACTCGAGGTGTGCGAGACGCTCAAAGGCTAAGGGGCTCGTTCGCCCGACAGACCGTTCACCCCCCTGTTATTGAGACATTTGTACTGTTTCTGTGAAGGATCGCGCATTGGCGCATCAATAAAGTGATTAGTCTTTCATCCGTTGGCTACGGATTAGCGGCTAGTGGATCCGTATTGACCACTGAACAAGGAAGGCAAGCGAATCTATACCCGTGAGCTTTATTGAATTAGGTCGGTCGGCTGGGCTTCCCTTCGAGATAGCTGGCAAAATCTCTGCCTGCGCAAGGCTCACCGAACAGCAATCCTTGCAATACGTCGCAACCCAGGTCCTTTAGCGCGTCAGCCGTCGTTTCGTCGTCGATGCCTTCGGCAACCACATGGAGCCCGAAATTGCGGGCAAGGTCGATGATGGATTTTATGAGCGATGCGTCCTGGGGGCTGTTGTGCATGGCCGCGACAAAGCTGCGATCTATTTTGAGTTCATCGGCTGGGAGGTTGCGAAAGTAGGAAAGCGATGAGTAGCCAGTGCCGAAATCGTCGATGGATACCTTGACGCCGAGGCTGCGAATCGACCGCAAGATATCGAAACAGCGAAGTGGGTCTTCCATCATGGCACTTTCGGTCACCTCGATGGTGAGGCGCTCCCCCGTGAGTTCATACAAACCGAGTGTGTCCTGCAATACCTGCACGATTTCGCTGTCCACCAGTACGTTAGGCGATACGTTGATCGCGACCGATACATGCTTCGGCCAATGGCGACAGGTACCGGCTGCCGAGCGAATGCAATACCAGGTAACTGGCTTGACTATTGCACTGCGCTCTATATGGGGCATGAAAAACGCCGGAAGGGTTAGGCCCCGTTGCGGAGATAGCCAGCGAAGCAACGCCTCCGACCTACCGTCGATCTGTAGACAGCGTGCACCTTGGGCTGAAAGTACAAGTGAAACTCGCCGCGCTCGAAAGCCTCAATTATCGTTGGTTGTTCTTTGCCGCTGGGTCTTTGGAAGCTGCAACCACAAACCGATCGCTCGGGCTCGAAGTCCCAGACAAGAGTCAGAGGTGGGTAGGCGTCATGACGCGGACTCCCTACATTGCCGGTAGTAGCTTCTCAGCCGCGGACGTGTAAGTTGGTGCACAAATAGGTCTGGGCCTGCAGTTTGGCACGATCGACAAGCGACCCAGACTCGAGGAATACTGGGGACGCATCAGTGGTAGAGACGCGCGCGCGTGCGGTGGAAATCCATGAGGCGACCGCGGGGCAGACCTCCTAAGTACAACCCGCTCGATTGGATATAAACGGAAGCCGTTAGAACCCACGCCGTTGTTCTCGGGGACGTACTTGCCACGCTTGGCCCACGCACTCATCGATCGAGGCGCATTCGCACTTTAGCAAAGCGTCCAACAGCGCGTCGACTCGCTTGAGTTCTTGTATCTTGCTGCGAACTTCTAGTTTCTTCGTCTTCGCTAGAGTGTGCCACTGATCGCCGAGCTTGGTGTTCGGATATCCATCGAAGATTGTCTTTATCTCGGCTAGGGTAAAGCCGCCTGCCTGAGCGAGCTGTATGAAACGAAGGGATTGCAATGCACTCGCAGGGAAGCTCCGCTGGCCATTGATGCGTTCCGGCGGGTCAATCAGCCTAACCTTTTCGTAATAGCGGATCGTGGACGGTGCGATTCCAACTTGGTCTGACAGTTCCCCAATCTTCATGGTGACGGTACCTCACATGCCAGGTTAGGTGGAGGATCGAGTGTGGCGGAATCGTCGCCGCCAGACAACGTACACGATCGAGCCCGCAACGATCAGGACACTGGCCCCTGCTTCGATCGCGGGACCGGGTTGAAGGTAGGATAACGAAGTTGCGATACCGGTGAGGCCGATCACCGTCAGCAACACGGGCAGTTCGCAGACGAGCAGGCACGCAAGACCGGTTGTAATGCTCAAAAGGCCGGTGCGTTTTAGAAGGGCATTGGATAGATGTCTTGCCGCACCGGTCTGTTTGTCATCGTTGCCAGCGAAGGCCGATTCGAGCTGACGGAGCACTGCCTGGGCTTCACGGGGACCCGTGATGGACAACAACGATCGGGAATCATCGATATCTTTGGTCAATTGGAAATCGAGAAATCCGCAGCACTGACGTTCGAGGGCGATTAGCGCCCGTAGTTCGGCGAGAAGGGCCGGATCGTTGGGAAACGTGACCCGCAGACCACCGTCGATACGAGTAGTGCGTAACGCATGGCCCAACAGCCGCTCCTGAAAAAGCACCCATCTTTCGTTCATGGCCTCCGCATCGAGGGAACAGGCCGACTCTGTGGTGGTATCGGTCACGAGGTTTGCCTCCTTCTAGAATAGTTCGAATCTAGGCTACTAGTTAAAGTCGACTTTAAGTCAAGAGATTTCGTCGCGGACAGTCCACCGAGTATTCGCCCGTTGTGGCAGATCTAAGTTAGCCTCTCCTACCAACGAGGCAGGAGATAGACAACGAGCGATAAATCGCGTGGCGGAAACGCGCTTATTGCTTAGCGCAACGTTTGGTACCCTCTGGAAAGCAGACCTAGCGTATGAAACTTTCGCTCATCACCGGAGTGTCCAAAGGAATCCGCAATCTAGCAGCAATCGCGGAAGCCGATGGGCATCGGAACATCAACACGCTCATCAGTGAATTCGAAGCTGGGGTCAACTGCTTCGACAAGCCTGGTGAGGCGCTGTTTGGGGCTTACAACGGCACAACCATCGTCGGAATAGGCGGCGTCAACATCGATCCGTTTGAGAATCTCGCAGTTGTCGCGCGAGTAAGACGGGTATTCGTAGCACCTGCGGTCCGACGACGGGGCGTCGCCTCGGTTCTGATGGACGAGATCGAGAGGATCGCTCGTGGCCACTTCTCAAAGGTTCAGCTGTATACGACGTCGGCGACTGCAAGCCACTTCTATATCGCCCGTGGCTATTCACCCGTTTACGGTCGACCAAGGGTTTCGCATGAGAAACTCTTCGCGGTCTAGCCAGTCAACTCGGTCTGCTGGGAGCAAGCTAGAGATGAGGAGGATCTGGGATACACACCAAACCACGCGGACTTCTGAACGTATGTGGCTATTTTTGATACTCTGATCATTCCTAGACAAGGCTGTCGAAGAACGCTTTATTATGCCCGCGTCGACCTATGGTGCTCGTTGATCGCAGCCCAACGCCGTTGTTGGAGCAGTTCGATGCGTATGATCCACCTATTGTCGACAAGGCCCAGCAAGTTCGCGGGAACACCTGAAGCGCTGCTTGACCACTCATACAGAACGTCGAGCCAGGTCGCGAAGGCGTACACATCGATATCGAGACGGACGATGTTGAAGCCGAAGGCGAGCGCTTAGAGAAGCTCGGCGCTCGAAGACGAGAAAAAGTGAAGGGTTGGTGGGTCATGGTCGCCCCCGGGGGACATCCATTCTGTGTCGTGCCGGTACAGAGTGAGACGTGGCCCAAAGGCGTGGTCGAATGGGACTCGTAGGCCACTGAGCCGCATTTGGAGGAGGACAGCCGCATGAACGCGATGCGCGACCGTGCCAAGGAACATTTTCCCACCGTGCTGCTCACTCTGCTCAGCATCGTGCAGGCGTTGGCGCTGGAGCTGCTCTGGTCTCATCTCCACGAGGTCGACTACTTGTCTGAGCTGTCGTGGATCGCGATCCTGTCGTGGGTTCAGATTGCCGCGACTTTCCTCGGCATCATCCTGATCTGGGTCGTCTACGCCAGCAACGTGATGCGTTTTCGCTGGGTGCCAGCAACGAGCGAATCAGTGTTTCCATTCCTGATTGGTCTAGTCGAGTTCATGCTCATCGAAACCCTGGGACCGGGTGATATTGGATTGTGGCTGACATTCATGGCTTTGGTATTCGGATTGATGAACTGGGTCGCGTGGGCATCCATGCGACGGGCGAGACTGGACGCTGAAAACGACGCCTTCTTTAGCATGCTGGAGCCGGCTACGTTGCGCGACTTCTATCCCGCGATCGCAATTGTGCTGGGCCTGGCGTCGGCGGGAGCCTATGTGCTGATCAGCGGCGATCAGGGGCTGCCTGCGATGCTCGCTTTGCTGGCGGCAAACGGCGTGCTCGTATGGCAGTTCTATGATGCAGCGCACTACTGGGAGGTGGCCGTGACCGATATAGAGGGGGATCGCATCCAATAGATCGTCATAGGGTTTTACTCACCTCGCAAAGCCTGGGTTATGGGCAATCGCGCGGCCCGATAGGCGGGCAACAAGCCTCCGACACAACCCAGTGCAAGCGCCCAGCCTAGTCCGGTGATGATCAGATCTGGCGTCAGCCGAAAGGCGAAGGCTACCTGCGAACCACTACTGACGGTCGACGCGCCGACACCATCGAAAACCAGGTAAACAAAGAGTGTTGCGATAAGCGCGCCACAAGTTGCCAGTACGGTTGCCTCAGCCACGACCGATGTCACGACGGCAAAATTGTTAAAGCCGAGCGCCCGCAAGGTTGCTATTTCAAGCGTTCGACGGCTCACAGCGGTGTACATAGTGTTCAAAGCAGCGATAACGGAACCCAAAGCCATAATGCCCGCAATCACGTAGGCGAACGTCTCGATCAATCCCGCGCGCGCTGCTGCCTGAGATGCGTAGAACAGGGTTTCTGGAATCAACACACCCGTAACACGCGGATCGTTGGCGATCGTTTGGTTTGTCGACGCCATCGCGTCGGGATGCAAGCGAACGCGTGCAACGCTGAGGTCGGTGCGACGAAAGACATCCTGAGCAACGGGTAAGTCGACCCAGATCTCAGACTCTACAGAAGAACCCGCGCCCCTGAAATGACCGACCACCGTCCAACGCGCGTGCCGTACGTCGATGGTTTCACCAACGTTGAGCCCCTTGTATTGCCGGGCTGCCTGCACCCCCACGATGGCTTCGTATTTTCCGGGCTGAAACTTTCGACCGGCAACGATCTCGACTTCCGGCCGCAATTCGAACGCGTCTTTCGTAACCCCCCGCACAATGGCATCCGCGGCCGTACCGCTATCGCGTTTTAGGACCGTGACGGTGGCATACGTTTCACCGCTGACGACGTCCAAGCTCTCGAAGCTCTTGAGCACCTCCAGTTCTTGACGACTAATCCACCCGTCCATTTCGCCGTTGCTGCCGTTACGCACAATAATTGCTCTGTCCGGTTTGGCAGTGTCGACAAGAACCGCTTTGAATCCGCTCGACATCGCAAGTAAGCCCAACAGCACCGCTACGACACCACCAATGCCCACGACGACAATAGCACTGCCTGCCTTGCGGCTTCTGAGGTTGGAGAAGTTGAGGACCATGACGCCGATGGTTTGTTTCAACATACTTAGTTCCTTTCCGGAAATTCGGCTCCTGATTTCACCGCAGGCGCCGCGAATTTGCCCTGTCGGTTTTCTGCGAAAACCTCGCATTTTTCTTTACGCGTTATGGTCGGGCATCCCTGCCCTCCACTGGCGCGGTCCGAGAATGCTGTGCATTCTGGACAAGCACTAGCTAACCTCCCTGAGTGCTTGCACGATGGACAAGCGGTTGGCCGCCCAAGTCGGATAAATCGCGATGGCGACGGCAAGGCCGCTGGCAAGGACCATTCCGAGTGCTGCGTCTTGCCACGTCATTTGGAAACGCCCCGTCGCAGGAGCAAGACTCTCTTGAAGTACTGGCTCTAGAAGGAAGCCAGCCGCAATTCCACCGATCGCGCCGACGAGGAACAAACCGGCGCTCTCCGCAAAAATCAGCATCGCGACGTAACGGTCCTGAAAGCCCAGAGTCTTCATTACCGCGAGACCCGGGACCCGCTCGCGAAAGGACAACGCCGCGACGTTCGCGGTGAGCAAGAGGATGGTGAAAAATACCGCCGCTAGAATCATTGTCGCGATTGCGCCCATGTCGCCGATTTGGTTGGCGAACTGCCGAGCCATTTCATCTTCCGAGAGCGACTTGGTCGGATCCGAGGAGTTCTCAAAAAGTTCGTCGATGCGGTCGATCACCGTCTTTGGCTCGACGCCATCGTTCACCCGCAAGACCGTCCAGCCGATCTGGTTCTTTACCCAATCCATAACAGATTCGTTGAAGTAGTCCCAGCGCAGGAAGAACCAAGGTTGGATACGACTACCGGGTGGAATCTGATAGGTCCCGGCGAGTATGAACTCCCAATGCCACGAGCCATCATCTCTGGGCCAGATATCGGCCGCGATCGGAATGACATCGCCGGTTTGCCAACCATACTGCTGCGCCATAGCCGCCTCGACGACGACCGCCCTTTTCGATGCGTGAAAGCGCTCCACCACAGTGTCGCTGACGATCAGTTCTGGGAAAACCGAGAAAATGCGCGTGTGATCAACGGGTGCTTTCGCAAATTGGTTTTTCGGATCTTGGTAGTAGCCGCCAAACCAGACCATCTGGGTAACATCACGGACGCCTTCGAGTTCCTCCATTGCCCGCACGTGAGACAGCGGCAGGTTGTCGGTCATGGAGTACTTCGCGTCGGTCATGACGCGTTGCACCCCGGGAACGGTAGTACCGCCCGCAAAAGCCCTGGTGATCGCCTGTAGCAACATGAACAGCAAGAACGCGATACAGAGCGACAGAAACGTCAGCGAGGTTCTGGTGGGCTTGGAAAAAAGGCCCGTGCGGATAAGCGACAAGGCGGTCATGCGGCAATCTCCAACAGGTTGCCCTTGTCCATGTGCAAAACCGATCGCGCGTACTCCGCAGCTTTTGCGTCGTGGGTGACCATGATGATCGTTTTGCCGAATTCGCGGTTGAGAATTTGCAGAAGCTCGAGGATTTCGTCAGCCGTGTTGCGGTCGAGATCACCGGTTGGTTCGTCGCACACCAACAAAGCAGGGTCTGCAACCAACGCTCGAGCGATCGCGACGCGCTGTTGTTGGCCGCCGGAAAGTTCTCCCGGTTTATGCTTGGCCCGATCGGTCAAACCGACAATGGAAAGTGCCAGCATGGCACGCTGATGCCGTTGCTTTTTCGATAGCGGCGTCAACAGCAGCGGCAGTTCCACGTTACCGAGGGCTGTTAGCACCCCCAGCAGGTTGTAGAACTGAAAAACGAACCCGACCGTGTTGGCGCGCCACTCCGCAA
>JAPUIA010000265.1 GCA_027297435.1 Gammaproteobacteria bacterium | reverse complement strand
GCCAATACCGAGGCACTGCTCACACTGCTCAAGACTGAACCGAGCTTGGAGGACCTGCAAAGCGAAGCAGCTAAGTTGCGCATCGGTCAAGACAAGGGTCGCTTGATTTCAGCGTACGCCAAGCGACACGCTGCCGACGCAAACTATGGTCGCGAAAAGATGCTGCGGGAGCAGAATCTGGCAACCCAGGCTGCTCTTCTCAGCGCACAGGAGGCGCACAACAGCGCGATCGCTGAGTACCTTTCAGTGTTCGAGGATATCGACTTTCGATTCAGCGTTGATCTCATGCAGGCTGAACAAGGCTTGCGCGTGGCCGAGTCAGCCGTGAGTAATGCTGATCGTCGTTTGCACATTCTCGGCATGTCGCAGGAACAGATCGACGCGATCGAATCCGAAGTTGACACCGCGATTTCGAGGTATGAGTTGCACGCCCCGATCGCTGGGCGGATCGTTATGAAGCACCTGAGCATCGGCGAACGGGTGACCGAAGAAGAGGCGGCTTACAGCATCGCGAACCTGTCAACGGTTTGGCTCAACGTCAGCGTCTACGCCAAATACTTCCATGAGATTAGCGAAGGGCAAACCGCGACGATCGTCGCCGATGGTCGCAAAGCATCCGGCCGCATTTCGTACGTGAGTTCAGCGGTCTCCGAAGAGACGCGAACAATCATCGCACGGATCGTCGTTAACAACACCGATCGACTCTGGCGGCCCGGCGAGTTCGTCACCGTCCAATTGGAAACTTCAAACAACGAGGTTCCCCGTGCGGCGCCCATCGAGGCGGTGCAGGTCTACGAAGGTCACGATGTTGTTTTTGTTCGGGATAAAGACGGTATCGAACCATATACCGTCGAACTTGGGCGGCGAAATCATGTAACGATCGAGCTGGTGAGCGGACCGCCGGTCGGCACTCTAATCGTTGTCCGCAACAGTTTTCTGATCAAAGCGGAACTTGGCAAGTCCGCAGCAGGGCACGGTCACTGAGGTCTATAGAGCATGCTTGTTCGACTCATACGATTCTCAATCGAGCACAGGTTCCTCGTCATCGTGGCGATGTTGGCTGTCGTCGTGATCGGCGTCTTCAACTTCACCCGTCTTCCGATTGACGCTGTGCCTGACATCACAAACGTGCAAGTACAGATCAACACTTCTGTGCCCGCGCTCTCGCCGCTGGAGGTCGAGCAGCAGATTACTTTCCCAATCGAGTGGGCGATGGGCGGTATGCCCAAAGTCAAACAAGTCCGTTCGATCTCTCGCTTCGGTCTGTCGCAGGTTACGGTGGTCTTCGAGGATGGAACGGATATCTATTGGGCGCGGCAACTCGTCGGCGAACGGCTGACGGAAGCGCGCGAGAGCCTTCCGGAAGGACTGGCGGATCCACAAATGGGGCCGGTTTCGACCGGACTTGGCGAAATCTATATGTGGTCAGTGGAAGCGGTCGGGCCCAAGCCGGACGGAACTGCTTATTCGCCGCAGGACCTTCGCGAGGTTCAAGATTGGATTATTCGTCCGCAACTGCGCACCGTGGCCGGTGTCACCGAAATCAACACTATCGGAGGCTACGAAAAGCAGTACCACGTCACACCCGATCCCGCCCAACTCGTCGCCTACGGGCTTGGCTTCCACGATGTAGTTGAGGCGATCGCGGCAAACAACGCCAACGCCGGCGGAGGTTACATCGAGCATGTGGGTGAGGCGTACCTGGTGCGCGCAACCGGCCTCATTACGAGCATCGCGGATATCCAGGAGATCGTTCTCAAGAGCGAGAACGGCGTTCCGATTCGCATTCGCGATGTGGCATCGGTTGGGATAGGCAAGGAGCTACGAACCGGCGCGGGTACGGCCGAGGGGCAGGAGGTTGTCATCGGCACAGCCATGATGTTGCTCGGCGCGAACAGCCGCACGGTCGCCACTGCGGTTGATGAGCGTATGGGGGAAATCAACAAGACCCTGCCGACCAACATCATTGCGCGAACGCTCTATGACCGTACATATCTCGTCGATGCCACGCTGGGGACGGTTCGGGAGAATCTCACACTCGGCGCTGTCCTGGTCATCATCATCCTGTTCATCTTCCTGGGCAATCTTCGCGCTGCATTTATCGTGGCGATGGTGATTCCGTTTGCGATGATGTTTGCGATCACTGCCATGGTCTACAACGAAGTGCCCGGCAACTTGATGAGCCTGGGCGCGATCGACTTCGGCATCATCGTGGACGGCGCGGTGATTATGACGGAAAACATATTGCGCAAACTCGCCAAACATCAAAGTAGGACCGGGACAATACTTACTTTGGAGGACCGCAAGAAGTTTGTTCTCCAAGGCGCTGCGCAGGTTGCGCGGCCGACGCTCTTTGGCATGGCGATCATCATGATCGTGCTTGTTCCGATTCTGACGCTCACCGGGATCGAAGGGAAGATGTTCGGGCCCATGGCAGTCGTTTTGCTACTCGTGTTGGCGGGGGCGGCGATTCTTACGTTCACCGGCGTGCCGGCAATGTGCGCAACCCTACTGCGAGGACGATTGTCTGAGCGTGAGAATTTCCTTATCCGCTGGCTCACTTCTTTGTACCGACCTGTTCTGGCGGCGGCAACACATTGGAAATGGGTAACAGTCGGCGGAGCCGGCGTCATCCTGGCTATCTCGCTGTGGATGGCGGGAACCCTCGGTGGAGTATTCGTTCCGGAACTGGGAGAGGGGGCGCTTGCGATACAACCCGCTCGAATCCCCAGCATCGCATTGACTACGAGCGTCCAGATGCAAAAGCATCTTGAGCAACGACTGAAAAGGGAATTCCCAGATGAGATCGCGACGATCTTTGCCCGCACTGGAACGGCTGAGGTCGCGACTGATCCCATGGGGCCGAACGTCTCCGATACTTATCTCATGCTGCATCCAAGAAGCCAATGGACGCGCGCCAGGACGCAGGAGCAACTCGCCGAGCAGATCGAAGAGTTTCTGCGAAATATCCCTGGCCAGAACTACGAGATATCCCAACCGATCGAGCTGCGGTTCAATGA
>JAPUIA010000264.1 GCA_027297435.1 Gammaproteobacteria bacterium | reverse complement strand
GCAACCATCGTGCAGCGACGCTCGCGCATCCATTCTCGATCAAGACTGTTCCTGCCGGCAGCAGTCGCAACGTTTATCCTCGGCTGTCGAACGACTCACGTCGAATACGGCAGCGTACGACCCTTGCCGCCCGATCCCAAGCCTGCCAAGCCCGTTCCAGCCGGCGCCAAGGCCAACGCCATGGCCCTGGCGGTCGAAGGCAAGCCTGCGGACACTGACGGGAACGGCTATCCCGACACGATCGTCGTCTCTATGTACCTGTTCTCGCTGCCGCATGCCTCGCCCATGTTCGAGGATGGTACGTTTGTTTTCACGCTGCAAGCCGACGGCGACCCGGATGCCGACGACGATCATTCCCTCGGGCAATGGCGACTCGACGCCAACCAGATCGAGCGCGGCCGAAGCATTTACGGCCCAACCCATCTGGTTCGACTCAGTCTGCTGGAGATCGGTAGTGATCGGTACCCGCTTATGAGCGCCAATCTACACTGCCAATTCGAGCCGGCCGACGGCCGCGACCCCATTTCGCCGCGCGGCGTGCATTGGGTGCAACTGGGCAGAGCGCGAACAGCAAGGCGGTGAGGGGAAGAAGAAGGCATCAAGACGTGCTAGCCGCGGATGTATCTCCGCGGGGGGAAGAACCGCAATCGCATAAAAAACCCACGGATTGCGATCCGTGGGCATTGGGCGTTTGGTTTGAGCGATAAGAGTGAAGCTACTCGCGATCACGATCCCGATCGCGGCGGCGCTGCATCGGGCCGTTGAAACCCTCGAGACAGATCGCGGCGAGACGATCGTTGAATCCGTTGTCGGACAGCCGAAAGTCCTGGCCTCGCCCCCAGAGGATGTACTGTCGTTGGGGATAGCTGCGACTATTGCCATAGAGAATGGCGATCGTGCCTTCGGGAAGATTCCACTGAATCGACGAGGTTCGGCTCCCCACGCGGCCATGCACGGGCAACAGTTTGTGCCGTGGCTGATCGTGGATGTTGAGCACCTGCACTTTTCCCTCAAAGTCGTTGTTCTCGTAGATGACGATCGTGCCTTCATGCACCGGGTTGGAGCACGTCTGGGCGTGCAGCGGTTGATCGCCGTGGCCGTGCCTTCCCAGGCGCTTGCCTTTTGCGGCTGAGGACGGCGACATTGCGGCGAGCGCGGCGACGGTGGCGCAGATCAGTCCGGTACGAATGATTCGACGAGGGGTGGGGAACGTCATGGGTCTGCTCCTTTGGGTCCTTGCGGTCACGAATCTGGCGCAACGGCAGTTCCGTTAATGAACAGATCGATCCAAGCGGCGCCTCGGTCGAGTCGGTTTGTGAGGCTTGGGGCGGTCGCGGATCGATTATGAGGCCTGTTGATGCAAAAAGAACTCGATGGCGGTCGCTGGTGCGATTCTAATGATGTAGTGAGTGTGGGTTGTTTTGCGCGCGAGGGGTAAGCTAGACTTACCGGACAAATGGACCGCGCAAATTCTGCGGGACGGCGGAGGCGGCTAGTCACCCCCGGTGCGTGGCTTGGGCGGCCTGAAAATCGCACAAGTGAAGGAACGTAGGCGAACTGAGCGTGTCCTTGAGCGCTGGTGGGATGTGTCGTTTGCTGGTAGGGTTAGGCGCATGTTCGAGATGAGGACAGTGAGTCCGATCGCATGCAACGGCGGTGCGTTATGAATGAAAGGCGTGGATATCGCCACGGTTGATCGGCTGATTCGAACTGCACTCCTGGTCAGCGTGTGCGTGAGTCTCTCCGGCTGCAAAGTTGGTCAGCGAATCACTGAGCACCTTCCGCCGCGGGGCGCAGCGGATGAGGTGATCTACGCCACGGATTTCGACTCGCCGGTGTGGTATTGGGAGCTCGGGGCGGCGAAGGTGCCGGCGAACACGATGACGGTGGATGCCGATCCGCAGAATAAATTCAAGCCGTTCGACGGAAAGGCCCTGCGCGTTGAGATTCCCAAGGGTTCGCACAACGGACTTTCGGAGTTGAACTTCTACTTCAAGGATCAGATCGGCTCCGAGCCGGAGGAAATATATTTTCGGTACTACCTGCGGTTCGGTGACGACTGGAAAACGGTGACGAGCGGCAAGCTGCCGGGGATCGCGGGCACGTATGGACGGGCGGGATGGGGCGGCCGGCGCGCCAATGGCAAGAACGGCTGGTCGGCGCGCGGGTGGTTCTCGACGACGACCGACGATGGCAAGATTCAGATCGGGTTTTATTCCTACCACGCGGATATGAAGGGCAAGGTCGGCACCAAGTGGAAATGGACCAATGGCAAACGGGGGCTTCTCAAGCGCAACCGCTGGTACTGCATCGAGCAATACGTCAGACTCAACACGCCGGGCAAGAACAACGGCGATGTGCGGGGGTGGGTCGACGGTAAGCCGGCGTTTGTGAAGAAAGACATTCGCTTCCGCGACGTGCCGAGCTTAAAGATCGAGCGTGTCTGGCTTGATGTGTACCACGGCGGGTCGAAAACGGCTGCGAAAGATCATCATCTCTTTATCGATGACGTCGTAATCTCGCGCAAATACATCGGCCCCCGCCCCCGGAAGTAGCGAGCGCTCAAGACCGTTTAACGAGATGACCCCGGTAGAGCTGGTGGCGAACGGGGAGAAATGAAAACTGGGGATATAGGATTTGAACCTATACTAACTGATTCAGAGTCAGTCGTGCTACCATTACACCAATCCCCAAGTGTCGCGCGGTTCAGCATCCACGAACCGGCACGATTGTATATCGTCGATGGGACGGATCAACTACACACCTGAGGCGGCATGAGCGAGATTGATATCAGCTTGGAATGGTTGACCGGGCGGTTCGCCGTGTGTCGGTTCG
>JAPUIA010000263.1 GCA_027297435.1 Gammaproteobacteria bacterium | reverse complement strand
GGATATCTTACCTGGATTGCGTCGCGTATTGGAAACAGGTGAGCCGATTCTCGGTCGTGAATTCGGCACGAGGTTACCGAAAGACCCTGATGTACTTCGTTATTTCGTTGATTCGTTTTTCCCTGTCAAGCGAGCAAATGGACGATCAAATGCAGTCGCTGCTGTTGTGCTTGAGATCACCGCTCGCAAGGAGGCGGAGGAGGCGCTTCAAAGATCTCATGCCGAGTTAGAGCAGCGCGTTGAAGAGCGGACGGCTCAACTGACTCGCAGCATCCATGAGCGAAAAAAGGCTGAGGAAGCTCAACAGATGCTGCGCGACCAGCTCGCCCACGTTCTACGCACCGCGACAATGAACGAACTCACTGCCGCTCTAGCCCACGAACTCAATCAGCCTCTAGCGGCTATTCGCGCCAACGCCCAGGCTGGACAACGTTTCCTGAGCAACGATACGCCCGACCTCGACGAGATTGGTGAGATCCTCGACGACATCGTCGACGACAACCGCAGAGCGGTCGATGTCATCCGCCACATGCGTGGCCTAATGGCTAAACGCGATGCCCACAAGCTGGCAGTCAACGTCAACGAGATCATCGGTGAGGTCATCCGCCTCGTTCGCAGTGATGTGGTAATCAAACGCGTCGTGGTGAACCTGGATCTGGGCGAAGACCTACCCGAGGTTTACGGCGACCGAATTCAACTGCAGCAGGTGTGCTTGAACCTGATGCTCAATAGCTTCGATGCGATGCAAGGCGTCCCGATCGAGGAACGGCGGCTGGTGATTCAGACGTCGTTGGAGGGCAATAAGGCTGTTTGTGTCTCAATGGAGGATACCGGTGTTGGTTTCGGCGGGCTGAATCCAGATCAGGTATTCGAGCCTTTCCTAACGACGAAAGAGGCGGGGCTGGGGATGGGCTTGGCGATCAGTCGATCGATCATTGAGGCGCACGGAGGCAGGATCTGGGGGCGCGCAAACCCGGATCGGGGTGCTACTTTCCAGTTCACGCTGCCCCTTACCGCCGAGGACACAAGTCAAAAGGTTTCTGAATAGAGGCAATCGACCGCTCACGGTGCCTTCGTGGAGGTCGCGAAGAATCTGCGGAAGTCCAGCCTATCTCGCAGCCGGGCTTTTCGTCGCGAACTTGATCGTGTCGATGAGTGCTTGATCGTCAAAGGGTTTAGTAAAGAACCCTGCGGCGCCTAAGGAACGGGCCGCCGTCCTCGCACCCTGGTCGTCTCGCCCGGTGATGAGGATGATGGGTACGCATATGTCGTCTGCCAGCAGTGCCTGCTGCAGCTCCAATCCGCTCATTCCCGGCATGTGCACGTCGGCGACGACGCAATCGTTTTCGGTGGGTTTACCGTAGTCGAGAAACTCGTTGCCGGAGGCGAATGCACGCACCTTGAATCCTGCGGCTCTCAGCAGCCTCGTCAATCCGCGGCGAACCGACGGGTCATCGTCAACGACGTAGATCACAGCCATTCCGCTCGCGGCATTGCCACCCTGCATATCAGTCTTGCACTCGGTGCCGAGTACCGATATGGGACCTTTGGTCAATGCTGTCCTAGGAACATCGTGAGGTTCAGGCTACCGTAACGCGTCCTTGGCACAACGCCCTGAAAACCAACCGCCGAATACGAGGGAGAATCTCTCGACTCGTTCCAGGTACCCAGGCCGGCGACTTGGCCTTTAGTCCAATTGTTTCTCTGCGCATGGCCCGTTAGCGTTTACGTACATCCGCAATCAAGGGAGACGACGCCATGTCGTTACGCAGCGTGGCCGTTGCGGCCCTGGCCGTTTTGCTGGCCGGACCGGTAGCCGCTCAGGACCAACCGAATATCCTGATCATCTGGGGTGACGACATCGGCCCGTTCAACATCAGCGCCTACAATCGCGGCATGATGGGCTACAAGACGCCCAACATCGATCGCATCGCCAACGGTGGCATTCTCTTCACAGATTCCTATGGTGACCAAAGCTGCACCGCGGGGCGCGCCGGTTTCATCACTGGTCAGCATCCCGTGCGCACGGGATTGACGAAAGTCGGATTGCCTGGCGCAAAGGAGGGACTGCAGAAAGAAGATCCCACCATCGCTGAACTGCTGAAACCGCTTGGTTACGTGACTGGCCAATTCGGGAAGAACCACCTGGGTGATCTCGATGAGCATCTGCCCACCAACCATGGGTTCGATGAGTTTTTCGGCAACCTATACCACCTGAATGCCGAAGAGGAGCCGGAGCACCCTGACTACCCGAAGGATCCGGCGTTTCGCGAGCGCTTTGGTCCGCGTGGTGTCATCAAGGCGTCGGCGGACGGCAGGATTGAAGATACCGGCCCGCTCACGCGAAAGCGCATGGAAACGGTCGACGAGGAGTTTCTAGCCGCGTCTCTCGATTTCATCGACCGAGCACACTCGGCTGACAAACCGTTTTTCGTCTGGTTCAACTCGAGCCGAATGCACGTTTTCACGCGCCTCAAACCCTCTTCCGAGGGCGTGACCGGACAGGGCGTGTACGCGGACGGCATGGTTGAGCACGACGGGCATGTGGGCCAGTTGTTGGATAAACTGGATGAGCTGGACATTGCCGACAACACCATTGTCATGTACTCAACCGACAACGGCGCGGAGTTGCTGTTGTGGCCCGATGGTGGCTACACCCAGTTCCGAGGAGAAAAAAACTCCAACTGGGAGGGCGCTTACCGCGTGCCGATGATGGTTCGGTGGCCTGCTAGGATCGAACCCAACCAGGTCTCGAACGAAATCATCTCGCATCAGGATTGGCTGCCAACGCTGATGGCGGCCGCGGGCGATGCCGATATCAAAGAGAAACTGAGAAACGGCACGAGAGTTGACGGCGTACGGTACAAGGTACACTTGGATGGCTACAACTTCTTACCCCACTTCACAGGGGCAGTAGCAAAGGGGCCGCGCAGCGACTTCATCTATACCTCGGACACCGGTGACATCGTCGGTATTCGCGATGGCGACTTCAAGATTGTCTTCAGGGAGCAGCGTGCCCATGGCGCGGCGACCTGGATCGATCCGTGGGTGACCCTGCGCGCGCCGAAGCTGTTCAATCTGCGGCAAGACCCCTTCGAACGCATGGAACATGAATCGGAGAACTACTATCAGTGGTGGGCGGAGCACATGTTCCTGTTTGTACCGGCGATGGTAAAAGTTGCCGCATTCCAAGCCACCTTCGAGGAGTTTCCGCAGCGGCAGAAACCCGGCAGCTTTGTGCCCTAGCCTGGAGCGTCGGCACGGGTACTGAAGACAAGCGGTACACGTACGTCTTTGGTCCAATTGGCATCTTCAGCAACTACGATATTGTGTTGGGTCTTCTACGGGTTAGGGAAAACTGATGGGCTGTAAACACCAATCGGTGCTCTGCGCTGGGATAGTTGCTGTACTGGTCGCTTGTACAGGCGCCTCCATGCCTGTGCGCGCGGCCGAAGAAATGTCGATAGAAAAGGCGGCTCAGAAAGCCAACAACCCCGTTTCGGATGCATGGCTGCTGATTACGCAGAATGACTACACGGTGCTCGAGGGCGACGCGACGGGTGGAAGTTCGGAAATGCGCGAACGGCTCAGCTTTCAGCCGGTTTTACCGGTACCCGTTTTTGACGGCGAGTGGAACCTGGTAAACCGTGTTGTTCTCCAGGCGTTCAGTGCACCGTTGGACGACGACCTCAACTCGATGGATCCGTTTGGCGACCGTACCTATGGTTTGGGCGACACCATCGTATTTTCTCTTCTGGCCCCAAATCGTGACGACGGCTTTATTTGGGGTGTCGGACCGACAGT
>JAPUIA010000262.1 GCA_027297435.1 Gammaproteobacteria bacterium | reverse complement strand
GATAGTTGTTTGCCGGCTCGTATCGCGCGCCATGGGATGTAATGCGCGACGGTCATGCCGATTGCCGATTCGATCTGCTCGGCGGTTGCGCCGCGCATGGCGCCATACGTCGCCGCTGACGCAATCGCCCCATGGACGACGTGATCGATTTTGTAGCTCTTGAGGCTGAAGACCTCAGCGAGCCGACCACGAATTTCATCCAGCAGCACCATCCCGCGCAGCGCGTAGGCGCCGTCCTGGTTCGCCAGTTGCGCTGCTGCGACCGCGACGGGATAGAAATCGTTGTGGCCGAACTCGCCCGCGGTGTGGCCCAGCTTGGGGTTGTAGCCGAAGTTTGTCCCGTTGGAATCCCACTCGCGCACCGCGGCACAGTTCGCGACGATCGCCTTCTCTGGCGCGACGCGCTTGTTTGATCCAAAGATCGGCACGCCCCCGGCCCGCTCGTATTCAAACGCTTCTTCGCGCAGAACGGTCGGCGCGTTCGTTCCCAGCGCGATCGCGGACAGGCCGCAAATCATGCTATCGGTGAAGAACCTCAGCGTGCGATCTAACATGGCTGCGTCCGGTTCACCAATGGAACCATTCATGAAGTTGATCGCGAACTGACCGATCCCCAGCGCTTGGTTCGTGCTGCGGGAAAGGGTCACACTTGTTGTTGTAGCTTGTGTCGTCATGGCAGGTGCGTTCTTGAAGCGTGGGGCTCGATGAAAGAGCGAAGGCAAAGTGGGACATAGCCCAGAGCCATATGCAAGGTTGGCGGCTATGATATAGCTCGATGGAGCCCCGACAGATGGCCGATATCAAACGATGGTGAGCCAGAACCCAAGATCTTACACGGTGAGCGACGGCGACCTTGTGCTGCTTTTGCAGGAGGCCGAAGAGGGGGGGTACGTTGTCACCTCGCCGCTGGACCCACAGCTCGTCACCGAGGCTGAGACGATTTCCGAGGCCTTTGCCATGGCTCGTGACGCGATGGAATCTCTGCAAGAATCACGAGCCAAGCTCTTCGAACAGCTCAAAGCCGCTGAGGGCGGCGCCGCCTAGTCGGGCGACGGCACCTCGAGCTTCTCACAAATCGCCCGAACTGTTCCCCGCTTCAACTCGTTATGCCGTGGCACCGACACTTGCCGTAGTGTCTTGGCGTTTATCTCAGCATCGTGCCGACCACCGTGATGGTGTCGCTCGCATCCATGCTCACGAAGATGTTTCTCAAGGTCACGGCGTTTCATAGCATCGTTATGGTAGTCCGACAGACTTCTCCTTGGCGAATAAAGCGCTCGCCGAGCGTTACGGATTTGACCGATTTTCGCGAAGCAGCTTGTGCAAGGATGAGCCTGCCGTCAGGCCGCGATGACCTTCCCGCAACGCGAGATCGATAGTGCTCCACTTCTCGCCTCTCGATGGATCGACAAACGCGGATTTCTTCGTCGGCCAGCGGCCGAGGCGTCGGCGAAAATCGTCCGCCCATTTGAGAATCTTCTCGGTCGTCAAGCGTTGTCCCACGCCTTGGTAGGCCGGGGTGTAGTGCCGTTTGAGGAGTTCAGCGAGAGACGAGCCGCTGGGCAAGGTGCGCGAACCCACTCGAAGCGACGCATCGATTGCCGCCCAGGTCTCGCCGGGGATATCGCGGACGTGACCGGACTTCTTGTTTGGCAGCTTGCCCGTCAATTCGTGGTGTGCCGCTGCCCAGTCCAGAATCTGGCTGCGCTTCAGCGGCAGACCCTTTCGTCGATACAGGGTCTTGCGATGTTTGGAAAGCAGTTTGACCAAGGATGAACGGCCGCGCAGCCCGCGCGTGCCGTTCGTGAGCGCAGCATGGATCGTCGACCACTTCTCCTGCGGATCCTCCTCAAGCCGGCCGGAGTGTCTTGCTGGCCAGTCACCGCTGCGTTTGTAAAAAGCATCGGCCCAACCGAGGATTTGTTTGGCGGTCAAACGTGGAGGATTCCGCAGATCCCGTTTTCCACGATACTGGACGAGACACTGCGCCAACGAGATACGAGTTCGGAGACCACGGCGGCCAAAGTGAAGAGCTCCGTTGATTGACAACCAATTCTCATTAGGTACTCCATGTACGGTGCCGGACTGCGCTGTTGGCCAATTGCCTGTGCGTCGGTGATGGGCGTCGGCCCAGTCAAGAATATGTTCGATGGTCACCGGCGGTGCACTGGCCTTGTTGCGTATGTTGCGGTATTTGTCGAGCAGTGCCGCCAATCCGCCGATGGCGGGAAGTTTGCGGGTGCCATTTCGCAGGTAGCTATCGATCGTCGGCCACGACTCACCGGCTGCATTGCGTACGGGCCCTGATTTCTTCCTCTGCGGCCATTCGCCGGTATGGGCGTAGTGAGCATCAGCCCACTGGAGTATTTGCGCGATCGTCAGCGGGGGCGGGTTGGCGGGGTTTCGCTTGCGATTTGTTTCAGCCAACAGGCTGGCCAGTGAAAAACGTCGGCCATGCTCGTGACCGTATGTTCTCAGTCTCGCGTTGATTGCACTCCAGCTTCGATCCGGCGCTCCGACTACTACGCCTGAATCCCGGTTCGGCCAGGTGCCGGTACGTCGGTGATGCCTGTCTGCCAGCTCAAGAATCTGATCATTGGTCAGAGGAATCAGATAGAAGTACGGCCGCTTGTCCCGCTCTTGGGCAAGCAGCTTGGCTAGGGATGAACCGCCGGGAAGCCCGCGCATCCCAAAGTTCAAAGCGTCATCGATCTTTCGCCAAGTCATCCCGGCCCGCCCGGCCTTGCCGGGGACTGTGCTGGTGTTGCTCGGTGGCCAGCGGTGGTAGCGTTTGGCATGCGCATCAGCCCAGGCCAGAATCTGCTTGATCGCTAATTGGGCCGGTTTGACTGCCATGAATCTCGTGGTTTGTTACGAACGGGTCCGGCTCCGTTCGTACGCAGGTGTTACTGAACGGGCAATGCGATGGCCATCAACCGTTGGCGTCCAGATGCTCCAACACGTGATCCACTTCATCAGGTGAACCCATCAGAACACTGGTGCGTTGATGTAGCGTTGTCGGTTGGATCTCGAGAATGCGCTCGTCACCAACGAGCGCCTTGCCGCCTGCCTGCTCGACGATCATCGCCATCGGATTCGCCTCGTACATCAATCGCAGCTTGCCTTGCGGATGCAACTTTGTCGGCGGATACATGAACACGCCGCCCTTGAGCAATGTCCTATGAATGTCCGCGACCATCGACCCGATGTACCGGCCCGAATAGCCGTTGGCATGCGCCCATTCCAAATACTGTCGATACCCATCGGGAAAACTATCAACGTAGGCCTCGTTGACTGAGTAAATCTTGTTCGACGCAGGCATCTTGAGCTTGGACTTCACCAACACAAATGCGCCGATCGATAGATCCAGCACGAACATGTCCACGCCGTGCCCGGTGGTCAGCATGCACACCACACTTGAGCCGTACAGAACGTATCCGGCCGCGACCTGCAATGTACCCGGTTG
>JAPUIA010000261.1 GCA_027297435.1 Gammaproteobacteria bacterium | reverse complement strand
GCACGCTCGAGCGCTGCGCCGGCGGTTTTGAAGTTGGCTTCCACCTCATCGTAATCGCGCGTCGATATGACCCCTTTGCCCACCAGATCCTTGGCTCGAACATAGTCTTTGTCAGCCCGATCCCAGGTCGCCTGCCGATCTCTCTTCACAATCTCGAAATCTGTCTTGTCCAGCTCGGCTAACAGCTGCCCTTGTTTGACGACCTCACCTTCGCTCACCAGAAGACGATCCAGCTTGCCGTTTACTCGAAAGGAAAGTTCTGCTTTGTTCGCTGAATCAATTCTGCCGGGGAAGTTGCGTATGCCTTTGCCGGCGGGAGGCGCCACGACGATACTTTTGACTGGCCGTGCAACGAAGGCCGACGGTTCCGGCGGCGGTTCGCTACAGGCTAATGAGAGCAGGGCCGAACCCGCTACCACAATAGTGCGGATGGCGATTGTCGTCGTTTTCATCATGGATCCCATCCTCGGGGTCAGCCAAAGTAGCAACTCACCCCTTTTTCAAGCAATGTGTCAAAGGACCTTTAAAGCTTGCATGGGTGTGAGTACTCGGTTTTTCTGTATCCAGTCAGCTGTTACGCTGGACCATCGATGTCGATTTGCTTCATTGTCAGCGGATGTTCGAGGGTGCGGTATTGGACCTTAGTGCAACTACTGCTCTGACACAGCAACAGGCGTTCAGCAGTGGTTGAGATGGTCGGTAGATCAATGGGAGAATCTTGGCTTGTGAGAATCATTGAATTTTCGAGCGGGCTTGCCTGACTCTCGGCGTATTAGCGCTGTTGGCGGTGGGTATCGTTTACCTTGACGCCATCACCGGCAGCCGTGATGCACTCGCAGCGTTCGACGCGAGGCTCGACGAAATAGGCGTTTTTACATCGTTAGAGCGATCCGGTGAAGCGGGAGCCGATTTTCGACTTCGCCAACACTGAAGATCCCCCGGACTTGCATGGCGCCGAATAGCTCAGCTATCCGCTGAAATATCTGGCTGGGCTCAGAGCCATGAGACCTAAGACCTATAGACCCATCTGCGCCAGCACCCAATGATCCTAAACTAAGGATCATTTGGGAGTGCGTGTGGGTGCCTATCGCTGAGCTAACGCGCGATGTTGCCGCGACCGAAGACGTTGCCGATGCGCACGAAGAATCGCTCGCGTCCGCCTTCGATAAATCCATAACCCACGTTGAGTGGGCCAATCGGGGAACGGTAACCCAAATACGCGCTTCCGCTGAACACCGCGTCATCGAACAGCTCGTTACGAAAGTCCGCAACGTTGCCGTACTCGATGGATGTCCCTACGTATGCGGGCCAGAATCCGTTTCTGCCGATTTCGTACCGATGTGAGAGCAGGCCCATCGCAAAGTGTTGACCAACCAGCTCGTCGTCGTTGAACCCGGTCAAACGGGCAAAACCGCCCGCTCGGAACAACCGGTATACCGGCGCATCGTTATCCAAGGTCGTCGCGTAACGAGCGAGCCCAATCACCGTATGGCGGCCAAACGACTTTGCAATCCCAGCATCGACGCGTACCTGCTCGTACTCTAGATCCGCGCCCAGGCGCTCGTCCGACCAGGAGTAGCGCGCATCGACGAAAACCCCTGAGTACGGCAGGTAGAAGTCATCCATCCGATCCCATTGGATTCCTGCTAAAAATCCACCGTCGTTGAAATTCACGTTGCGGAATGTTGGGTCACCCGTTTCGATGTCGACCGCTCCCGATGCCCTTTCCACACCAACAAAAACCGCCGCATAGTTGCCGATCTCTCGCATGAGACGTGCGGAGCCTCCAACTTCATCGATCTGAAACGTCTGCAGCGCGTTGCCACTCGAGTCGTAGGTTGTGACGTCCGACCGGGAGGCAAACAACTTTGGGTTTATTATCCATCGCCGCTGCGTACTCAGCGGTTTGTAGATTTCAGTCATCAACCCCGGATCGTTGCCGAACTGCGTCAGCACGCGCAGCTCCGAGCCGAGCTCGTCGAGGTCAGTCTTGAGATAGCTGAGCCTCACGTTCAACTGGCTGTTGCGTTGATCACCCGAATAGTCCAGCCCCAACTGGGCAAACGCCGTGCCTCGTGCATCCTGGGTGACGTGGACAACAACGCCGGTTTGCCCGTTTTCCGTGATAACTTCATAACGTACCAGTTCGAGAAATCCCAACGCGTAGATCTGTTGGATGTCCTCTTCCAGCAGATCTACATTCAGTGGCTGCCCTTCCTCGATTCGCAGGCGCGCGAGGATCAGCGAATCGCTGAACCGCGACTGGTTATTCAACCGGACGAACTGGATAACGTTCGATGATGCCGTGCAGCTTTCGATGCGTAAGCGATGTGCCTGATGTTCGGCCGTGCTCACTGAGAAGCTGGCGAGGCTCTCGCTTAATTCGTCGGCAGCCCGGTAACCGATGTCTATCGCTTGGCTGGATTTGGCGAAATCCGTCGACGTGACATTCACCAGGTCGGGGCGAATGAGAAGATCACCCTGCTTCAGCGTTGCCAACTGCGCTTCCACATTGTTGCGAATGAGCATCCCAGTCATCTGGCCCAACACCGAAAGCAGGTTGTTCAACTCATCACGGGGTGTCAGTGGGGAACCTACGTCCACGACGATGAGCCGATCTGCCCCCATGGTTCGCACCACGTCGACCGGCACGTTGTTGACGATACCACCGTCGACCAGCAGATGACCGTTCAGCTCGACAGGATCGAAAACACCAGGCACCGACATGCTCGATCGCATGGCCAGCGCGAGGTTTCCGCTGTCCAGCACCACAACTCGTCCGGTGGCAATGTCGGCCGCAACCGCGCGAAACGGCACAGGCAGGTCATCAAAGTCGTCGACTTGCACACGATCGTGTACGAGAGATTCGAACAGAAACGAGATTTTCTGTCCGCTGATTGCACCTCGCGGCAGCAATGTGGAGTCACGGCCAACCCCGAACTTCGGGCCAAACAGGCTCAAGTCATCATCGCGCTTCCGCCGAAAAGGCCTGTCGGTTCTACGAACGTTGTCGTTGAACAAGTCGGCCCACTCGAGCGAGCGGATGGTACGGTCCAGCTCATCGGCATTCATCCCAGTCGCATAGAGGGCGCCAACAAGGGAACCCATGCTGGTGCCGGCCACGTAGTCGACGGGGATGTTGAGCTCCTCGAGCCTTTTGATTACACCGATGTGCGCTGCACCGCGGGCACCGCCACCACCGAGAACCAAGCCAATTTTCGGACGCTTGATCTCCTCACCCTCCGGGCACGCTGCACCAGCGACGAATGGTGACGAAAACACGACAAAAAAAACAACCCAACAAACAAGAGAGCTCATGAATTTCGACCGGACGTCAGCGAATGCGGACCGTGCCGATGCCACTACATCAAGAAGAACAAGAAAGAATCGGAAGCACTTTGCCATCCTTACCCCCTCTATTTACTTTGCATTGCACAAAGTAGAGCTTATGGACGCGGAAGCAGTCCCGTTATTGGACCATCGTCCCATAGAAGACGGCGCGACGCCGCAATAGGCTAGGAGTCGTCCGATGATATAGATTGAATGGGGAGCACAGCCGATGAATGTGAGCGTTTTGTCGCTTCACTACTCAGGCGAGCACCGCCACTCATGAAAAAGGTCTGGGCGTCCCTGGTTGTTGGTCTGCTGGGCATCGCTGCGACGCTCGCGCGAGCTGATCTGGGTGTCACGGAGATACCCATCGTCGATGCTCAGCGCGGAACGGTAGGCCTCGGTGTTGGCATACGCGCAGGCACCAGTCCGTATGTGGGTGTCGATAACATCTCCAGCATCGGCAACGACAACGATACTGACCTGCTGCCGTTGTACCTGTACGAGGGTAAATATCTGTTTGGACACGGCAC
>JAPUIA010000260.1 GCA_027297435.1 Gammaproteobacteria bacterium | reverse complement strand
ACGAATTACTCCTGCTCACGGAGCTCAAGACCGAGAAGATCGACGTTTCCTGCCTTTACAGCGCGACTACCACCACCTTCGAAAACATCTACCCTCGTCGCAACTCGGATCTCCGTGTCCACAAGGTGAGCTCGGTCGCGGGGAGCAGGCCGGCCGCTTCGCATCGGCGGCTGCGACGCTGGCGCTCGAGCGCTTCGGCCCATTCCGTGCCACAGAGAGAGATGTGGAAGACACGCTGATCTAAAGGACTCAGAAGCACGGTTTGCCCATCATCGCTTGGTCGATCTTACGTTGTTAGTCGCCGCGGTAGACCAGTCCTTCGGCGCTCAACTTGATTCGATACAGGCTCGTGCGGGCAGTCATGTAGAGCGTTTTGCCGCGCCAAAAACCCCCGGACCCGCCCGTCGCTACGGCGGTCCAAATCCGACAGACTGCTAGGGGACGATCGTGCGTACTCTTCGGGATGTGTGGGGATGCTCGAGAAATGTCGGCCATTTGCAGTTCCTGCATTCCAGGGCGTATAAAGACTTCCGCAGAACATCCGGCGAGAGGACGCGACTACCGATGAAATCCGTGCTGAGAGTTGCAACGGCTCTTCTGCTTGCGCTGCCCGCGGGACTTCCCGCGATGGCCGAGGATACCGAATGGCGAACTCCCCGCACCGCCTGGGGAGCGCCGGACCTCGAAGGGGTTTGGTCGAACGAGACGCTCACGCCCTTCGAGAGGCCGTTGGGTCAGGCCGAGAAACAGTTCGTGACGCCTGAAGAGGCCGCGGCGGCCGCCACGCGTATCCGGGCCGCGAGAGCGCGGGACGCGAAGGCGGGGCCTCCGAAGACCGAGGCGCCCCCGGTGGGGGGCAACGTCGGCGCCTACAATCTGGTCTGGTTGGATTTC
Source organism: Gammaproteobacteria bacterium (assembly GCA_027297435.1). GTDB lineage: Bacteria > Pseudomonadota > Gammaproteobacteria > Pseudomonadales > Azotimanducaceae > Azophilus. Next base: position 44,759 of record JAPUIA010000260.1, on the reverse strand, counting down.
GGCACCAGCGTCGTCGGAACCGGTCGTTCCTCACTGGTGGTCGATCCGCCCGACGGCAGGGTCCCGGTGCGCCGGTCAGCCGAGGCCCGTCGCGACGAAGCGCGACGTCGGAGCACCGACTCCTACGAGACCATGAGCCCTTGGGATCGCTGCATCACGCGAGGCATGCCGGGGGCTATGTTCCCGGCGGGCTACAACAACTACTACAGCATCCTGCAGACGCCCGGCACCGTTGTCATCCACTACGAAATGATCCACGAGGCGCGCATCATCCCGCTCGACGGTCGCCCGCGGTTGGGAGAGGGCATTCGTTTCTGGAATGGCGAGCCTCGAGGGCGCTGGGAAGGGGACACGCTCATCGTCGAGACGCTCGGTTACATCGACGGCGGTTGGATCGCGACCAGCGCCTCACAGCGCCGCATCAAGGGCATCCCCCACACCTCGCAACTGCGTGTGGTAGAGCGCTTCACGCGTGTCGATGAGGACACCATCCTGTGGCGGGCGACGATCGAGGACCCCGAGATCTATACTGCGCCGTGGACCGTCGAGATACCCCTCGTCTCGCGCCGTGGTGCGAAGATTCACGAATACGCCTGCCACGAGGGTAACCAGGCCGTGCGCAACATCCTGCGTGGGGCGAGAGTGCAGGAGTCCGACCCCGAGCGGTCACCGACGGGCGGCTAACCTTCGGGCCACCACGGAACTCCAGATCGGTCAGCCCAAAAATTGGTTGATCGATCCGGCCAGCGCTTCGGGTTCGTCGAGCTCCACGAGGTGCCCGGCGCCGGCCAATTCTTGAATAGCGGCCTCGCCCGGGACCGCGGCCTTGAGTTTTTCCAAATAGCTCGCTGGGATGAGTTTGTCCTCGCTGCCGCGTATCAGCAGCATTGGCTGGGTCAACCGGTAGGCGCGTTTCAATATACCGGTATCCCCCAGCGGCCAAAGATAACGGGCCGCCGCTTCACGGCCGCGTATCTGAATGATCTGCCACTCGATCTCTTCGGCGTCGTCGGGCTTCGACCAAAGTTCCTCGAAGCGTTCCGGCCTGGCGCACAACAGGCCCGGATAGCTCTTCGGCCCGGGTCGCTGTGCCCACGGGTCGGGAGCGGGGTCGGCTTCGTCATAGATACCGAAGGGCCCAATTAGTACCAGCCGTTTGATTAGTGGCCGGTTGGTCGCCGCAACCTCCAGCGCCAGTGCGGCCGCGACCGAACTTGCAATCAAGTCGACCGGTCCGTCCGTTGCGGCTTCGAGGATCTCCAAGGTCGCCACCACCCAATCAGACAACTCATCGAGTTGTTGATGGCCGGCCGCGCCGGGAAATCCCGGTAGCGAAGGTACGATGACGCGGCGTTGCTCGGCTAACAAGTCGAGAAACGGAATCCATTTCGGCAAGCCCATGAAACCGGGGAGAAACACCACCGGTTCACCTTCGCCTTGCTCCCATACGCGAGCTTCAACGCCGTTGAATGAAACGTAGCGTTCCTCCATCAAGCGACCTCGCTGGGCGCGTGTCGCGCCTCGCTCGCCATCGGTCGCGGCCACCACCGATTTTCCCATTCGGAGAACAGATCTCGCACTTGTGGCAGCACCTGCTCGGCGTACAGCTTGGTGTTGTATTTGGTGAGGTCGTGATCCATGTTGCCGAACTGCAGCAGCAGCATGAGGTTGCCAACGTTCAGGTTGGTGCAGACTTCTTTGATTCGTTCCGCCACCTCATCCGGCGTACCGACGATTACGTAGCCCGCCTCTACTATCTCTTCCCACGTCGTCGCACCGCCGCCGAAGCCACCGCCGCTATGCTGCTTGCTGCGCTCCTTGGTCGCCGCCGCGACGATTTGAGATTGCACGCGCGCACGAATGGTCGCCTCCGTCGTATACCCCGGCGGTTGGACGAACGTCGGGCTTACGTGCAGGCAGCGACCGTAGAAGTATTCCGCCGGCTCTTTGTAGAGCGCAAGGGCTTCTTCGTGGGTCTCGGCGACGCCGACAAACTGGAGGAAGCCGGCGCGGTAGGGATTGCGATCCTTGCCGAGCTTGTCCATCTCCTCCCAAAAACCCTGCATGGTTTTTAGGCCGAGTTTGTAGCCAAAATAAGAGAGGTAGCTGTACACATAGTCGAGTTCAGCACACCAGCGCCAGGTTTCGATCGAGCCACCGCCCGGAATCCATATCGGCGGATGCGGTTTTTGCACCGGTCGCGGCCAGACGTTGACGTACCGGAGCTTATTGAACCGGCCGTTGAACGAGAACGTGTCTTCTTCTTGCCAGGCCTTCATTACGAGGTCGTGAGCTTCGTAGTAACGATCGCGAAGCATTGAGGGGTTTTGACCGTAGGCGAAGGCTGTATCCATCGGCGAGCCGACCGGGAATCCGGCGATCAAACGACCGCCCGAGATACAGTCCAGCATGGCAAATTCCTCGGCCACCCGCACCGGCGGGTTGTACAGCGCGAGGCTGTTACCCATGACACACAACGCGGCGTCTGATGTGCGCCGCGCCAGCGTGCTGGCAATGAGATTCGGCGAAGGCATCATTCCATAGCCGTTGGAATGGTGCTCGTTGACGCAGATGCCGTCGAATCCGACCTCGGCCGCGTACTCCAACTCGTCCATGAATTCGTTGTACATGACATGCGCGCGTTCCGGGTCGAACAGTCGTGAATCGATGTTGACCCAAACCGACGGATGCTCCTCACGAAACTCGTCAGGCAGTTCTTTGTAGGGCATCAAATGAAACCAAAGGTTTTTCACTTTGCTTCCTCCACCTGTTTAGCCGATCAACTCAGCAAGATTTTCGATGTGGGTTAGCACCGATTGTTCGGTGTCTTGCGGCATGAGTGCAATGAGTCGCTCGATGCCGGCTTCTGCAAAGTCAGTGACGATCTGATCGTCTAGGCGCAGGCCCGGGGTGACGGATAGCTCCAACTCGCCCAATGCAGCGGGGCGCTCGATCTCGTTGGCCAACTGGTTCAAACGCTCTACGACGGTGACAGTTTGCTCGACGTTCAGCGCAAAACCGTACCAGCCTTGGGCGGAGCGGATGGCACGCTTCAATGCCGCATCGCTGGTACCGCCGACGACGATAGGTGGCCCACCGGTCTGGACGGGCCGGGGCTCGGCATCGATATTCGCAAACTGCGTGAAGCGCCCATCAAAGGAGGGGTGTGCTTGGGTCCACAGGGCGCGCATGACCTCGATGGCTTCGTCGGTACGTGCGCCACGCTCGTTGAAGGGAATACCCAACGCGGCAAATTCTTGGTGCAGATAGCCCGCACCGATGCCCAGGATCAAGCGGCCTTGGCTGACGACGTCGAGACTCGCCATCTCTTTGGCCAGCACCACTGGATTGCGCTGGGCGATCAACACGATGCCGGTACCGAGTTTGACGCGAGTGGTTACGCCGGCCAGAAAAGCGAGAGACGTCGATGGGTGCAGCATCGCAAAATTCGGCGGAGCGGGCGAGGGTGGCTCCCGCGGATCGGGCAGCACGACGTGCTCACCCGTCCACAGCGATTCGATGCCGACGTCTTCCGCGGCACGCGCCACGTTGCGCGCGACCTCTGGTTGAGTGCAGATCCCAGAGCCGATGCCAAATAGACCGAATTTCATAGTGCGCCTCCCGACCGCAACGCTAACACAGGGTCGAGACCGGTGCTAAGGTGGGCCGATGCACCCGCTTCAAACCGACGCGCCGCTCATCGTCTATATCGACTACAAAAGCCCGTACGCTTATCTGGCGCTCGAGCCCACGTATCAGCTGGAAGACGATTTCGGGATCGAGATCGATTGGCGGCCGTTGACCCTCGATATACCAAGCTACGCGGGTTCGGCCAAAACCGACGGCAAGGGCAAGGTGCTGGAAAATCAGCGCTCGCCGGCGCAGTGGGCCTCGGTGAAGTATGCCTACCGCGATGCGAAACGTACGGCACGATTGCGCGGGATCACGATCAAGGGCACGACCAAGATTTGGGATTCATCGTTGGCGGCCATCGGCTTGTTGTGGGCCAAGGATAACGATCTTGCCGGACTACGGCGCTACTCGTTTTCGGTTTACGAACAATTTTGGCGGCGCGAACTCGACATCGAAAACCCTTCCGTGATCGAGCAGGAGTTGCGCCAGGCCAAAGTTTCGACTGACGGCTTTCGGGAATATCTAACCGGGGAAGGTCGCGTGCGACACGACGCGCTGCAAGATAAGTTGCACCCTGCGGGATTGTTTGGTGTACCGACTTACCTCATCGATGGCCAGGTATTCTTCGGGCGCGAGCATCTGCCGGCGGTGCGATGGTATCTAGGCGGTCGAGCGGGAACTCTGCCAGACGTCGCCTATTGAAACGTCTGATGAATCTGGTCGTCTACATAGACTTCAAAAGCCCGGACGCGCGACTCGCACTCGGACCGACTCAGAAGCTCGCAGAAGAATGCGGCATCACCGTTGATTGGCGACCTTACCATTTGCAGCCGCGCCAACGCACCGGCGTGGCCAATTCGAAAGGCGCAATACATGCTCGCGTGAGGACCGAGTATCGACGGCGGGAAAGGGCGTTCTATGCGCGGCAGCAGAATATTCGGTTCGTTCAACCGACGCACGATATGGAAAGTTTCGTCGCCAATGCCGGATTGCTGTGGGCTTGCCGCGAGGGTCTTGCAGACGCTTACGTCGGCGATGTGTTCGATCGGGTTTGGGCCGGAGAACTCGATCCCGCCAGCGAAGTCGATGTGGCGGCCGCACTCGGACGTGTGGGCGGCGCAAGCGAAGGGTTCCACGACTACCTGCTGAGCGAAGCCCAACACGCGCTGGATGATGTTGCTGCTGAAGCCTTGGAACGGGGTGCGGTAAACGTGCCTGCCTATTACGTCGCGGACGATATCTATATCGGTCGCGAGCATCTACCGATGATTCGTTGGTTACTCCAAGGGCAGTCGGGTGATGTGCCGGTATAGAATGCGGTACTGCTAAAAGGGGAGCCGGCGATGCGCGCTGCCGTGGTGTACCAGCACGGTGATCTGGATCAGATCGTTTTTGAGTCCGACTACCCGGAACCGGCCATTCCCGAGGGGTGGGTCAAGATACGGGTACGCGCCAGCTCCATAAACTATCACGACGTATTCAGCCGCCGCGGTATGCCGGGCATCAAGCTTCCGCTACCGCTCATCATCGGCTCGGACGTTGCGGGTGAAGTCGTGGAGTTGGGTGCCGGCGTGGATGGAGTAGAGCCAGGCATGCGGGCGCTGATCGATCCTGCGCCGCGAGCAGAGAACGGCGGCGGCATGATCGGCGAACGCTTCGACGGCGGGCGCGCAGAATACTGTGTGTGCCATGCCGTGCAACTGGTTCCGATTCCGGACAGTGTCAGTTTCGAAGCCGCGGCGGCTATCCCGCTCGCATATGCTACGGCGCACCGCATGATGATGACTCGGGGCAAGATCGAGGCGGGCGAGAAGGTCTTGGTGTTGGGTGCGAGCGGCGGCGTCGGCACCGCTTGTGTGCTGCTCGCGAAGATGGCCGGTGCGGAGGTGATTGCGTGCGCCAGCACCGCGATTAAGTTGAGCCGCTTGAAAACGCTGGGAGCCGATCACTTGGTCAACTACGTCGATCACGATATGCGTGAAGCCGTTTGGGACTTGGTCGGCAAACCACGCGTGGTAGGCGGCGGCGGGGTGGAGATGGTCATCAACTGTACCGGCGGTGGAACGTGGGTGGATTCCACGCGTTGCATGAAGGTCGGCGGCCGGCTTGTCACCTGCGGCGCGACAGCCGGGTTCGATGAGCAGATCGACATACGGTATGTCTGGACCTACGAACTCAGCCTGCTGGGTTCCAACGGTTGGCGGCGCTCCGACATCGAAGCGATGTTGGCTTATGCCGAAGCTGGCCGATTGGAGCCCGTGGTGGATCGAGTCATGCCGTTGCAAGACGTGCGAGAAGCGGAGCGTCTGATGGAAGATCGCGAAGTGTTCGGCAAGATCGTGTTGGTCCCATAGCCTGCGAGCCTGCGGCCGGGCCGGATTCGCGGATTCGCTACATCGAGAAGCCGGTCAAATCTCGACTCTCGTAGTCGATCGGTCCCTCGGGTGATTCAAATTTCACGCGCAAGCAAGGCTCGCCGGTCAGGAGGGTGATGCCGTCTGGGGCTGGGTCCAACAGCCGGCGCGCGTTGTCGCCCTCCGGTAGGGTCAGTTCAAAACGTGTGAGCGCGCCGACCACCGGCGTCGTATCGGATGGGTGGGGGCATTCCAACCAGTCGATATAGAAGGGTACGAACCCGCCGAGATCGTGGCCGCTCACGCCCATCAGTTCCCACTCGAGCAACGTACCATCAGGTTGTGCCCTAGACGTGCGGCGAATGAGACCCGCATCGAATCCGATGCTGGTCGCGTGATCGGCAACCGATTGCAATCCAACTACTCTAACGGCCCAATGCAGCAGCGACTCGTCATCGAGTTCGGCCAAGGCAGCCCCAAAACCGCTGCTCAAATCTTGTTCCGGATCGGGTGCGATGATTTCCAAATAGCGTCCGCTGCCGAACGAAACCAAGGCGTTGCGTGTGCCGAGTCCGACGTGCTGGCCACCGTCTACCGGCGCGATGCCGGTCCGCTCCTGAAAACGCCTTTTGGCGGCGTCCAGATCCGGCGCCGCGATGACGACGTGATCGAGTTGATTCATGCTTGTCTCCTCAGGCCCCGAATCGCGCGTTATCCAGCGTTCGAACCGAACGTGCCGCGTCCGACCGCGACCAGCCTCGCATTGTCATCGACAACGTCCACGTCTACGACACCAACTGTCCGACCGACGCGCCGCACCTTGGCGATAGCGGTCAGATCGGTATTCACGGCTGGTCGCAGGTAGTCGGTACGGAAGTTGACGGTGGGTACGGATTGACCGAGCAGCATGACCAATGCATAGCAACCGGCGGTATCGATCAGCGCTGCAATGGGCCCGCCGTGAAACTGTCCCGTTCCGGCCGCGCGTTCCATGTCCGGAGTCATCGCCATTCGCATCGTCAGGGTCTCTGCGTCCGGATCGGCGCTCTCGATTTTCATCCCGGCCCACTGAATGAACGGCGAACCTTCGAGGTACTGACGCAGTTGATCAATGGTCAATATCGGCACATAGACTCCCAACGAAGAAGAGTAGCAAGCTACCCGCTTTTGCCCCCTGTGGTCTAGTTTCGGTTCCGTCAGGCATGGCGTAGCATGGCCGAACTGGACGGTTGAGGGTTGTTGTGAATATAAACCGATTCGTCGTTAGCGCGGTGTGCACACTTTCGCTCGCGGCGTGCAGCGAACCGGTCGCAACCATTCCAGGTGGGCAGTTGTCCGGTGAGGCGAACGACGCCCCCGTTGAATGGGCAGCCGTTCCAGGTACCATCCAGCTAGAAACACGCCCAACCGATCCGTATTCGATCAACATCTGGAGCGTCGGCATCGGCTCGGATCTCTACGTGGCGACCGGCGCAGAGGGTACCAGGTGGAGCGGTTTCATCGACGAAGATCGCTCGGTGAAGGCAAGGCTTGGCAGACGCTTATACCCGCTGCACGCGATGGAGGTCGATGATCCGACTGAGCGTGCGCGAGTGGCCGCGGCTTATACGGACAAATATGACATCGACGAGGTTGACGGCTGGGTGGCGAAGGGCCTCATCTTTCGTCTAGATCGTCGCTAGTCACTGGGAGAAACCAATGGCTTACCTGTTGGAAGACATTCGCGTCATCGACGCGGCATCGTTTCTTGCCGGGCCGGGAGCCGCTACGGTCATGGCCGACTTCGGTGCCGATGTGATCAAGATAGAGCCGCCCAACGGCGACGGTTATCGTGCGCTCGTCGGTAATTACCCCGTCGGCTATCACTGGCAGCTCACCTCACGCAACAAACGTAGCCTGGCGCTCGATCTCACCAACGAAGACGGTCAAGCGCTGTTGCACAAACTCGTGGAGGACGCCGACGTCATTCTCACGAACTTCTTGGACGATCAACTGCAACGGTTTCAGATGACCTATGAGCAACTCAAAGGCATAAACCCGCGCATCATCTTTGCCCAGCTAACCGGCTATGGCATGCAAGGCCCGGAAGTTGCGCGCAAGGCGTTCGACATCACCGCGTGGTGGGCGCGTTCGGGCATGATGGATTTTGTCCGCGATTCGGGACAGACCCCGCTGGCTGCGGCACCGGGCATGGGCGATCACTCGACGGCGATGAGCATGTACGGGGCGATCATGACAGGTTTGTTTCGACGCGAACGTACCGGTGTTGGCTGTCATGTTTCAACGTCGCTTGTCGCCAATGGGGTTTGGGCGAATGGTATGGCCTTGCAGGGTGTGATCGCCGGATTGGATCTCGGCGCCTACAAACAGGCCAAAGGCTGGTTTAGCCCCTTCACGAGCACCTATCCCACGCGGGATGATCGCTACGTGGTGTTGGCGATCATCAACACAAGCCGGGAGTGGCCCCAGCTGGCAAAAGCCCTCGATCATCCGGAGTGGACAGAAGACCAACGCTTCTCGGACATGCGTGTGCTCATGAAAAATCGCCGGGAGTTGATTGCGTTGATCAGCGTCGAAACCGTGAAGTACGCCCAGGACGAATTGATGCGTGTGTTCGATGAACACGACATCACCTGCGGTGTGGTAGCGCCCATGGGTGACGTCGTCAACGACGCACAACTGATCGCGAACGATGTAATCATTCCGACGAATGATCCGGGTGATGACTATCGATGGACGATCAACAGCCCCATCTTTGTCGCGGAAGAGAGCAAACGCCCGCCATCCAGGGCACCGGGCGTAGGTGACCACAGCGTCGAAGTGTTGCAGGAAGCCGGTTACTCCGAAGAAGAGATTCGCCGATTGCTCGAGCGTGGCATCGTGACAGGGCCAGAGAACTAGCAGGTCAGGCTGCCGACATGACGATAAAGATTGGTATGCATGCCGGCCCTCAAGATCTGTCGATGGAGGACATCAAATCACTTTGGCGCATCGGCGACGAGAGCGGGTTCCACTGGATCTCGGTGTGGGACCACTTTTATGCGAACCCACTCCAAGATCGTAACAATCCTTGTTTTGAAGGGATTGCGACGATGGCCGCACTCGCGAGTCTGACACAAAACGTGCGGGTGGGATGTTTGGTGTTCTGTGCTTTGTTTCGTAGCCCCGGGGTGCTTGCCAAAGCGGCGGTGACCATCGATCACTTGTCCAACGGTCGGGCCGAAATCGGTATCGGCGCCGGTTGGTTCGAAGCAGAGTTTCGCGAATTCGGCTACGGTTTCCCACCGCTCGGCAAGCGCCTCGATCAGCTCGAAGAAGCCCTGGCCATCATTCGTTCGTTGTGGCACGACGACGTCACCGACTTTTCGGGCGACTACTACGACGTGCAAGGCGCGGTGTGCAGTCCTAAGCCCTACAACCCCAAAATGCGACTCTGGGTCGGCGGACGCGGTCCCAACCGGACGCCGAAAATTGCCGCCCGCTACGCGGATGGTTTCAACATGCCCTATTTGAGCCCGGAGGCAGCGGCTGATCGTTTGCAGCGTCTAGCCAAGGAGTGCGACGCGATTGGTCGGGATCCGAACGAGTTGGAAACCAGCATCAATGTAGGGTTTTATCTGGGCGAGGACCGAACGCCCGACGTCAGTGCCCAAGGTAGCTTGGTGGGTAGCGCTCAGCAGGCGATCGACCGCATCGGTGAATACCAAGACGTGGGTCTCAAGGGTCTCAACATCGCGTTTCGGCCACCGGTCGATTGGGATGCGTTGCAGCTGTTCATAGAAGAGGTCATGCCCGCTTTCAAATAGTAGGCACCAGGTTTTTTTGCGACCAAGGTGCGGGTTCCTCTCTGGCGCAACAGTGTTAAGGTGTCGCGTTTTTCGATAGACCGCCCCTATGGAAGCGCTCAAGCTGGATCGAATCGCGATATTGCTGTCGGGTATCTGCCTGGCCCATTGCCTGGCTATTCCGATCACGCTACTGCTGCTTCCGGCGGTTGGCACGCTCTTGTTCGGCTCGCACGAAGCGTTTCACTGGTTTCTGTTGGCGGTGGGCTACCCGGTCAGCATCGTCGCATTGCTCATCGGCTACCGTCGACATCGCGCCGCGGCGGCAATCGTCCTGGGGTCGGTCGGATTGTTGTTGATGTTGTTGGGTGTCACGCACTGGTTTGGCGACACGGGCGAGATCGTTGCCACGATGACAGGCGCGATCGCACTGACGGCCGCGCACGTGCAGAACGTGCGCCAGTCGATGGCGACTTAGAGGTGCCTCTAAAGGTAGGAGCGGCTTCAGCCGCGATTCGTTAGATGGACAACGGAAATCTCGGCTGAAGCCACTCCTACCTACTTGTTAGCTACGTTTGTAAGGGCGTTGCCGACCGCGATTACGTTTTGCATTGGGGCGCATTGCCCTGTTGTTCGGCGTATGCCTCTACCGCTCGCCACACGCGCATGAGGTTGCGGCCCAACAGTTTGGCAATGTCTTGATGGCTGTAGCCTCGCGCCAAGAGGCCGGCCACCAGATTCGGGTACTGACTGACGTCTTTGAGCCCGGTAGGTAACGAATCGCCCACCCCATCATAGTCGGATCCGATTCCAACGTGATCGATGCCGGCGAGTTGCACCGCTCGATCGAAGTGATCCAATACGTCGTCCAGCGTCGCATAGGGGTAGGGATGCTCGGTGCGGTACTTTTCGAGGAAACTCACCATGCGGGGATCGTCCGCCTCTAGATGATTGGCGAACGAATATGCGAGCAGGTCTTTGCGCGATTGATTGCGATAATCCTGCGCGGCTTCGGTGAGAAAGCTGCTGCCGAAATTGATTTGCACGACGCCACCATTGCGCCCGAGAGCGCTCACCATCTCGTCGGTGAGATTGCGCTCGAAGCCCGGGGTGAAATGTCGTAGCGAAGAGTGAGAGGCAATCACCGGCGCCTCTGATAGTCGCAGCACCTGCCAGAACGCATCGTCGGAGAGGTGCGAGACGTCGACCATGATGCCGAGCCGGTTCATTTCTCCAATCAGCGATTGACCGAAAGTCGACAGACCCTGCCAGCGTTTGAACGCATCGTAGGATGAGTCGGAAATATGATTGGTGTTCGAATGGGTCAGCGTGACGTAGCGAATGCCGCGATCGTAAAAATGCCGCAGCTTGTCGAGCTCTCCGCCGATCGGCCCGCCGTTTTCCATGCCGAGTGGCAGAGCGATCATGCCGTTCGCCTTGATGCGCAGCACATCGTCGGCGCAGGTCGCGATAGCAAACTTGTCCGGCGCGTCGGCGGCCAGCTGTTCCACGGAATCAATGAGCTCGTTGGCGAGCGGGGTCGCGTCGCCGCTGGCATCGACGGTGGCTGGGATGTAGATCGACATGAAAAGGGCGTCCAACCCGCCGGCTTTGGCGCGCGGATAGTCGAAGTCGCCTGTTTCGGTTGCTCGAGCGATATCGTCCGGGCGGTTACGGAGCCGAAACGGCACGTCGATGTGGGTGTCGACGATGAGCAATTGTTGAGCAATGGATTGCGGGTCTGTGGGCGCGACAGCTGCGCAACCCGTGAGAATCAACCAGCCCAAACAACGGGCCATTGACTTCATTCGGCGACCCTTACAATGCGTTTGCCCACGTTGCCGCCGGCCAACAGATCAACCAGCGCCCGGGGTGCAGACTCCAGATCGTGAAATTCGTCCTGCCACGCAATGAGCTCGCCGTCGGCCAGCCACTTGCCGATTGTGGTGCGGGCGGCTGCGTATTCCGCGACGTAATCGAACACCAGGAAGCCCTGCATACGCAGTCGTTTGTTCACCAGAAGACCGGGCACGCCCCTAGGACCAGGTTCCGGGTTGCTCGTGTCGTACTGGGAGACGACGCCGCAGCAGGCGATGCGACCGTTCAAGTTCATGCGAAACAGCGCGTTGCCGAGAATCGTGCCTCCGGTATTGTCGAAGTAAACGTCGATGCCATCCGGCGTGCACTCCTTCAGTGTTTGGCGAAAGTTGTCTTCCTTGTAGTTGACGGCCGCGTCGAAGCCGAGCTCGTCGATCAGGCGCGCGCACTTTGCGTCGCTGCCTGCGATACCCACCGTCCGACAGCCGTGTATGCGCGCCATCTGCCCCACGAGGTGACCCACGGCACCGGCTGCGGCAGAAACGACGACGGTCTCATTGGGTTGCGGTTGCCCAACCTTGAGCAAGCCAAAGTAAGCGGTCAATCCGGTGCCGCCCAGCGCACCCAGATAGAGCGCCGGATCATCCGCGGTATCGAGTTTGGTCAAGGATCGGGCCGAATGCAGGGCATAGTCCTGCCAGCCGGAGCCGCAGGACACGAGATCACCGACTTGGTAGTCGTCTGCGCGAGACTGCTCGACTCGGGCAACCGTGTTGCCGTTCATCACGATGCCGGTTTTTGGGGCGCCAGCGTAGCTGGCACTGCCTTGCAAGCCGGCACGTGAGCCCGCGTCGATGGAAATGGCGAGCGTGCGGCAAAGCACCTCGCCTTCGCCCGGCTCGGGTATCGGGGACTCCTGCATCCGGTAGTTGTCGACCGTGAGCGTTCCCGTCGGTAACGAGTCGATCAAGATTTGACGATTGGGCATGTGCACCTCCCTTGTTCCCCGCGCTAGTGTCGTGTCCGCGGCAGGGGTTTGCAAATAGTCCGCATGACTACTACGGTTGAATTCGAACGGAATGGCCGAAGCTTTGATTGCGAAGGATTGCTGAACGAATCGATTCGATCACCGTCTGAATAAAGCAATGCAGTCTATGTGGAGCAGCCAATGATCACCCGACGAACCTTGCTCGGTACAGCCGCGATCGCCGCACTAAGTCCGAAACTGGCACGTGGCGATGAGGCACTGCTTGCTGCCATGGAGGCATCCGAGGTCATCTACGTAACGCCGATACGATCCAACGGCGCCGAGAGTCGCTGCCAAGCCGAGGTGTGGTTCGCCAACGTCGGCACGACGATGTATGTCGTCAGCGCGGCCGACGCTTGGCGGTCGCAGGCGATACGGCAGGGACTGACCAACTCGCGAATTTGGGTTGGGGATCTCGGCGTTTGGGGGGATATCAATGGGCGTTACAAAAGCCTACCGATGGTCAATGCCGTCGCTAGCATTGAGACCGATCCCATTGCCCAAGCGCGAGCGCTCGATGCCATGGGTGATAAGTATCCTCTCGCATGGGTGTTGTGGGGGCCGCGCTTTCGGAAGGGCTTAAGCGATGGTTCTCGCGTGATGTTGAGGTATCGACCAGCCTGACACGGTAAACTTCGAAGCCAACGCGTGATCCTTGGGGGGAGTATATGAAACGTTGGCTCTTGGTCGCCTTGCTGTGCGTACCGCAGATCGGGTTTGTCGCTGAAGATTCGAAGCCCGAACGCTACATCCCCCTGAATGCCGACGACGAAAGCATCGACATCTGGAAGCAGCGTCGCGATATGTCGAAAGACAAACGTGACCCCGGTCCCGTCAACATTCAACGGTACGACACCGGTCCGAGCTACTCGGGCATACCCACCTTCTTCCATCAGCCCGTCGCGTTGACGCCCGAGGATCTGCGGGCCGGCAAAGTCGACGTCGCGATCATGGGCGCGCCGCTCGACACGAGCAGCGGCATGCGCGGAGCGGCGTACGGGCCTAGACAATTTCGCGTTGCCGACGTTTATCTTGGCTGGGGTCTCTACACCGATCCTCACATGCACGTGATGGTCGATTGGACCAAGGATCTCAGGGTCGTGGACTACGGCGATGCACCTATCGACAATTTAAGTGCCGAACGGTCCATGGAACCGGTGCGCGCGATGGTTCGCGAGATCGCCGAGGCCGGGGCCATACCGGTGATCATCGGTGGCGATCATTCGCTCGAATATCCGGACGTTGCCGGTGTTGCCGACGTCTACGGGAAGAAGAACGTCGGCGTCATTCATTTCGATGCGCACTACGACGCCGGTAGTTTTGGACGCGGACACCTGATAACCCACGGCAAGCCGATCAGGCGACTGATCGAAGAAGGCCACATTCTCGGCAAAAACTACATCCAGGTTGGCCTTCGGGGCTATTGGCCGGGCGAAGAGGGGTTCGCGTGGATGCGCGAACAGGGCATGCGCTATCACACGATGGTCGAAATCGAGCGGGACGGATGGCCCGCGGTCATGCAACGCGTGCTGGCGGAAGCGCGAGAGGGTACGGAGTATCTGTTCATTTCTCTGGACATCGATGTGCTGGATCCGGCCTTTGCGCCAGGCACCGGTACACCGGAACCCGGGGGTCTGACGCCTCGTGAGTTGTTTCCGCTGATTCGTGGGCTGTGTTCCGATAATGCCTTGGTCGGGTTCGACCTCGTCGAGTTCAATCCGCTGGTTGATCCCGGATACATCACCGGCCTCAACGCCGACCGTTTGGTACGCGAGTGTTTGACGGGCATCGCGATGAACCGCAAAGGCTTGGCATCGGGATACGTCAGCCCACTGACGGTGGAGGATGCGCGGTAGGGAATCCACTACTGGGGTAGGAGCGGCCGTAGCACACCTTGAACAACCTTGTTTCTGAGGTAGGAGCGCCTTTAGGCCGTTGGCAACCCCGATTCTTTGTGTTTGGCTAGATGGACGAAGGACATCGCGGCAACCCGTCCAAAGGACGGGCAGCCGCCTCCTACCCTCTACTGGGGTTTTGGCGAACGCTGATACCACCAGCGGCAGATGCCGTACAAGCTGATCGCAAGCCAGGCGATCTCGATGATGAATGATGAAAGATTGAAGTCGATCACGAGCGAAACGATGATCAAGGCAGCGCCGATGCCGTTGTAGAGTGAGTACGACACCGCACTGACGTCCAAGCGTTGCAACTGCAGCAACAGGTAGCACCACAGAATCATGGCAACGCCGAGATTGCCCATAAAATCGTGCCACTCATAGCTCATAAATCCTCCTTGGGGCTGGCAGCCAACTCTTGCAACAACGTCTCGGTGTCTTCGAAACCCAGGCACGCATCGGTAACGCTTATGCCGTAGGTTAGCTTACCGCCCAGGTCCTGTCTTCCGGCTAACAAGTGGCTCTCGATCATCAGCGCGCGTATGCCCGGTAGTTGCCGACGCAGGCGCCAAGTCTCGTGAGCGATAGCGGGTTGGCGGCTGGGGTCGTTTTGACTATTCCCGTGGCTACAATCGACCATAACGATTTGCGGCAGATCGGCACTCTGCAAGGCTTCGAGAACGCCGACGATGTCGGCTTTGCTGTGATTGGGTTCATCACCGCCGCGCAATACCAGATGGCAGTCCGGATTGCCACGCGTCTCGAGGATGGCGGGTGCGCCTTCTTTCGTCAGCGACGGGAATAGGTGCGGGTGGTTGGCGGCCAGGATGGCGTCGATCGCCACCTGGACGTTGCCGTCCGTGCGGTTCTTGATGCCGACAGGCATCGAGAGCCCGGAAGCCAATTGCCGATGAATTTGGCTTTCCGCGGTTCGCGCACCGATGGCGCCCCAGCTGATGAGGTCGGTGTAGTACTGACCGAAGGTGGTATCGAGAAACTCTGTCCCGGCGGGTAGTCCGATGTCGGCGACGTCGGCGAGCAGTCGACGAGCCAAGCGCAGACCTTTATTGATGCGATAGCTGCCATCTAGGTCGGGATCGTTCAGCAAACCTTTCCAGCCGACGATGGTGCGTGGCTTTTCGAAGTAGACGCGCATCACGACAAATATCGCTTCGCTCACGGTGTCGGCGACTTGTTTGAGTCTGGTCGCGAATTCCGTAGCGGCCTCGGTATCGTGAATCGAGCAGGGCCCGACGATCATGAGCAGACGCTCATCCGTACCGGTCAGGATGTCGCGCACCGTTTTTCGCGATGCCGCGATGAATTCCGAAGCGCTGGTTTCCAGCGGAATTTCCTCTTCTAATACCGCCGGCGAGATAAGCGGTCGGGTTTTGGCGATACGTAGATTGTCGGTCTGTGTCATGGCTTGTACCGGTCGAGTGAAACGACGTTGGTCGTCAACCGTGAAAGGCAGATCGACTTGCCATCCGGGTCGATGATATCGATTTCCCAAAGCTGGGACGTGCGCCCCAGGTGGATCGCCTTTGCGGTGCCGAGCACGGGGCCTTTGGCCGCTGCTCGAATGTGATTGGCCGTGATGGTCGTGCCGACACAGAACCACTTGTCGCGATCAACGGTGCACATCGCCGCGGCGCTTCCGAGCGTTTCGGCCAACAAAAGCGATGCGCCGCCGTGCAACAGACCGATGGGTTGTACGGTGCGTTTGTCGACGGGCATCGTACCGCGTACGTAGTCGTCCCCAACTTCGGTGATCTCGATGCCCAAGGCTTCACAGGCGGTATCGCGATGCACTCGATTGAGTTCTTCTGGCGTGGGACGCTGAAACCAGATATCACTCATCTGGTTGCCGCATCGCTGCCGCGACCTGTTGTGTGGTGAAACCCGCCAGTTGTTTGTAAGAATCTGCGATCTCAGTGAGTTCGGCTTCCGTGAAGTGATCATAGATGTCGTCGAAGCCATCGGGGCAGCGCTCGTGAACCATCTGCAGCACGACTTCCGGACCCGTTTGCCGATTCGAAAGGGTCAATGCAGCGGTGGCCGCCAATCGCGCGGTTTCATAGCGCTTTAACGCCGCCTCTATCCGGGTCTCGTCATGCAGCGCATCAGCGAGCGCCACCGCGTCGAGAATGGCTTGCGATGCGCCGTTCGAACCGTTGGGTCGCATTGCGTGCGCGGCGTCGCCGATCAACGTGACGCGATCGAATGACCAACGCGCCACCGGGTCCCGATCGACCATGGGGAATTCCCAACAACCCTCCGAGCCGGCGAATAGTTTCGGCATGTCCAACCAATCGAAGTGCCAGTTCGTAAAGTATTCGAGAAAATCCGCCTTGTCGCCGGGTTTGTTCCAATCGCCCTTGTTCTGGGGCAGCGCCTTGTCGATCGCACGCTCGGCGATCCAGTTGATGAGTTGACGGCCATTGGGTCTAGCCGCGATCGGATAGACGACGGCCTTTAGCGCGTTGTTGCCGATCATCACCATCGTGCGGCCGTCGGCAAAGGGTTCTGCCTCGGTCACGCCGCGCCACAAGATCTGGCCGGCGTATACAGGATTGCCTTCGTCCGGATAAAACCCGGATCTTACCGTCGACATGATGCCATCGGCGCCGATCAGGCAATCGCCGTCTACCGCTTCCAGGGCCCCACCGGAACCTTCCTCACGAAAATGTGCGCTGACGCTTTTGTCCGTCTGGCTCAAGTGAGTAAATCGGCGACCCGTGACCACGGCGTCGCTTCCGAGCTCGCGAAGTACGGTATTGAGCAGGATTTGTTGCAGCTCGCCGCGGTGAATCGAATATTGTGGACAGGGGTACCCTGCATCGATACCGCGGGGTTCCGACCAGATGGTCTTGCCATCCGTCGCGTGGTAACGCAGCGCACCCGTACGGATCGCGGTCGCATCCAGTGGTTCTCGCAGGTCGAGTCGCCAAAGCTCGCTGACGGAATGGGGTAAGAGGTTGATGCCGACGCCGAGCGTTTGAATCTCGGGTACGGCCTCGAATACGCGCACACGGTGCCCGCCGCGGTGCAGGGTTAGTGCAGATGTCAGGCCGGCGATGCCGGCGCCGATGACGATGATCTCAGAGATCCGACGACTCCAATCGATGAATCTGCGGCTATCCTAAACATCCGCCGTCGGAATTTCATGCTCGCCGACGGGGTAAAGGGCTGATTGCGTTTGCGGTCCAGATGGTGAGAATGGCGGGTTCGCCTGGTTCGTTGCATCGGATTGTTAAGGGAAGCTCAGTGAAATATCCCGTCACCTGGTTGCTGTTGTTGTCAGTTGCCGTAGCTGGGTTCGCCGACGAAGAAACGTTGCCGCTCGAACCCGAGCGAACGCTCGAGTTTACCGTTACGGAAGCAACCTGGTTGTCGCTGGATGTCGCTCCGGATGGCCAGCAACTCGTCATGGAGATTCTGGGTGACCTCTACTTGCTACCGATTGCCGGTGGCGACGCTCGGGCGATTACTGAAGGCATGGCTTACGACAGTCAACCGAAATTCTCACCCGATGGAGAGCACGTCGCCTTCATTTCGGATCGCGATGGCCGAGAGGGGGTATGGATCATGGAACGCGATGGCGCCAACCCGAAGAAAATCGGGCCCGGCGACGATCGCGTCGACTTCGCGTCGCCGAATTGGTCGCCCGACGGACAACACGTCATCGTATCTCGTACCACCTGGGGATTGCGGACGTTCGAGCTGTGGGCGTATCACATCGACGGCGGCAAGGGTGTCCAGGTGACGCACGCGAAAGGCAACTCGAACACGCCCGTCAATCAACGTCACAACGCGTTGGGCGCGACCTATTCGCCGGACGGGCGTTACCTCTACTATGCGCGCAAGAATGGTGGTTTCGGCTACAACCTGCGCTTTCCCTTGTGGCAGATTGCGCGCCGCGATCTACGGGAAGATGTGGAAGACATCTTGACCCGAGCCCAGGGTAGCGCGATTCGACCCGTTCTCTCACCGGATGGTGGGACCTTGGTTTACGGAACCCGCTACGAGCAACAAACCGGATTGCGCGTACGTGATTTGAATACCGGTGAGGACGACTGGTTGGTCTACCCGGTCCAGCGCGACGATCAGGAGGCGCGTTTCACCCGAGATCTGCTACCCGGATATGCGTTTACGCCGGACGGGCTTGCCGTTATCTATACGGCTGAGGGTGGCATTCGGCAAGTCACGCTGAGTACCCGAGAGGTCAGCCGGATACCGTTTTCGGCTGACGTTAAATTGGGGCTCGGTCCGCGCCTGAACTTTCCACACCGCTTGGGCGTTGGGCCGGTGAAAGCGAGGTTGATTCGCGATCCGGCCGTGTCGCCGGATGGTGAGCGATTGGCATTTTCCGCGTTTACGCGCATCCACATCCACACGTTTGCGACGGGCGAGACGCAAACATTGACCCCTGAAGACATGCAGGCCTTCCATCCCACTTGGTCGCCCGATAGTCGTCATCTGGCGTTTGTCGATTGGTCGAGCATCGGCGGCCATATCTGGCGTATGCGTGCCAACGGGCGAGGCAATCCGCGCCAGTTGACCGAGCACCGAGGGCATTACACGGACCCGGCGTGGTCTCGCGATGGCGAACGGCTGGTTGCGCTTCGAGCAACCGGTTATGAGCGCCTCTACCGGGAAGCCGATTTCGGCGCACCGGTAGGATCCGATGTCGTGTGGCTATCGGCGAGCGGTGGCGCTGCAAGCGTGGTCATACCGTCGCGCGGTTACGGTACTCCGCACTTCGGCCCGGAAGCCGATCGTATCTATCTCTATCTCAGTGGCGGCGCGTTCGCCAACAACGATACGTCGGGCCTCACGTCGATACGCTATGACGGTACCGACCGACACGTTCTGTTGCAGTCGAAAGGTCCCGGAATATATTTTGCCGAGGAGGCGGTGGGTTCGAAAGACGTGCGGATCGCGCCGGATGGGCGCCACGTTCTGATTCACCACGCCAATCAGTTGTACTTGGTGCGATTGCTGAACGCTCATTTGCGAAACGTCTCGCTCGACATCACGAAGCCGTCCATGCCGCTCGCACGGTTGACCGATATCGGCGCGGATTTTTTTGGTTGGGCCGATGCCGGCAAGCAAGTGTTTTGGTCTACGGGGCATCAGCTATACCAGCGGGCGGTGGCCGACGTCTCTTTTGAGGAGGACGAAGACGACGACGCGGAGAATAGCGACGACGGTGATGGCCCGGACGATGTCGAGCCACTCATGGAAGCGCACGAATCCGTTTCCAGTATCGCGCTCGAAGTTTACCGGCCGCGCTACCGCCCCGAAGGACGAGTTGCGTTGGTGGGAGCAACGGTCTTGTCGATGGAAGAGGGTGCGGTACCCCTCGAGGACGCGGTCGTGCTCATCGACCGCGACCGCATCGCGGGCGTTGGTGTGAGAGCCGATGTCGCGCTCGATGACGACGTCGAGATCATCGATGTGACGGGCAAGTACATCTTGCCGGGCTTTGTCGACACCCATGCTCACTACCGACCGCTGCGGCGGGTGTTGGATACGAACAACGCGTCGTTTCTCGCCAACCTGGCCTACGGCGTGACGACGGGTCTGGACGTACAGCCGAGCACCGTCGACATTCTGTCCTACGAAGACCTGCTCGACGCCGGGATGATGATCGGCCCGCGCGCGCTGTCCACCGGCCCGGGCATCTTCAGCAACAATGAATTTCGTTCGCGAGAACACGCGGAAGCGGTGTTGACCCGCTATAAGGAACATTATCGGGTCAGGAACTTGAAGGCATACATCTCCGGCAATCGCAAGCAGCGCCAATGGCTGGTTCAGGCGGCGAAGAAGTTGCAACTGATGCCGACGGCCGAAGGCTCGCTCGACATGAAACTGGACATGACCCATGCGATCGATGGGTTTCGCGGCAACGAGCACAACTTTCCGATCATCGACCTGTATGACGACACGGTACAACTGGTTGCCCAATCCGGGATGTCGTACACCCCGACGTTGTTGGTGACCTACGGTGGCCCGTCCGGGGAAAACTTTTACTACACCAACGAGTCGCCCCATGAGGACGCGAAGCTACGGCGGTTTACGCCGGCTCAATTCCTCGCTGCGCGCACGTTGCGCCGGCCGTGGTTCCATGAGCGTGAGTACACGTTCTCGCGCGTTGCGGCGCAGGCGGCCAAGATCATTCGTGCCGGCGGGCGTGTCGGCGTGGGCGCACACGGCCAGCTGCAGGGTCTTGGGTATCATTGGGAGTTGTGGGCTATCGCCAGTGGTGGCCTGACGCCGCTGGAGGCGTTGACTGCGGCGACCCGTCACGGTGCGGAAATCATCGGTGTTGCCGAAGATATCGGCACGATCGCGCAAGGCAAACTGGCGGACCTGGTGGTGCTGAATAGCGACCCTCTGCTGGACGTGCGCAACACGGTAGACCTGCAGCTCGTCGTGAAAGGTGGGCAGGTTTTCGAGGCTGCGACGCTCGACCAGGTATGGCCGCAGCAACGACCCCTACCCGATCAATGGTGGTGGCACACGGGGCCTAACCCACAGACGACGCGTTGACAAGGACACGGATACAAGGAGGACACGATGAGTCGAGAAGTTTGCTTAGTCACCGGGGTCGGTCCCGGCACCGGTAGAGCGTTGGTAGAGCGGTTTGCCCAAACCTATGATGTTGCAATGCTCGCGCGCAATACCGAACGCCTGAATGAGATCGAGCAAGCGACGGTCAACACCAAGGCCTACACGTGCGACGTCAGCGAAACGGAGCAGCTCAAAGCAACGTTGCAGCAAGTACGGACAGAGCTTGGGGCGCCCTCCATCGTCATCCACAACGCGGTAGGGGGCGCTTTCGGAGATTTTCTAAGCATCGATCCCGACGTGCTGAACCGAAACTTTCAGATCAACACGATGGCGCTCCTGCATCTTGCGCAAGCCGCAGCGCCGCAAATGATCGAACAGGGGCATGGCGCGATACTCTGTACCGGCAACACCTCCGCCTATCGGGGCGTGGAAAACTTTGCGGGTTTTGCGCCTACCAAGGCGGCCCAGCGTATTCTTTGTGAGTCGATGGCGCGCCATCTGGGCCCGAAAGGTGTACACGTTGCGTTCATCGCGATCGATGCGGTCATAGACGTACCCTGGACCCGCAAGCGTTTCGCGGACAAGCCGGATGATTTCTTCTGCCATCCCCGCGATATCGCGGACGAGTGTTACCACGTAGCACACCAAGCCAGATCGGCTTGGACGTTCAACGTCCTGATTCGACCCTTCGGCGAAAACTGGTCGATCGCCTAGCGCTGAAACGTCCGCATTCATGTGATCTCGGTCACGCTGGATATGTGCACGAGGCACGGATAGCGCACTCGCAACCCCCTAAAGTGTCGTTGTGCGGAGTGCTTTGGGCGAAGGATTGATTCTCAGCGCGAGCCGCTGAATCCGTTGATTACAAGGATGGAATCGGGCCGCCATGCCGAGACCGACTGGCTTAGTTGTTGCTCTTTTGAGTGTTGTGATCGCCGTCGCGATGCTTGGCCTGCTGCTACTGGTATCGTCGTTCCCCTACCAAGACTCCTATCGCGACATCGACACGAAGCTGCGGTACGTAAGCGACCTTAGCGTATCTATCGACCGATTGGTTGGTTCCAGCGTTCGTTCTCGCGTCGACTACACCTCCGAACTCATCGAGCGTGCCGCAATCTTGGCGGAGACGGTAGTTTCTATCGATGGTGAGTTGCAGGAGATCTACGTCGCGACCTCGATTTTCGGGCATCTCAGGCGTCCGGCGATGATCGCATCTCAGGCGTCCGGCGATGATCGCGTTCAATGCGATCGATTCCGGGTTGGGCCAGCTGCTGGACGTCGCGGAAGTCGACGGCGTCTATCAGGCGTTAGCGTCCAGGGCGCAGAACCTCGAGGAAGAGGTGGAACTGTTCGAACAGCATTTCACAACCTACGTTTCGGACTACACGTTTATCGAGGATGAAAGTCAGAGTTTTGTTGCGCGGTTGCGCGAATCCAGGCGTGCCGGCCTTGCCGATCGCGTATTTCAAGTAACCGCTCAAATCATCGACTTGGTGTCATCCGGAGAACCGGCTAATTTGCAGCTAGTCGATGAGCTCATCGAACGTATGGCCATACCGTCGGACGACCTGTCAGTAGCGGAACGGAATCTCTTTACGGATCTACTGGACGCGGCGCGCCGATTGGTGATCGCGCGAAGGGCCTTGGATGCCGACAGGGTCGCGATGGACCTGGTCGGTTTGCAGCAGGTCGCTGCCGAGGTAAAAGAAGGTGCGACGTCAGACTACGTTTATACGTTGTCGACGGTCAATGACGCGCGCGTGTTGCTCAACGTATATACCGTGCTGTTGCTGTGCGTGCTTGCATACTTCGGCTTGCGCCTCAGATCCAGCTATAAGGTGCTGAACGTCTCTCACGAAGAACTCGAAGAAAAAGTCGGTGAACGCACCGCAGATTTAGAATCGGCCTACCAGGAACTCCAAGAATCGCAGGTGCAACTGGTGCAAGCCGAAAAGATGTCGTCGCTGGGCCAGCTGGTTGCCGGTGTCATGCATGAAATCAATACACCGCTGTTGTTTGTGCTCAACAACACCACCGTCAGCGCCGAGATCATCGGTGATCTCAGCGCCTACATCGAGGCGACCATGCCGATCGTCCAGGCGCGAAATTCCGGAGACGCCAAACGCGCCGTGCAGAACTTATTGCGGGAGCGTCGCTCACTCGATGTCAAAACCGTTCAGGAAGGCATCGCCGAGGTAACGACATTGAGCGCCGACAGCGTTGAAGGACTCAATCAGATCAGCCAGCTTGTGCAAAGTCTCAAAGATTTCAGCCGTCTCGATCGTGCGGGCGAAGATCAATTCGATGTGCGCGACGGCATCGAGAAAACGCTGAACATCACCAAGAATCTTTTCAGGACCGGAATCGAAGTCGAGAAATACTTTTCGGAGGTGCCGCGTATCACCTGTTCACCGTCTCGCATCAACCAAGTTTTCATCAATCTGATCACGAACGCGGTGCAGGCAATGAACGGTGAGGGACGGCTGAGCATCACGATACGCTGTGCCGACGATTGGGTGGAAATCGTCTTCGAAGATACCGGCTGCGGTATACCCGAAGAACATCTGCACAAGATCATGGATCCGTTTTTCACCACGAAACCGGTCGGCGAAGGCACGGGGCTCGGTCTCTCGATCGTGCGACAAATAGTCGAGGAACATCACGGGCAGATTCTCGTCGACTCGAAAGTGGGGCACGGTACACGCATCACCCTTGGCTTTCCGATCAGGGGCGGAGAGGCGGAGGCAGCGGCATGAGCGAGCCTGCTGCGATGTTGCCCGAAAATCGCCCAATGTTGCTGTTTGTCGATGACGAAAAGCGGGTGTTGACGTCGATGCGGGCGCTGTTTCGTCGTGAGTACCAGGTGCTCGTCGCGAACTCCGGCGCCGAAGCGTTGAAAGTGCTCGACGCCTCAGTGGACGTCGTGATATCCGATCAACGCATGCCGGAAATGACTGGCGTAGAGATGTTGTCCGAGGCCAAACGCGGAGCGCCGCAAACCGCGCGAATTCTGATGACCGGGCAGGTTTTCCGATTCTTGCTGAAACCCATTCAGGGCGGACAGTGTCGAATCTGGCTCAACTCGGCGATCAACAAAGTTTTAGGGGGCGACGCCGACACATCCCATCCGGGAACCGATGCTACGTCCGGCCGTAGGTTCGCCAGATGGTTCAGGTCCTTTAGGAGCACCGGATAGCCATGGCGGTGGATGCCACGAACGGTGCCGGGTTGATGCGCAGTTTTGCGTTTGCCCCGCTCGTCGTCATAACAGGTGTGATGTTAAGCTGGATTTATCTGAAACAGGGCGTCGAGCGACAGCTACTTGTGCTGCCGGAAATCGCCACGATCGAAATAGTCCTTCCGACGGGGAGCGTCGATGGCATGGTCGATGCCTGGGCGCAACGTGGTAACGGTGCCTACGCTGCCGGTCGTATCGTAGAACCGGCGACGGACAACGCACTTTACTACTACCAACGTGCGCTAACGCAGGATTCCGAGCATGCAGCTTCGCTTGCGGGTATACGGCGGGTCGTAACGTATCTCTTGAATACCGCCGAAGCGGCGGTGTTTCGTAACGACTGGCAGGTGGCTCGTCACAACGCGGAGCGTATTATTGCCGTCAAACCTCGCGACGTAGACGCGCTACAGATACTCGATCGAATCAATCGTTACGAGCAACTCGACACGCTGGCGCAAGCGGCGATCCGACAGATTTCTGCGGGGCGGCTGACCAAGCCTAAGGGTACCAACGCTTTGGCAACGTACCGGCAGATGTTGGCATTGGAACCCGGCAATGCCAACGCCAAGCAGGGCATCCAAGCCATCGCGCAACGATTCTTGGGCTTTGCGCAAACGGCGGCGTTTGCCCAAGAGCATGAGAAAGCCCGCGGCTTCATCGCGACTGCCAAGTCCGTCGATCCGAACGCCCCGGGACTGGCCGAAGCGGAAGCGCTGACCGAGCAGTGGACCCGCATGGTGCAGGACCAAACGATTCAAGACGAATTGTTGGCTGCATCGGTGGCTCTGCAGAAGGGCCGTTTAGCCGCGCCCGACGAGCCGAACGCGCTAGCGCTATTCGAGTCCGTGCTGTCTAAAGACCCGCAGTCGGAAGCCGCGTTGCGCGGCAAGGCGCTGGTGGCAGAAGCGTTGCTTGATAGAGCTCGCAGTCACACAGCAGCGGGAGATCTCGTGGAAGCGGAAACGTCGATTGGCTCGGCAGAAGCAGCCGGGGCCGCCACCGATGCTCTCGGTGAAGTGAAAAACGAGCTTCTATACCAACGTGCGTTGGTCAGAGCACGGTCTGGCGAGTTCGATAAAATTTATCGTATCGGCGAACTCGAAGCCCGCCGCCAAGCGTTGCCCACCTATCCGCGTCGAGCCTCGGGGGACGGTTGGGTGGAGCTGTTGTTCACGGTTTCCGAAACCGGCAAGGTAATCGATGCCCACGTCACCGTAAGCAGCGATTCGAAATTTGAAGAAGCTGCGCTGCGCGCGATCGACAGATGGCGCTTCAAGCCGTACCTGGTCGGCGGACGCCCCATGCCGGTGCGCACGGGGGTCCGTTTCGCGTTCCAGGGGTAAGCCGCACTACAACGACATTTACACCCTGGGTAGGAGCGCCTTTACGGCCTTGTGCTAAGCCATACCACCGTACTTACGCAGTTCTGCGCGACCGACGACGAGATGGTGCACTTCGTCCGGCCCATCCGCCAACCGTAACGTGCGTTGTCCGGTGTACATGCCGGCCAATGGTGTCCACTGTGAAACACCGGTGGCGCCATGCATCTGGATCGCCTGGTCGATGATCTGGCAAACCCGTTCTGGAACCATCGCCTTCACCATGTGTACCCAGATCCGGGCTTCTTGGTTGCCGAGGACGTCCATCGCCTTGGCCGCGTGTAACACCATGAGGCGCATGGCTTCGATATCGATACGGGCCCGAGAGATTACCTCGATGTTCTTGCCTAGTTGGGCGATAGGCTTGCCGAAAGCCTCGCGGCTGATGCCGCGGCGCACCATGAGATCCAGGGCTCTTTCGGCTTGGCCGACGGAGCGCATGCAGTGATGGATGCGCCCGGGGCCCAGACGTACCTGAGAGATCTCGAAACCGCGGCCCTCGCCGAGCAGCATGTTGTCCTTCGGTACGCGTACGTCCTCCAACAGGATGTGCATATGGCCGTGTGGTGCATCATCGTGGCCGAATACATGCATGGGACCCAATATGTTGACACCCGGGGTGTCCATCGGCACCAAGATTTGTGATTGCTGGCGGTGCGGCGGTGCGTCCGGACTGGTCTTGACCATGCAGATCATGATTTTACAGCGTGGATCGCCGGCACCGGAAATGTAGAATTTTTCGCCGTTGATTACCCACTCGTCGCCTTCTAAAACCGCTTTCGTGCCGATGTTCTTGGCATCCGAGGAGGCCAGGTTCGGTTCTGTCATGCCGAAACAGGAACGAATCTCGCCGTTCAACAGCGGCTTCAACCATTGTTCTTTTTGAGCCTCGGTGCCGACGCGTTCCAATACCTCCATGTTGCCCGTGTCCGGCGCGCTGCAGTTCAACGACTCCGAGGCGAGCGGTGTCTTGCCAAGCTCGGCCGCGATGTAGGCGTAGTCGAGGTTTTTGAGGCCTTCGCCGGTATCGGCATCGGGTAGAAAGAAGTTCCACAGGCCGCTGTCTTTGGCCTTTTGCTTTGCGCCATCCAAGAGCTCGAGTTGACCCGGTGCCCAACTCCAGCGGTCCTCGCGACCTTCGCCAAGCTGGTAGAACTCGTCGACGATGGGTTCCACGTTGTCAGCGATGTGCTTTTTCACCGCATCCAAAAGCGGCAACGCTTCTTCCGACATCGTCAGGTTGTACATATCGGCTTGCAAACCGTTTTCTTCGGCCATGATTTCCCCCTGGTTGGTTTTGTGCATCGAGAAAACCGGCGATTGTAACGCTTCGCGCTAGAAGACGCTCATACGGCCATGCAAACGTTTGACGTGGACCAATAATTAGCTATAATGCTAAATATATTAATTAGCTGAATTGCTAATAAAGATAGAGATCATGACGACCCGGGCCGAACGCGAAATCACTGAGCTCGAAGGCGTGTTTCGGGCGCTGGCGCACCGTGTGCGCCGGCACATCATGATCGTGGTCGAAGCCGGCGGCGGGCGGGTGAGTGCTGGCGCCATTGCCGATCGGTTCGCCCACACCTGGCCCACGACCTCGAGGCACCTCAAGGTCTTGGAAGTGTCTGGGCTGCTACAAATCGAGACGGTTGGCCGCGAGCGGTTTTACAGCATCGACTACGCGCTGCTGTTTCGCGTGGGCCGAGGCTGGTTCGATAATTTTGATGTGGATTGATGACGGGAGAAGAACTTTGATAGCGGGAGAAGCGAGATGAGTGGTGTTGTCGTGTTTGCAATGTATCGACCGCATGAAGGCAAGCGTGATGCGCTGAAGGCTCTGGTGGACGTACACCTGCCGACACTACGCGAGTACGAGATGGTGACCGACCGACCGACCCTGTTGCTTGAAAGCGGCGATGGCACGTTTATCGAGATTTTCGAGTGGGTATCGGCGGCGAGTGCAGAACAGGTGCATCAGCTACCGGCCGTGTCGAAGCTGTGGGAGCAGATGGGCGTCGTCGCGGACTTTGTTCGCCTGTGTGATCTATCGGAAGCGGAACAGACGTTTCCGCATTTCGCTCCGGTAGAGGACTAGCAGCGTGTTGAAAAACACGCTGCTAGTCCCGCGACTGGACGTCGCGGGCATTTTTCGAACAGGTAAGTGTTTGAAAAATGGAGGAGCCCCGAGGCCAAGGATGGCCGAAGGCGGGAAAAAAGCCGCATAGCGGGTTTTTTCAACAAGCTGCTAGTTCAGAACCGCGTATCCGCGATTGCGTAGGCAGTTACCGACGACTTGGTGTCTTTCTCGCACCCCATCAACGGTGCCATGCGCGCCGCCGTAGACGGCCCCGGCCCCGGCCCCGCGTTGCGCGGTGTCGCTGTTGCCGACAGCGGCACCGATCAGCCCCCAAACGACCGCGCCGCCGACTGCGCCTGCACCGGCTTTCTGTCCGATGCGTACCTGGTCGGCGTACTCGCCGCACTCGGCGAGGTCCGATTGATACTGTTCTGGATTGACGCCCCGCATATCGACGATCGGCCCGCGGTTGTGCGCACATGCACCGGCGAGCAACAGGATGCTCAAAATAGTGCTGGTCCGGATCAACTGCTGCATGTCTTTACCACCTCTATGAGTAACGGTTCAGTGAACCATCGGTTGACTGAATCGAAGCTGAACGAAACGCTGCCCAAACTATAACGGTTCGTTGCTAGTCGCGCACCGCGGCCAACTTCTCTATTCGCGGGTACTGTAGGGCTAGTAACAGGCTTCTGGCGACCATGAACAGCGACATGGACAGCCAGATGCCGTGGTTGGCGAAGCGATCGAAGCTCAACCAGATGGCAATCAGGTAGATGGCGAGTGCAACGAACATGCTGTTGCGTAACTCCACCGTACGTGTCGTACCGATAAAGATACCGTCGAACATGAACGCCCACACCGAGATGATGGGAAGCGCGATCAACCACGGAAGGTACTGGCTCGCCGTTTCGCGAACTTCCGGCAGCAGGGTCAAGAGATCGATCAGTTGAGGACCCAACACGGCGTAGATCAGGCTCAAGGCGCACGCGATGATGCCCGCCCATAGAGCACAGAACTTGCTCGCATTGCGCAGGCGCTCGGGATCGCGGGCGCCGAAGGCATGGCCGGCCAAGGTTTCTGCGGCGTGGGCGAATCCGTCCAAACCGAAGGCCATGATGAAGAAAAACTGCATGAGTACGGCGTTGGCCGCCAACACCAGATCGCCAAGGGTTGCCCCGAGTGCGGTGAGCATGAAAAACGGCAGCTGGACAAAGAAGGTGCGCACGATAAGGTTGGAGCTGACGTGAAACAGCGCGGCAAGTCGCTCGCGCTGAAAGAGATGCTCGGGAATGGCGAGCGCCCGGCCGCTGCGTTTGAAGGCGTTCACGGTAATGATCAAACCGAGACCGGCCGCGAGCCATTCGCTCAATATCGTACCGTAGGCGACGCCTTCCACGCCCCATCCGAAACCGATCACGAACAACAGATCGAGCAACACGTTGGTGACGTTGAGGATAACGCTGATGAGCAGCGTCGCGCGCATCTGCTGCAAGCCGAACAGCACCCCGAGCTCGACCATGTAGAGCAGCATCGCGGGGGAGCCCCAGATGCGAATGCCGAAGTACGCGGACGCCAGCGTTTCGACCTGGTCGCTAGCCTCGAAAAGCCAAAAAGCTAAAAGGTTCAATGGTACCTGCAGGAGTATTAGAGCGAGGCCAATGGCGAGACTGATCATGGCGGCGCGTAGGGCAACCGCTGCCAATTCGTTGAGGTTGTCGGCACCGAGCGCTTGCGCGGCGAGGCCGGTGGTGGCCATGCGCAGGAACCCGAACATCCAGTACAAGGCGTTCATGATGGTCACGCCGACGGCAATCGCGCCGACGTAGCGCGGATCGGGTAACCGGCCCATGATGGCGGTATCGACGACGCCGACCAGGGGGATGGTCAGGTTGGCGAGGATCATCGGCCACGACAACGACCAGACCTTCCGGTGCCATTCTTTGGGGCTGTTCGGCAGGGTGACGTTCATCGGAACAGCATCGCGGGCGCCTTTGGGCGCGATTGACAATCTACCGGGTCGTTAAGGGCGGATTGGGCGCGATGTCTTTTTCCCCGACGACCTGCGCGCCTTGCGCTACGGCATCCCACCCGAATATATCTTCTGCAATGCGATACAGAACGGGGACGTAGAGCAACGTAATGAACGTTGCGAACAGTACCCCGTAGGCCAGCGACACCGCCATGGGCACGAACGGTGCGGTAATCGGCGTTACGTTGCTCATGAGCGGAATCAAGCCCACAAACGTCGTCACCGACGTCAGAACGATCGGTCGAAACCGGATGGAACAGGAAGTGATGAGCGCTTCGTCGACCCCCATACCCTCCCGACGCCGTCGATTGACGTAGTCGACTAGCACCAAGCTGGCATTCACCACGACACCGGACAGCGCGACGATTCCGAGTGCGGAGAAGAACATCAGGTCGATGCCCATCACCCAATGACCCAATATTGCGCCGACGGCGCCAAACGGGATGACGCTCATGATCACCAGGGGCTGCACGTAACTCTTGAGCGGGATGGCGAGCAACGTGTAGATGATCACCAGGGACAACAACGCGCCTTGGAGCAAACCCGACATCGCCTTGGAGAACTCTCGTTGTTCGCCGGCCAAGCTGATCGACAAACGTGGGTACTTGGCTTTGAAATCAGGCATCACCTCGCTGTCGATGCTGCTCAACACTTCTTCGGGTTGGATGGTGGAACGATCTATGTCCGCGATTACGTTCACGACTCGTCGACCGTCGGTTCTGCGTATGGCTGAGAAGCCGCGGCCCAGTTCGAAACTGGCAACGCTATAGAAGGGCACTTCTTTGCCGTCAGGTGTGCGAATGTACATGTCTTCCAGATCGCCGATTGACGTGCGCTCCGATTCCGGAAATCGCACCATCACCCGCACGTCGTCTTGTCCGCGTTGTACGCGTTGCGCTTCCGCGCCGTAAAAGGCGCTGCGTACCTGGCGTGCCAGATCGCGAAGCGTCAGCCCCAGATTGCGGGCTTCCGGCAGCAGGTTGAGCTTGATTTCCTGCTTGCCGGCGCGAAACGAGTCGGTAATGTCGAAGACTCCGTCGTAGCGGGCCAACTCTGCGCGAAGCTCCGCAGCGGCCGTGCGTAGTTCCTCGACGTTTTTCCCGCTCAACTCATAGTTGATGGGCTCGCCGGCCGAAAACATGTCGGCGTTGAATGACAATTTCACAGCGTCCGGGATATCGCCGACCAGCTCTCGCAGGCGCTTGGCAACCGTTTTGGCGCTCATGTTGTCGCGTTCGCCAAGTGGGACGAGCTCGATGACGATCTCGGCGAAGTGGCTACGGCCGGGACTGGGACGCCTAGGCGGACCGGTTTTGGGAACGCTCATGCCGATGCTGGTTAGCTGATTGACGATGAATGGATGATCGAGTTCCAGTTGTGCAGTGAACTCGGTGTTGAGCTCTTGTATGCCGCGTTCGATTTGCTTCGCCGCCCGAGTGGTCACGGCGACGGATACGCCTTCAGGCATTTCCAGTTGAGCGTAGATGCGGTCGCCTTCGACGGAAGGGAAGAAACCGAAGACGACACGTCCGCTCGCTATGAGCGCAACGGCCAAGATCAAAATACCCACGCCTACGGCGGCGCTGACATACCGCCATTCGATGGCCTTGCGTGCAAACGGAATGTAGTAGCGGTTGGCAAGATTCTGTAAGCCGTCCGATAGCGTGCCCTGAATGCTGTTCCAGAACTTGCCGAGACCGTGGTCTGCTTCTTCGTGATTTCTATGGGCAAGGTGGGCGGGCAAGATGAGCTGCGACTCGATGATACTAAACACCAAGCTGATGATGACGACGTAGCCGATCACCGCAAAGAAATCGGCCATGCGGCTGGTGGAGAATACCAGCGGCAGAAATGCCGCCATGGTGGTCAACACGCCAAAGATGACAGGAATGGAAACTTCCCAAGTGCCGTCGATGGCAGCCTGTACGGGCGGCTTACCCATCTGTTCGTGCGCGTAAACCCGTTCGCCGACGACGATGGCGTCATCGACGAGAATACCAAGCACCAGGATAAAGGCCATGACGGTCATTGTGGATATGGTGATATCGGCATACGGGAAGATGGCCAAGGTACCGAGTAGCGCTATCGGAATGCCCGCAGCCACCCACATCGCTAGACGAAAACGTAGAAACAATGCCAGGATGAGAAGTACCAGAACGAGCCCGCCGGCGGCCGTGCTGTTGAGCGTATTCAGTCGTTCGATCAGGCTCGCCGAACTGTCCGTCCAGATGGTCAACGTCAGTCCTTCTGGAATGCTGGATCGAATTTGCTCCACGTAGGCTTTGACATCGTCCGCGATCTGCAATAGATCTTGCGAGCCGATCTGCATCACTTTGATCACGACTCCCGGTTCACCGTTGAAGCGTGCGGACAAATCGCCCTCTTCGAAACCGTCACGAATCTCGCCGATCTCACCGAGCGTAACCCGCGTACCATCCTCGCGTGTGACGATGACGATGTGTTCGAACTCTTCGCCCCAATACCGCTGACCTTTGGAGCGGATGAGGATCTCGCCGCCTGCAGTTTTGATCGTCCCCCCGGGCATGTCGAGGGACGTATTGCGTACCGCTCGGGTCACTTCATCCAGCGTTAGGCCGTGCCTACGCAGGGCATACTCCGAGACCTCGATGGAGATTTCGTACGGTCGTACGTAGGTAAGATTCACCTGGGAAATGCCGTCCATCGCGGCGATGTCATCGCGTATTTCGCGCCCGATTTCTTTCAGAACGCGCTCGTCCGCGTTTCCGGAAAGCGCGATCTGCAGGACTGAGCGGCTGATCGTCAGTTTCGAGACGATGGGCTTTTCGGTCTCGACCGGAAAGCTGTTGATGCCGTCCACACGACTCTTGATCTCGTTGAGCGCGACGATCTCATTGGAATCGAGGTCCAACTCAGCTTGCACCGAACAGGTTCCTTCGCTAGACGTGGAGCGAATCTTGTCGATACCCTCCACACCCTCGATCGCTTCTTCGATGCGGATACAGACCCCTTGTTCGACTTCTTCCGGGGCGGCTCCTAGGTATGGGACGGTGACCGAGACCACCTGCACGTCCATGTTGGGGAATTCTTCCTGGTTGACGGTTATCAATCCCATCACCCCGCCGATGATGAGAATGAACATCAGTAAATTGGCGGCAACCGGGTTGCGCACGAACCAAGCGATAGCAGTGTGCATGGTCAGCTCGTGGCGAGTTCGCTGTTCAGGACGGGATTGACCGTCATGCCCTCGATGGGTGTCTGCATCGGTGAGATGCAGACCCGTTCACCCGGCTGCAGCCCCGCTTTGATGAGCACGTCATCCTGATAAAAGCGCAGTGGTTCTATGTCGCGAAAGCGCAGCTTGTTGTCATCGTCCACGACGAGCACGCGATTGCCCGTGCGCAGCGCGTTGCGGGGCAGTACGACGATGTCATCCACCAGCCGACCTTCAATATCCGCATTGACGAATAGCCCCACTGATAAGGGGGCTACCTGGTCTGCGTTCGTAACTCGTGCGATCACGTGCACCATGCGACTCGACGTGTCGATCTGTGCCTCGGTTCTAACGATCTTGCCGGTCCACTCCAACATCTGGCCCGCATACTCGGCACTCAGGCGAACGTTGGGTTGTTGATCGGGTGGTAACTCGCCGCGATGGCCGACAGGCAGATTCAGGAATGCCAGTTGCCGGTCGGCGATGGGCAGCCGCACTTCGGCTTGATCGCTCGCATAGATGGTCGCGACCGCGGAACCGCGGCCGACCAGTTGTCCAATGTCGACGGACTCACGGCGCACGAGGCCCGTGAATGGCGCCTTCAGTTGGGTGCGAGCGAGATCGCGCGTAGCTTGCTCGTAGCTGGCCCGCGCGTCTTGTAGCGTGGCTTCGGCCACCCGAGAAGCACGCAACGTGTTTTCCATTTGGGAGCGGCTGGCGAGCTGGCGTTCCTCCAAACTCTTCATACGCTGATACTCGAACCGCGCGTGCTGGTACTCGGCTTCAGCACGCGTGAGTGTAGCTTTGGCTCTTTGGAGAGACGAGCGGTGATCCTCGTCGTCAAGCCGCAACAACACCGCACCTTTTTCGAAATAGCCGCCGTTGACGAGCGATTTCGACATCCAGATCACGCGGCCGGAGACTTCCGGGATGAGCTCGCTTTCGGTGTTGGGTGCGACCGTGCCCTGGGATTGAACGCTCATCTGAACGGGTTGCGGCTCGATGACGACTACCCGAACGGTCGGGGGCACGGGTTCGGGTACGTTGGGCTCAATCTGAGGGCTTGTCGCCATCAGCGTGACGGCGCCGAATATCGATACCATGATGACAAGGGCTGGGATCGTGAATTTGCGCATCATGATGCGGCCACTTTTGTCGTGTTTTGGCTGTCCTGTGAGGCCGCTTCGATGGCGCGCATCATGGTTTCACGGTGAAGTTTGGTAATGCCGTCGAAGATGGCCCGCACAGCGTCTCGATCACGGGATGCAAGTGCCCGGTCGAGTTGACGCACGAAGACGCTGAACGCTGCTACGTCGAGTTGAAAGTATTGGTCGAGCGCTGCCATGCTGGGAGCAAACTGATCGAATAGACTCTTGGCGATCAACCGACACACGAGATTTTCTGACGTTACCAAGAACGCGCGCATCATTTCCATCCGTGCTTGGACGTGTGCCTCGCGATCTAGTGGCCCATTGCAAAGTAGCTGCACGAGTTTGCGAATGTCTTCGATTTGTTCATCGGAGGCGCGTTCGACCACTGTTTCAGCCGCCATGCTCAGCAAACGCTCTACGACCTCGAAAATCTGATTCATGAGGTTTGCGTCGGGGACGTCGGTGCTCGCGAGCATGCAACCGATGATGTCCAAGCTCGCCTCTGCAATCGGGGCAACGCGGGCTCCGCCGGGCTGGATGTCGGCGATACCGAGCTGTGCCAATTTCTTCATGGCTTCGCGTACCGCGCCGCGATTGGCATCGAAGCGGACGGCTAGTTCGCGCTCCGAGGGCAGGCGGTCACCGGGCTGGTAACGGCCCGATAACACTTCACCGGTGAGCGTGTCGGCGATGTGATCGTGTTTCGTACTCATGAACCTCGTCCAACAATTTGGTCTGACCAGTTTGGTCAGACCAATTTGGTCGGGGCAATTGTAGTGTAAAGGGCGGAAAAGTCCAGCTTTTCGTTACCTTAGGTAACGAAATGTGACAGGGGTCAGGGTAAAGTGCCAGAGTAAATTTACTCTGGCACTTTACCCTGACCCCATTCGGCGGTCGTAAGTTTACTCTCGCACTTTACTCTGACCCATTTCGGCGGTCGAGCAGGTTGCCTTGATGCAGCAAATTCACCACTTTCTGTCGGCGTTTTTGGGTTTTGCTGTTCCAGAATGCACGATCGAAGCTCTCGAGCCTGCGCCGATGGATGACCCCCATCGCCGTCGGCAGTGGGGCTTCCATGGACAGTAGCAGGTGGGCGAACGTCGCATTGGTTTCGTCGTGCACCAGAATGTCACGAGTCGTCACGCCATCGTGGCCGACCATCACTGCTTCGAGCGCCAGCGTACTGGGGTTGAGGCGCAAGCCCTTGTCGTTGGTCTTCCCGAACAGCAAGGGCTCGCCGTGTTGGACGTGAATTTGGTGATCGGCCGCGGTTTTCTTGTTGGCAACGTCATCGAAGACGTCTTTGTTGTAGACGATGCAGTTCTGCAGAATCTCAATGAACGATGTGCCCTCGTGCCCGCGGGCCTCATTCAACAACCCGGGTAGACCCTTTTGATCGATATCCACGGCGCGGCCGAAGAACGTGGCGCCCGCACCGATCGCGAACCGTCCCGGGTCTATCGGTGAATCAACGGAACCGCCGGGACTCGACGGGCTTGTCGTACCCACCCTAGACGTCGGTGAGTACTGGCCCTTGGTCAGCCCGTATATCTCGTTGTTGATCAGCAGAATGTTGACGTCGATGTTGCGGCGCAGGGCATGCAGCAGGTGATTGCCGCCGATCGACAGGCCGTCTCCGTCCCCGGTGATAACCCAAACGTCGAGCTTAGGATTGGCCAATTTGACACCCGTCGCGATGGCCGGTGCGCGCCCATGAATGGTGTGAAAACCGTAAGACTCGATGTAATAGGGTAGACGGGAAGCACAGCCGATTCCGGATACGAATACGGTGTTTTCAGGCTTGGCGCCTGCCTCGGCCAACGAGCGTTGAACGGCTTTCAAGATCGAATAGTCGCCACAGCCAGGGCACCAGCGTACTTCCTGGTCAGTGGCGAAGTTCTTGAACGATAGTTCAGGCATTGGTTACCTCCTGCATACGCGGGTTGGCCAACCGGGCGATGGCCTCCTTGACCTCTGCGACGGTCAACGGCTGACCCGACACCTTGTTCAGTTGTTGGATGTCGACCAACAACTTGTCGCGCAACAGCGTCGCAAGCTGTCCCGTGTTGAGTTCCGGAACCAGCAGCTTGTCGTATCGGGTTAACAAGTCGTGAAGATTCTTAGGCAAAGGGCTGATATAGCGCAGATGAATGTGGGCGACCGCCAAGCCTTCTTGCAAGCACTCTTTGACGGCTTGGTAGACGGCGCCATAGGTCGATCCCCAGGCGACAACCGCCAAACCGGCAGTTGTGCCCTGATCGATGGTCTGTTCGGGAATGAAGTTGGCAACGCTCTCGACTTTGGCCTGACGCAAGTTCGTCATTGCCTGATGGTTGTCCGCATCGTAGGAGATGTTGCCCGTGACGATGTCCTTCTCGATGCCGCCGATGCGGTGGATGAACCCCTTGTCCCCGGGTGCCGCCCACAACCGCGCGTGCGTTTCGGCGTCGCGTTCCCAGATGTCGCCGCTCGTCTCGGTGGGTTTGTTGTTGGTGATCACCTGAAAGTCGTCGATATTGGGTATCGGCCAAAGCTCCGAGGCGTTGGCGATGTAACCATCGGTCAGCAAGATGACGGGTGTCATGTGACGCAGCGCAATACGCACCGCTTCTATGGCCGTCTCGAAACAATCGGCCGGCGAATGGGCCGCGAGAACAGGCAAGGGGGTATCGGCGTTGCGTCCGTAGACTGCCTGATAGAGATCGCTCTGTTCGGTCTTGGTAGGCATACCCGTCGATGGACCCGCGCGCTGAGAGTTCACGACGATGAGCGGTAATTCTGTCGCTACGGCTAAGCCGAGGGCTTCGGTTTTCAGCGCAATGCCCGGTCCGGAACTTGACGTGACGCCGAGCTTGCCTGCATAGGAAGCGCCAATGGCCGCGCAGATGGAGGCGATCTCGTCCTCGGCTTGAAAGGTGGCAACGCCCGCATCGTCCAAACCGGTGAGGTGATGGAGTAGCGAAGAGGCCGGCGTAATCGGGTAAGAGCAAAACAGCAGTTCCGTGTCGGCTAATTCTCCAGCGGCGACGAGTCCCAGCGCCATCGCTTCGGCCCCCGTGATGGTGCGGTACTCGACGGCATCGAGCGGTGCTTCGGGAATGGGGTGCTGCGATAGTATGTGGCCCATTTCGGCCGTCTCGCCGTATGCGTGGCCGGCACTGAGAGCGGCGAGATTGGCGTTTCGAACGGCTTCGTTGTTCGCAAACTTGGTCTGGATCCAATGGGCCGTCGCGTCGCGTGGCTGGTCGAACATCCACAGCACCAAGCCCAGCGCCCAGAAGTTTTTGCAGCGCATCGCATCTTTGGCCCCGAGGCCGAACGGCTTCGCGGCCTCCAGCGTTAAGTGTGAGATATCCACCGGGCAAACGTCGAACTTCTCTAGGGTGTCATCTTCCAGTGGATTGGTGTCGAGACTGGCGCGCTTCAATCGCTGGGCCGTAAAAGCACTCTCATCGACGATAATCAGCGCACCGGGTACCAGGTTTGCCAGGTTGACAACCAGTGCAGCCGGATTCAGTGCGATCAGCACATCTGGCGCGTCCCCCGGCGTCGTGACGCGGTCGCCGCCAAACTGTATTTGGAAGGCGGAAACCCCGTAACGGGTACCCGCAGGCGCGCGAATTTCCGCAGGAAAATCGGGCAACGTCGCGAGATCGTGACCGGCAAGGGCGGACGCGACGGTGAATTGCTGACCCTGCAGCTGGATGCCGTCGCCGGAATCTCCCGCAAAACGCACCACGTGACTGATCTTGTCTGCGAACTCTTGCCTCACGTTCGGCCTATCGGTCAAAAGGGCGGGCATTTTAGCGAAATCGATCGAAAAGGGGAGTTTCGCCTTGGCATATCGATAGGTGCTTTTGTGATTTCGATGGATTAGAGTGCGCGCCGAAACAAGCACCCCTCGTAGAAACCCTCGAAAAAACCTGGAAAACGTAGGTAGAAGGCGGCTGGGCATCAGAGGGACGCGAGGCCGCGATACAGGTCAACAGGAGAAAGTCATGAAGGTTGTTGTACGGACTGACGAGTACACCATCTATAAGAAACGCAACGAACGTTATGCCGTCAAGAACGCTGACCGCGGATGGGTCAACGGAGCTGCGAAGATCGGCATTCTGCTGGAGCACAAGCTGATCGACGCGGTCCTGCCGAAGGATCCGGAGCCGGAACCCGTCGAAGCACCCGCTGTAAAAGCCGAAGCCGCCGAAGCAGAAACTGTTGAGGCAGAAACTGTCGAGGCGGAAACGGAAGCAGCCGCCGAGAAAGCTACTGAGGAAGTTGCTGAGGTAAAAGAAGCACCCGTAGAAAAGGCTGAGGAAGTCCCGGAAGAGAAAACTGCGGAAGACAAGGCGCCGGAAGCGACAACGGATGAGGAACCGGTCGAGGCGGAGGAGCCCGCCGCTGAGGAAGCCGATGCAGCCGACGACAAAACCGAGGACAAAGCCGAGGACAAAGCCGAGGACAAAGCTAAGGACACTAAGGAATAATTCTTTAGTGGTGTCACAATGACATCATGATGCTCCGGTAGCATAATGGCCGCGGAGTTCGGGGAAGTAAAAAATGGAGTTGTCAGAGCAGCGGAAGCTCTTAACACTGTGGCGTCATTATTTGGGCGATGCCTCGCCCACGTCCACAATGCTTAGAGAGTTCTACCACAATAAGGTGGTGCCTTCCGATCTATACGAGTACGGATGCGTGTTCGAGGTATTCGATGTCATTGCCAATGGAGCCTTCGACTTGGGCGAGTCTGTGACTTGGCATTGGGTCACGGCGCACGCCACCGCGGCCGCATAAAGGTTAAATACCAGCCGAAGCGTAGATCTTCGCGACAGAGTCTTGCCTGCTGTTTTACAATGGTCGGTTCACTTCCAAATGGTGAAATCTAGTGCAGTCCGTTGCAGAGTTTAAGGTCTTCGCCGACTATGAACCGGCGGGCGATCAACCGGCCGCCATAGCGGGCTTGATCGATGGGCTGGAGATCGGCTTAAGTCACCAGACGTTGTTGGGGGTAACGGGTTCCGGAAAGACCTTTGCCATTGCCAACGTGATCCAAGCAGTGCAACGTCCTACGCTTGTGTTGGCGCCGAACAAAACTCTCGCGGCCCAGCTATACGGCGAGTTTCGCGAGTTCTTTCCAAACAATTCGGTTGAGTACTTCGTCTCTTATTACGATTACTACCAACCCGAAGCTTACGTTCCCGCGTCGGATACCTACATCGAAAAGGATGCGTCTATCAATGCTCACATAGAGCAGATGCGTCTTTCCGCCACCAAAGCCCTTCTGGAGCGACGCGATACGATCATCGTCGCGTCGGTATCGGCAATCTACGGGTTAGGCGATCCTCAATCCTATTTGAGAATGGTATTGCACCTCGACCGAGGCGACCGCGTCGATCAGCGGTACATCCTACGACGCTTGGTCGAGCTTCAGTACACGCGCAACGACATGGCGTTTCAGCGGGGTACCTATCGCGTGCGTGGCGACGTGGTCGATATTTTTCCTGCTGAATCGGAAAAAGAGGCGGTGCGCATCGAACTATTGGACGACGAGATCGAAAACCTATCCACGTTCGATCCTTTGACCGGAGAAGTTCTCAACCGCGTACCGCGCTTCACGGTGTTCCCAAAATCCCACTACGTTACACCGCGAGAACGTATCTTGGCGGTTCTCGATGATATCAGGGATGAGTTGCGCGACAGACTTAAAACGCTGCAGGACAACAACAAGCTGGTTGAGGCACAACGCTTGGAACAGCGTACGCGGTTCGATCTCGAGATGATCAAGGAGCTTGGTTACTGTTCGGGAATCGAGAACTACTCGCGCTACCTATCTGGGCGCGAACCGGGCGAACCGCCGCCGACGTTGTTCGACTATCTGCCGAAAGACGCATTGCTGATCATTGACGAATCGCACGTCACCGTTCCGCAACTCGGCGGGATGTACAAGGGTGACCGGTCGCGCAAAGAAACCCTCGTCGAGTACGGGTTCAGGCTACCGTCCGCGCTGGACAACCGCCCCTTGCGGTTCGATGAGTGGGAGAGGTTGAGCCCGCAAATAATTTTTGTCTCCGCCACGCCCGGCCCTTACGAGGAAGAATACGGGGGTCAGGTCGTGGAACAGGTTGTCCGGCCGACCGGATTGGTTGAGCCGGACGTGATCGTACGCCCGGCTTCAACGCAAGTGGATGATCTGTTGGGCGAGATCAGCGCTACGGTCGCAAACGGCGAGCGGGTGTTGGTCACGACACTGACCAAACGCATGGCAGAGGACCTTACCGATTACCTCGATGATCACAAGGTGCGGGTGCGCTACCTGCACTCCGATATCGAAACGGTAGAACGAGTGGAAATCATCCGCGATTTGCGTATGGGGAAATTCGACGTGTTAGTCGGCATCAACTTGCTGCGGGAAGGGCTGGACATGCCGGAGGTATCGTTGGTTGCCATACTCGATGCCGACAAGGAAGGGTTCTTGAGGTCAGCTCGCTCGTTGATTCAAACCATTGGGCGTACCGCTCGCAATGTGAACGGGCGAGCGATTTTATACGCAGACAATATGACCGGATCTATGGAACGGGCGATTGCCGAGACCGATCGACGTCGCGCGAAACAGGTCGCCCACAACAAAGCCCACGGCATCACGCCGCAAACGATTCGTAAACACGTGGCCGACATCATGGAGAGTGCGAGGGCGCCCGCTCCGGGTGCTGCGAGAAAGACCAAGCGCAATCTTCGCGACCGGTCGGGGCGACCAATCGACATTCCCGAAGACCCGAAGGCGCTCGGCAAGCTGCTCTCCAAGCTCGAACAACAGATGCTCGAGCACGCGAGGAATCTCGAGTTCGAGGAAGCGGCACAGCTCAGGGATCAGATTCAGGTGATTCGCGAAGAACGGATATTGAGCTAGGTAGGAGGCGGCTGCGCCTGCTACCCGGCGTCTACGTATTCGGATCGAACCTGACGGCGCTGAATCTTACCCGTCGCCGAGCGGGGTAGCTCTTCGACATAATCTATGCTGCGCGGACACTTGAAGTTGGCCAGCCGATCCCGCGCCCAGGCGAGCAACTCGTCGGTGAGTTCCTCGCTCGGTTCAAAACCTTCGCTGAGCGCGACGACCGATTTTACGGTCTCGCCCCATTCGTCGTTTGGGATACCGATGGTGCAGACGTCGTATACCGCGGGATGAGTCATCAACTCGCTGTCGACCTCTTGAGGGTATATGTTGACCCCGCCTGAGATGATCAGCTCGGCAGAACGACCGGTTAGGAACAGATAGCCGTCTTCGTCGAAATACCCGAGGTCGCCCAGCGTGAAATAGTCATCACGATAGGAATCAGAGGTTTTCTGGTCGTCTTTGAAATACTCGAAGCGACCTGTGTCGGGGGCCCGCATATAGATCGTACCGACTTCGCCGATGGCGACGAGGTGACCGTCGTCGTCGAGTATCTTGTTGTCGAAATCGGGCCCGGGTTTGCCCACCGTTCCGGGTTTTGTCAGCCACTCTTCGCTACTTACCAGGAAGCCACCGCCACCCTCCGTAGCGGCATAGTATTCCCAGATGATGGGGCCGAACCAATCGATCATGGCCTGCTTGACGTGCACGGGGCACGGCGCCGCACCGTGAATGATGAAACGCATTGACGATAGGTCGTACTTTGCTCGCACGTCTTCTGGAAGCTGCAAGAGGCGGTGGAACATCGTTGCTACCATGTGCGTGTGGGTCGCCTTGTGCTGGTCGATGAGCCGCAACGCCTGTTCTGCATCCCACTTGTCCATCATGACGATGCCGACACCCGAAATGAGTGCTTGAATGATGTCGATGAGTAGCGGCGCCGCGTGATACGCGGGCCCCGTCACAAGGTCCATGTCTTCTCCGGGACGATAGTTGGATAGCGTACCTTCCCATTGCGGCTGCTCCGGAAGTCGATCTTTTCGATACACGCCTTTCGGACGACCTGTCGTACCGGAGGTGTAGAGCATGCGCGACCCAAGCGTGGCATTGTCGATGTTGTCGCCCGGGTAACTTGCGATCGCGTTCTCGTAATCTTCGAAGCCCTCCAATCCGCCGCCCACAGCCAACTTCACTTGCAACTTGGAAGCGTGCTCGACCGCCTCCACCGGGGAAGCCCCCAGCGTCGCATCGGCGACGAACGCTTTCGCTTCACAGTTGTCGACGATGTAACCGATCTCTTCACCCCGCAGATGAAAGTTGATCGGTGTAAAGCGAAGCCCCGAGCGACTCGCGGCCGCCAACGCCTCGATGAACTCCGGCCGATTTCTTGTGACGACCGCGACGCTGTCGCCTGCCGAAACGCCCGAGTCTCGCAGCAGCCGCGCCAACCGATTGGCGTTGGCGTTCACCTCGCCGAAAGTGCGATTGCCGTAGTCTGTGATTGCAGCCGGTACGTCCGGTTGGCGTTCGGCGTGATAGGCGATGGTCATGCCAGTGGCAACGGCATCTTCGAGGCTCAACGACATTTGATTAATTCCCCCCGCAACTACGTCACACGATTGTACCGGCTGGCACGCCTCGTCAATACCCTGCGGCGACTCGTCAAAGCGCCTGCGGCGACTCGTCAAAGCGCCTGCGGCTTCTCGTCAAAGCGCCCGCGGCTTCTCGTCAAAGCGCCCGCGGCTTCTCGTCAACAAGAAGTGGTCCGCGCATACTGTTGCGCGTGAACGACCCCAAAGACCAACGTGAAGTACGTCGAGAGTACCAGTCTGAACCTCTGCGTAGACGCGA
Organism: Gammaproteobacteria bacterium; assembly: GCA_027297435.1. GTDB lineage: Bacteria > Pseudomonadota > Gammaproteobacteria > Pseudomonadales > Azotimanducaceae > Azophilus. The sequence continues at coordinate 1,858 of JAPUIA010000260.1, read as the reverse complement.
CCTGGCCGATGATCCGCTGGTTCAATTTGCTGGCTGGCTAGAAGCTGCCACCGCCCTCGGAGCCAAAGACGCTACCGCCATGGCGCTGGCGACGGTTGCCGAAGACGGCACACCGTCCGTGCGCATCGTACTTTTGAAACACTTCGATGCGGATGGTTATTGCTGGTATACCGATTATCGCAGTCAGAAAGGCGTGGAACTGGCCAGCCATCCAGTTGCATCGGGGCTGTTTTACTGGCGCGATTTTGATCGCCAGGCACGTATCACCGGGCGCGTCGAAACGCTGTCTGATAAGGAGGCCGACGACTACTTCCAAGGCCGCCCGGAAGCGAGCCGTTTTGCTTCGGCTGCGTCCATTCAATCTGAGTCGATACGCGACCGTGATAGTCTCGAAACTGCAGTAGCTGAACTTAAGGTCCGGTATCCAGACGGTCACGTGCCGCGGCCGACCGAATGGGGCGGATATCGTCTCCGCCCGCACTACTACGAATTTTGGCAAGGCCGCGAAGCACGACTGCATGACCGGTTTCGTTACTTGCTCAACGGCGGAGTCTGGCAGGTAGAGCGGTTGCAGCCTTGACTGCCGCCATGCACCCCTGAAAGTGCTTAAGGCTAACCAGAAAACGGATGATGGCCTATAGTTTATTTGGTAGGCACGCCCGGATTCGAACCGGGGACCTCTACCATGTCAAGATAGCGCTCTAACCAACTGAGCTACGCGCCTAATATTTAGGTCTTGCTCGCCATCCCTGGCGCAACGGCAACATTCTACAAACCTACAGCCCGGCCTTCCATGGCCGGTCGCAATTCCCTAGCGACGCTGCGCCTCGCTTTCGCTTGCGCGAACCAGGAATTGCCTAACCAACTGAGCTACGCGCCTAATATTTAGGTCTTTTCTCGCCATCCCTGGCGCAACGGGATCATTCTACAAACCTACGGTCCGGCCTTCCATGGCCGGTCGCAATTCCCTACCGACGCTGCGCCTCGCTTTCGCTTGCGCGAATCGGGAATTGCCTAACCAACTGAGCTACGCGCCTAGCATTCCTACCAATCGCCCGCGAACCTGCTCGCGAGCGGGTCGCTATCATACAGAATCGCCAATCGATGCAAAGTCCCAAGCACGCGAATCAGTCGTAGCCGAGCCGGCGCAAAGGTCTGAACAACAGCCCGACCGCTGCCACGAAAATCATCAATAGACCGCTTACCAGCAACATCATGGCAAGATCGATGCCTGCGGCGACTCCAGCAATCGCGGCTGAGATCGGAAACATGCCCTGGGAGAAAAACATGACGACGCTCATCACCCTTCCCATCAGGTGTGTCGGTACGCGTTTCTGTACCCATGTGATGATGAAGATAATGATGTAGCCGTCGAGTATACCGCCGACCAATACCATGGCGGCGATGATCCACAGTTCGCGCACGAACGTCATCGCGGCAAGTACGATGCCGAAGCCCAGAAAATCCACCAGCAGCAATATGCCGATCCGATTGCTGCGCGGTAGCGGCGTAGATCCAGCTATGACGGTGCCGATGATCGCGCCGACACCGAGTGCGGAAAGAATCGTACCGAATCCGGCGGCACCTTCGGTGAGAAATCCATCGGCAAACGCTGGAACGCCAACACTGAACGGCCCTCGAAAAATCAGCGTCAGCCCGCCGATCATGAAGACGAACATGCGCATCGGTATGTCATCCCAGACGTGCTTCAACCCCACCTTGAGTGAGGCCCAGATGTCGTCCTGTTCGTTCACCTGTGGTGGAAAGCGATCACGAATGACCAACAGGATCGCTATGGGCGCAAGAAACGTTATTGAGTCGAGCATGAACACGAACGCAAGTCCTTCCCTGTCCTGCA
>JAPUIA010000026.1 GCA_027297435.1 Gammaproteobacteria bacterium | reverse complement strand
AATCAGCAACGATCGCAGTCAGTTGCGTCAGTTCATCGAGGAATGTCTGCGCCTGCGTTCGCCTACTCAAGGCCTGTCCAGCAGATCCACCAGTCGCGATGAGGAGTTTCAAGGTGTGGAAGTACCCAAGGGATCCTTGCTGCATCTGCGCTGGGGTGCGGCCAACGTTGACGAGCTGGAATTTACCTGCCCCCATGAGTTGGATCTCGAGCGGAAGGCGGCAAGCCGTCACCTGGCGTTTTCTGCGGGACCTCGAGTTTGCCCGGGTGCGGGAATTTCTCGCCTCGAACAAACGATCGCGTGGAACCGACTGTTCGATCGCATTGACAGCCTCGAGTACTCACCCGGTAACAAGTTTCTCCACCAGCCGGGTATCATGTTGGGCACACTGGAGTTGAAATTGCGGTTTACCAAGAAGGTTTGACTATGGCTCTTTGCGTTAGTTTCTGGATTACGTTTGCCAGCTATTAGCTCGGTCAAGTGATGGACGAGTCTTAACGAGTGAGCGGCGGTCCTTCTGGGGGTCCGGGTCGGGGAACGTTTTCTGCGACAGACAGAACCCCCGATTGGCTGATGGCAAATGAGCGAATGCCGGTGAACGCCGGTGCGCACTGATGCAACCCATCGCGCACGTCGAACTGTGCGAAGTGTAGTGGGCACGTCACTAGATATCCTTCCAGTGTGCCGTCACTGAGCGGCGTATCGGCGTGGCTACACGCGTTCTCTACGGCAAACAGCTCACCGGCGACACGGCATACCAATACAGACCCGATGGCGACCTCGTATGCGCGCATCTCGCCTTCGCCGATGTCGTCGGTACCGTCGAGTGCTGCCTCCATGTCAGGCAGCCAGATACCGGTCGAGGCTCTCGTGGAAGTAGCGTACGCGGTTTTCCTGTTCCGGCATATAACCGCCACGAAAACCGCGAGAACGTAAACCTTGCTGCTGCGAAGCCCAGATTGTGACGTCTTGGTCGATGCCAGGTCCACAAGACACCTCACCAACCTTGCCAACTTCGTGTGGCGCAGAACTTTCGATGCTGACCCAATCGCGCATCGATCCCGAGTAGTACTCCTTAGCGCCTTCCGGGAAGAGCGTGAGGTACCACATGTCGAAAATCGTCTTCTCCGGGTCCGTCGGGTGTGGGTTACCGCGCAGAAAAATGCAGCCGTCCGGCTTCATCGAGAACGACAGGTTTGGAAAGAGCGTGTAGTGGTAGTGGTCCGTCAACTGCTCGTCGGTATAGTGGGAAAAGTCGTAGCCTTTCTTGCGACCGAGCTCGCGCTTACGCTGCTGCAGCGCGGTACGCAATTCTTGGGTACGGCCGCGAAATACCTCCGGGTCGATTTCCCAGAACGCAAGCTCCTGTTTCAGCGCTTTGAAGATTACCTCGTCGCTGCCCTCGAAGCGCTCTGGATTCGGTCCTCCACCCGGCATCAGCATCCGGCAGTGGCCAGACGGATACAGATCGAACTGGCAGTTCGAATAATGCTCGTCGAGCGCCAACCCAGCCTGGGGGTGCACAAAAGGCAGGTGATAACTCTCGTTAAAGTTGTCCTGCACACACTTCCAGTTGAAATCGCCTTCGAGCGTGACCCAGTGCGTGCGCTTCATCTTTTCCATTTGGTAACAATCGAGCTGTTCCGCGACCGGGTGCAGGAATTCGCGCAACGGCACCACATCCTCATCCAGGCTATACCAGATGAATCCGGCCCAGGTTTCGCACGGGATCTCGATAAGGTTACGGCGCCCACAGGGCGTACCTTGCTGAAAGTCCTCTTCGCAATAGACCCATCGCAGAGTGCCCTGGGTGTCGTATCGCCATCCGTGGTAAGCGCAAGCGAATGTGCTGTTGCTGGCGTTGCCGCGATCATTGTGCACGAGGCGGTTTCCACGATGCTGGCATACGTTGTAAAACGAGCGGATCCGATTGTCCTCGCCGCGCACGCACAGCACCGACTCCCTGCCAATCTCACACGTGAGGTAATCGTTGGCGTGTGGCAACTCTTCGACGAGTCCGGCGATCAACCAGACCTTGGTCCACATCTTCTCGAATTCACGTTCGGCGAACGCCTTGGAGTAGTAGCGCTCGCCCGTAATTGGCGTTGTGCCAAGAGCAGGCTTGGGCGCCTTGGCGCGGTCGATGCCGTTCGAGGTCGTGTCCATCTGGCTTCTCCTTACTACAAAGGTCAACTGTGCAATGGTCCGCGTCGCGAGCCATGCGATGATGATCGATAGATGATACCGCGAAAACCGTCACGCTCGACGGTTAATGATCCCTCCATCAATAAGGTGCCGTGCCGCCGTCGATGGAGATCTGGCTGCCCGTGATCCCCCGTCCGGCCGGTGAGGCGAGAAATACCGACATTGCCGCAACCTGCTCCGCCGTGTTTAGTTCACCCGTCAGAGTTTTTGCCTTGAACACGTTGTCGACGAGCTCATCGAAAGTCATCCCGAGCGACTCGGCGAGCCCGGGGCCGCCCGTCATGACCGCGTCGGTGAGTATCAATCCCGGACACAGCGCGTTGACGGTTATGCCCGAGCGACCAACCTCGGCGGCGACGGATTTGGTGAAACCGTTGACGCCGTGTTTTGCCGCAGCGTACGCGGCCATCGAGGGTGTGCCGATTTTGCCTTCCACGGAGGAGATGTTGATCACCGTGCCGCTTTGCTGTGCCAGCATATGCTTGAGCGCGAATTTCGTCGCGAGAAAGGTCGACGTCAAGTTCCAACGCAGATCTTCTTCCCACGCCGCCTCATCGAGCTCGACCACGGGTTGCAGCGCGCTGCTACCACCAGCGTTGTTCACTAGTATATCGATGTGGCCGAATTGCTCGACAGCGCCATCGATAAGGGCCTCGATGTCAGCCGTGATGAGTACCGAGCCCTGGCAAAACCAGACATCCCCCGCGTCGTCGAGCGAACTGACGAAATCGTCTGCGCTCGATTGGTCGCGTCCGTTGAATGCGACCTTGGCACCCTGCTCGAGAAAAGCCGTGGCGATCGCACGTCCAATGCCGCGACTGGCGCCGGTGACTACCGCTACTTGTCCATCAAGTATTCCCACGCTGCACCCCTTACGGTTTGTTGTAGGTGAATACAGTCATAGAACTGGCAGACCTTGCAAGGGTTGTTCTTGCACGATGCGCGAGATCTGCGGTGCGACGAGCAGCACCGGGTCACATTTCT
>JAPUIA010000259.1 GCA_027297435.1 Gammaproteobacteria bacterium | reverse complement strand
CACGCCTAACACATCGTTGCAACCCAACCGCTAGGCGCCAACCGTGCAGTTCACCAAGCGTTTACGGGGTCCCATCAAGAGAGGAGAAGTAACGACTAGCATACGAATCTGGCAACGTCCTCACGTTAGCGTCGGAAACCGGTATGTGCTGGAAGAGGGACATATAGTCGTAGACAAGCTTCGGAAGATAGATTTCGAAGATATCACGCCCGCGCTGGCGAGAGAGTCTGGCTTTATGGGGGTCGCGGATCTGCTAAAAACGGCAAAACATGGATCAGGCGAAATCGTCTACCTAATAGAATTCCACTATGAGCGACCCAACTAGCTGTTCTTGGGATGACCGGGTGTCGTCGATTAAAGCGGTCGATCAAACGATGGCACGTCGTATCCGCAGCCATTGATAACGGTTAGGGTGGCGTATCTCCAAACCGACCTAGGAGGTGCTGTGGAAGCAGCAGAAATGGGCGGGGTCATAGCGGTGATTCTCGCAGTCTTGGTCGTTGTCCTAGGATCGCGCCGTCACGCGCGTCGAAAGGGAAGCAAAACAGACACGGACGACTGATCTAGGCAACGGTTCGCGTGTTGAACATCTCTTGGTTGCGAACTCAATCGGGACAGATTGAAAACCCTGCCCTCAAATCGCTGAACCTGGCGTTCGGCTGCCGATTCTGCGCCCATCCTGGGTCTCGCTGAAGGTACTGCAACAGACACGTTCACTGTCCGAACAATGGTACCCTCCGTCAGAATGAGGAGGCGACTATGGGTGCGATTCGTATCACGACATCAGTCTTTGTCGGTCTTTTGATCCTCATTGGACTACTCGCCGTCGTACAACACTATGTCGTACAGCTCAGCGGCATCGCCTTGGATTTGGAGGACGGGTTCGCTACCCAGTTCGCCATATACAAGGAGCACCCGTCGATGGAGTTTCTTCACCTCGTCCCAGCGTTCGTCTTCTTTTCGATCGTGCCATTCCAGTTCGTAAGCTGGATTCGAACAAACCACCCCCTCGTGCACAGGGTGATGGGTCGCACTGCGGTCGTGGTGGGTCTAACGAGCGGGTTGCTCGGGGTGATATTGTCGATCGTAATGCCGTTTGGCGGTATGTGGGAAACGGTGCTTACCGTGCCGTTTGGCGTTTTCTTTCTGTTCGCTATGACCCAGGGCTACTTGAATGCCCGTGCACGCCGCATCGTGCAGCACCGAGCCTGGATGATCAGGGCGCTTGCCGTGGCGCTCGGGATATCCCTGCAGCGAGTCTATCTGGGTTTGTTGATGATCGACGCCCCTGTTTCGGAAATGCCGCAGATGTTCAGCATTGCAATTCCGTTTGGTTTCGCAACGACAGTCGGACTGGCGGAGCTTTATATCCGATACGTTCCGCTGCGCCATGCCTAACACGTCGAAGCAGCCGACCGTCATCCCTTCTACGCTGCTGCCGCACCCGACTAGTCAAAGCCACCATTTTCTAGTCATTTCATGCGCTTCCTGCCTGGGCTAGCTCGTCTAACCGACTGTTTTCGCTATGATTCATTCGTTGGCCCACATATTGCACCTGCCTAACTAATCAACAATTAACCAAAAAGAGTTAGCCAACGAGGAGTTGACTAAAAAGGAGGCACCTAATGGATCTGATCGGCTCACTGTTCGCACTGGTAGCCGTACTTTTTTGTATTCTGATTTGGATGTTACCGATCCTGTTTATCGCGGGTTCGGATCGAACCTATGGCAAAGAGAAAGTCGCGTGGATCTTAGCGGTGATTTTTATCTCTTGGTTTGCCTGGGTCTTCTATCTGTTGTTGGCACCATTGAAGAGACGACAAACATCCGAGTACTATCGCTAAAGGAAGATCTCCCGACAAACCCTCAGACACCGATGAACAAAGGCGCCGTTGATGGTCCCTGCCAATTTCCACATCGCCGTCGTCGACCGGTCTTCCGATAAGATCCTTCGGAATCTATTCGAACACTACCTCCACGATATGGCCGAATGGTTCGAGTTCGACTCCCATCCGGACGGGCGCTATGCGTATGACACGGAGCCTATTTGGTCCGCCGGAGTCAGGGTTTATTTCGCCTACGCCGGGACGATACCCATCGGCTTCGCCCTAGTAGGATCAGCCGAAAAGTGGCTTGGCAATATTGACGCGTACGATCTGGAAGAGTTCTTTGTCGTGCGGCGCTATCGACGCCATGGCGTAGGTAAAGTCCTGGCACAGCACGTTTGGGGTTCACATCGCGGCGAATGGCTCGTGCGCGTTTACCAAGGCAACGTCCCAGCACTTCCGTTCTGGCGCTCTACCATCGCTTCGTACGCTGCAAACAGCCACTGCGAAAAAGACCACCGTGTCGAAGGCAATCTCTGGTCTTACTTCACATTCAACAACGAAAAACCATCGGAATACTCAGCCGTGAATCCGATGGCCAAGGGAGGCCCATGACCGAACAATCGATAACATACGAAGGAAGCTGCCACTGTGGCGCGGTCCGTTTTCGTTTCTCCGGTCAGCCGATTACTGAGGCGATGCGTTGCAACTGCTCCATATGCCGAAGAAAGAACGCGATCATGTCACGAGAATACTATCCTCCTGACCGATTCGAACTGCTATGTGGCGTCGATGCGTTGTCGACGTACAGATTCGCACCGCACATGGTCAGCCATTACTTCTGCAAGCACTGCGGGATTTATCCATTTCACGACCCGGTTGAAAAGGCCGAGCAAGGTTATCGCGTGAATCTCGGATGCGTTGATGAGATTGATCCGCATGAATTACCCTTAAGGGTGTTTGATGGTCGCGACTCATGGAGGTACCTGAACTAAGCTTGGGAGGTAGTGCAAGGTGACTTCACGGTCATGCTGGATCCCGAGGGCAACGAGTTCTGCGTTGGAGCAGCCTAGACCTTCGCGGCGTACTCTTCGCCATGGTTAAGATTGGCCTCCATGCCGTAGCAGCCCTCTACACCGGCGGGTCCTTAGCTCAACTTCTAAAGCTCGTTTACGACTTTCCTTGGCAGGCGATGCCCTACTTCATCGACTGGATTATCGTGATCCTTGGATCAGTGGGCGCATTTGCCCTCGCGTCCCAAACCCAGCGAATCGACTATCGAGGCTGGTGGGAGAAGCCGGTCCACTTCCTGATCATCGCTCATCTGGGGATTTCGGTAGCCCTTCACCTATGGGCAATCACCGTCCAGAGTCATGACGTTTTTACCGCATTTCCATTCGCATACAGCTACTTTGCTCTCGTCTATTTCGTGTTCTTCGCGTGGCGTTCCTGGACCCTCACACTTTCGAGAAACGGCATGAGAAGTGACGCCCAGTAGCCGCGCGCAATCTCGACACTATCGCCTGACTCTCTAAAGCCAGCCCACGTCAAGAAGATCTCAGCTGGAGGGAGTTGTAATGATTCCCGACTCACAGGCAGCGGGGAAGCCACATGGCTAACGCGATCAGAATCTTCTCGCTACCGCTGGCAAGCGCGTCGGTTGCCCTTGTGCAGGGTCGATTTGCGCTGCGATTGTTGGCTATTCCCCCGCCTACCGCATGAGCTGCGTAAACCTCGCATTTTCCGTACGTAAAATGATCGAGCATCCATGCGCTCCCTAGAAGCGGTCTCTTTTTGAGACCGCTTCTAGTGCTAGAACGCCTGGGGGCCACCCCCGTCGCAGTACAACCTCTCGCCGGTGAGGTAGCTGTTCTGGTCCGACACTAAGAACCGCACGACGTTCGCAACGTCTTCCGGTTGGCACACGCGTCCAAAGGCCATGGTTTTATCGAGATCTCTCAAGTTCTCGACACCGGCCGTGGCTTTCATCAGACGCCTGCCCATCTCTGTCTCGACCAGTCCGGGAGCGACAATGTTGACGCGGATACCGTTGCGCCGTTCTTCCTTCGCGAGCGTGTAGGCCAACGCCTCCATCGCGCATTTACCCATGTTGTAGGGCGCACCAAACGCGCCCAACCCCCGGGTCGCCACGCTGGAAATCATGATGATGTCGCCGCGCGTTTGCTCCCGCATTTTGGGAATCACCAATTTTGACAGATAGTGCGGTCCAAACGCATGGGTCGCAACCACGCGTTGCAGTTCTGCCGGTTCCGTATCCGCAACGGACTGACCGCGGCTGGCGATTCCGGCATTGTTGACAAGAATGCCAACGGGACCCAAGTCCGCTTCGATGAGACCTACCATTTCGACGTCTTGCTCAAAATCATCAATAGAGGATTGGTACGCCTTGGCGCGCCGCCCAAGCTTTTCTATCTGGGCAACCACCTCGGCGGCGGATGCTTCATCGCGCCGGTAGTTGATGGCGATATCGGCCCCGTCCTCCGCCAGTGCGAGTGCAATACCTGCGCCCACGCCGCGCCCCGAACCGGTGACCAGCGCCACCCGACCTTCTAAAGACATGTGTTACTCCCCTTGGAACTTAGCGTCCCGTTTTTCCAGAAACGCGCTCACGCCTTCCCTAAAGTCCGCGCTGGCGCCTGCCTGTGTTTGCAGGCGCGCCTCCAGATCAAGTTGTTGTTCGAAGGCGTTGTGCCATGTATTCCAATATGCTTGGCGAATCAGAGAGAGCGATCGCGGACCATCGGCAAGTTGGCGAGCGATGCCTAACGCGCCTTTCATCAACGCCTCGGTATCGTCGAACAGGCGATTGACCAGTCCCCATTCGTAAGCTTTCTCGGCCGACAAACGCTCGGCCAACATCGCAAGCTCCATCGCTCGACCCCAGCCGATCATGCGAGGCAGCATGTAGGTCGAGCCGCCGTCGGGAATCAATCCAATGCGCGCGAACGCCTGCAAGAAAAACGCGCCCTTCTGCGCGCATACGATGTCACCCATCATGGCGAAGCTCATACCGACGCCGGCCGCGGCACCGTTGACCGCGGTCACCATGGGCATCTCGAGATCTCGAAGTGTCAAAAGTATCGGGTGATAGGTCGTGCGCAACCCGTCGCCGGTACCGCCGCGTCGGTCGCCACCACCGTCGTCCTGCAGGTTCGCGCCTGCAGAAAATCCGCGTCCCTCACCGGTCAGCAACAAACAGCGGGCCCCATTTGCAGGATCCTTGATCGCTTGCAGCGCCTCATTGAAGTCGCCAAGCATCTCAACGCCAATCGCGTTCAGCACTTCCGGATGGTTGAATTTGAGTACGGCGACCTTTGCGTCGAACTCGAGCGACATACGTTCCATGAGAGCCCCCCAACAAACGTTAAACCTTACCGGAAATACCGCCGGGTCTGAAGCTGCTAAAGTCGGCTTTTATCGAGGACCCATGCTATGCAGGACGACATCGTGAAAGCCTGCGAGTCACTCTCCATCGCATACGCGAGGGCGGTAGATTTTCGGGATTACGATGCGTTTGTCGAACTCTTTGCCGAGGACGGCGTGCTGGACGTGGGACGGCCGATTAACGGCAAAGCCGCCATCGCCAAGAGCATGACCAAGCGACCAGCCGAGCTGCGTTCACGCCACGTGCTCACCAACATCTTCATCGATGTCGTCGACGAGGACCACGCTCGCGGCATTTCCTACCTGACGTTGTATCGACACACCGGCAAGCAGAGTTTTGACGCGGGCCCGGTGCCGTTTACCGGACCCGCCGCGATAGGCCACTACGAAGACCGCTTCGTGCGCACCGCACAGGGCTGGCGTTTCGAACGCCGTACGCTGATGCTCGCCTTCCGTAACGCCGATCACTTTTGAACACCCGACCGGTCGTTTTCGGTCTCGCGAGCACCCTCATATGCGGAAACGTATCTGCCGAGGATGTACTAGCCAGTACTTGGGACGACGTCGTACATCGCGTCGAGGCACAGCGTCTAGAAGGTAACGTTCCCGCCGCCGGCGTAATACTCTTCGATGCCGGCCAACCGGTCGTCATCCGCGCACTCGGTTCGGCCACCATTGAGACGCCTTTTCGTTGGGGCTCGATCACCAAAACCTTTACCGCGCTGGGATTGTTGCATCTGGCCAACACCAACCGTTGGGATCTTCAGACCCCGGTGACGGCCCTTGTCTCCAATCCACCGTTCACTAACAGCTGGGCCGATACCGACCCCGTGCGATTGATCCACCTCTTGGAGTTGACCGCCGGTTTCCGCGATCTGAGCGGTGCCGAATTCACTTTCAACGAGCCTCTCACGCTTGACGAGGCACTTACATTGAACCCAACGTCCCGCGCCACGCGGTGGCGGCCCGGACTGCAGCACAGCTATTCGAACCTGATACCGGGCATCACCTCGGTGCTGATCGAAGCGCTCTCCGGCAAAACCTTCGACGACTATTTGAAACAACATGTATTAAAGCCGTTGGGCATGCCTCATGCGACGTTGCAGCCCGCTCAGAACCTACCCGGCGGCTACCAAGCCGACGGTACGACACCGATACCGTACTGGCACATGACGTATCCGGCATTCGGAGCGTTGAACGCATCCCTCATCGAGATGGCCAACTTCATGAGCGCACTGTTGAACGGGGGTCGAGTGGGCGAGGTTCAAGCCATAGAGCCCGGCAATCATCGGCGACTGTTCCAGCCGAGTACCGGCCTCGCTGCACAGAACGGGGTGCAGATCGGCTACGGCGCCGGGCTTTACGGTCGCGTACGCAAGGGCTTCGTGTTTTTCGGCCACGGGGGAGACGCGGACGGCTATCGATCCCGCTACGGCTTGCTGCCCGAGGTTGGGCGGGGCTACCTGATCGTGATCAACACCGACAATCCGGGCCTGCTACGCCGGATCGAACGTCTGTTGGAATCCGCATTGACCGAAGACCTGCCCACCAACGTTACCCCGCCGATCGCGGCAATCGACGTGCAACGCAGGCTCGAAATCACCGGGCCCTACTATCCAACGGCCGCACGCTTTGGGCTCGAGCGCTGGCAATCCGGCAAGGCAACCCAAGCCGACGTGCGAATCTCTGACACCGGGCTGGTTTTCATACGTGGGCAACGCCGCACACAGTTGTTGCCTGTGGCCGACAATCTCTACCGGCGGAAGGACGATCCTCAGGCGACAGTTGCATTCGTCAAGCACAGCGACAACCGGATATACCTGCAAGGAGAACTGGGTAACTACGTACGTGTTGAAGCACAATCAGGCCGATGAGTTGACCGCGGGGTCGCGCCCAATGGCCGCGCAGCCGCAAACTTTTTTCGGCTCCACTGCGACTACCCTCTAATTGCCGTCGTAGTCGGGGAGAATTTCGATGTATAAGCGTTTGCTTGCCTTGCCAATCCTGCTGAACTTGTCAGGGTGTTTGATTGTCGCCGACCTGAACACCGATTGGTCATGGGGCGACTGGACCGAGCGAGACCAGGTGGTCGCCGACGTGGATCGAATCGAGTTCGATGCCCAAGGCACCCTCTACGTCATGCAGGGTTCCAGCAACAATCTCAGGATGGAAGGCCACGAGGATGCACTGCGCGCGGTGAGCGTGCACGATCGGAACGGCACACTGGTCATTGCCCAATCTGGGGACGAGTTCCGTTGGTGGGGTGTCGAAAAACACGGCAAAGAGGCAGTCTACTACCTCGAGATCGCCGATCTCACCTCGGTGAAGCATCGTGGCAATGGTGAAATGAACATTGGTCCTTTCAACGTTCAACACCTGACGGTGCAATCCTCGGACCACGCCGAAACCAACTTCAGTTCCATCAACGCCCGACGGGTGGAACTCAACGTGGAAGAGCATGCCAACGTCAACGTCGAAACCCTCGACGCCGATCGAGTGTACATCGCCGCTCGTGATCACGGCGATCTCTACGCTCACGACGTAAACACCCTCGACCTGGACATTCGCGTCATGGATCATGGCGAAGTCTGGTTGGCCGGCAAGGCCGATTCATCAGAGTTCAGCGTACGTGATCATGGCGATATCGATGCCGCCCGATTGACAAGCGCGGTCGCCAGCGTGACGGCCGAGGATCATTCGCGCGTAGAACTGGTGGCGAGCGAGACGCTTTACGTTCGCGAGAAGGATCATGCAGAAGTGATTTGGAACGGCACGGCAGAGGTCACGGAAGAAGTAGACGTCACGCAGAATTAGCAACGCGGCCAGGCCGAACCTTTTAACCTATAATCATGGGGACGTTCCACCACCGTAAGGCCGGGTTTGGCCCACACCGTTGATCATCACGACCATGCGCACAGTGAAACGCTGCTAGGCCGGGCATTTTTTCTGATCGCGAGCTTCATGGTCGTCGAGGTGATCGCGGGATTGCTTGCCAACTCACTGACGCTGCTTGCAGACGCGGGACACATGTTTCTGGATGCGACCGCGCTAGGTCTTGCCTGGTACGCCATGCGCTTGTCGCGCCGCGCCGGTGACAGCTCGTTGTCGTATGGCTATCACCGCTTTCAGGTGCTTGCCGCATTCATCAACGGACTGACCCTGGCGGTATTGGTCGTCTGGATCTTGGTCGAAGCGGTGACCCGTATTCAGACCCCCGAGCCGATGATTCCAATACCGGCGCTCATCGTCGCGAGCATCGGCTTCGCCATCAACCTGGTGGCCTATCGATGGCTACACGGTCGTCACGACAACGCCAACGTAAAGGCAGCGGCGTTGCATGTTCTGGGCGACCTGTTGGGATCTGCTGCAGCCATTATCGCTGCCGCCACCGTCTACCTGACGGGATGGACTCAAGCCGATCCACTGCTGGCTCTGGTGATCGTGGTCATACTGGCGCGTGGTGCATGGAGGGTAGTGCGCGATTCAGGCCACATTCTGCTGGAGGGCGTACCGAAAGGTCTCGACCTTCAAGACATTCGCGAGACCTTAGCCAGCGAAGTGCCCGGCGTCATAGAAGTTCACCACGTACACGCGTGGGCATTGACCGCAGAGAAGCCGCTGGTCACCCTCCACGCCAGTGTCGATGAGAGGTCCGACCTGCAGCCGATCGTTGAGCGGTTGAAGGAAGTGCTATTCAATCGATTTGGCATCGACCACTCGACCATTCAAGTCGAACACGGTCCGTGCCCGGATGATTAGCCATGGTTAAACCCGGCTACACCGGTTTCAAACGCCTTACCAAGGCCAGCCAGTATTCGATGAAAGGACTGTCGGCAGCCTGGCGGTTCGAGTCGGCATTTCGTCAGGAATGTAGTGTCGGGCTGATCCTAGTACCACTGGCGTTCTGGGTCGGCGAGACCGCCGAGCAAACCGTGCTGCTAATTGGCGTTTGTGCCATCGTGCTGATTACCGAGCTATTGAACTCGGCGATCGAAGCCGTCGTCGATCGGGTTGGAACCGAACGCCACGACCTTGCGGGACGCGCAAAAGACATGGGCTCGGCCGCGGTTGCGATCAGCTTGATGCTGGTGCTTGTGACTTGGGCGCTGTTGGCCTGGTCTCGATTTATCGGCTAGCCCGTTTAATTCGCATGATGTCAGGGTTCGCAGAAAGCGTCAGTTGACAAGGCCCGAACCCCGTTCGGCCCCTAACCCAACAGCTCGTTCGCGCGATCGATCAACGGGGTCATCGATTTGGCAGTGATCTCCCAGGTGGGGTCAGGACGTTTGCCGCGTCTATGTAGACTCAAGTTGAATCCGGTGATGCTCGCAAACTTGTATGCGGCGAGCGCTCGAAACCAATCGATGTCCGGCACCGCCTCCCCCATTGCTTTGTTGTACAGGTCGATGAGCGTTTCCGGATCGAGGAACATCGGCCCCAAACCACGCTCAGGCGCCCACGCTTGCGGATCGCTGAAGGTCACCATCCAACCCACGTCATTGAGGGTGGCACCGATACCGGTGAGTTCCCAATCGATCACGGCGAGCACCTTCGGCGTGTTGGTAGAGCAAAAGAGGTTGGCGTTCTGAAAGTCACCATGAAAGATGCCCACCCGCGCAGCGCTTGGAAGTTTGTCGAGCAATTTTTGCCGCACGACCGGGGCGTCTTTCAAGCACTCCGGGTCTGCGGCTCTCTCGAACAACCGATCCCAGCGCATGACGTCTTCCTCGAAAGGCACCGGCTCTCCGAGGTACGGTGTCGTGGCTGGATCTACCCGATGAATGTGGGCCAGCGCCGTCATCGCTTGGCGGCCGAGATCGTGCAGTTGGTGGTCGGAAAGCGCCGCCCCCCACTCGTGGGGGCCGATGCGCAAGACGTCCCCCTCCAACCATGGGACGACGAAATACGGACAATCGAACCATTGCAAGTCATCACCCGACCATTTGACCGAACAGTGGGGGACGTCGGTGCCATCGAGGGCATTAAGCACCTCGACTTGACGCAACACATCCGCAGTGCCGCGCCAATTCACGTTGGGCGGCGGCAGCCGAATGAACCACGATTCAACTTCACCGCCTTGTTCGACGCGAAAGCCGTACGCAAATCCCGCGTGCCCTGGCATCTTGACGACATCGAAAATGTTCGCGCCCGCGCCATACTTCTCCTCACAGAACGGACCAAGGCGATCCTGCAGTTCGTCTAGTTGCATCGCTGTAAAACTTCTCCCTGTCGCGATGCCTAAGCCCGCTCAAAGCACCACTTGAGGTGACATTGTGTGGAAATCTGGTACCGGTGTGAATAGCCGCGGCCTCCGTAACGATTAGAAACAAAATAGCGATGAATTTTCCTTGCTCGCCGTGTCTAAATACGTAGAATGCGCGCCTTCTTTCCGGGGGCGACGCAGTAACCGTCTCCGGACGGAGCACAAGAGGCGTGGCGCGGTGTCTCTCCCCTTCCTCCCTTGAACCGCGAAGACAGCCCCTCAATGGACTGTCGCCACGCCTTTTCTTTTCTTGCCGCCCCTCGAGCTTGTTGAAAATAATTCTAACGAATCATCTTTTACGCACGGACCTTCCGTGGCCCGTGGGACCCAACTACAAATCAAGCACTTACGTGCCCGATTTGTGCCATCGGCCGTTCGCCACGCAAACGCCTGCACAGACGCTATCAGCCGGCTTATCAACACGCTGATAGGTCTTCCTGCGTGACGGCCGTCACAAACGGTCTTTCTGCGAACTGGACAGACTCTCGTCAGAATGTACAATCTGTATAGGTTTTGTACTGGGCATTGTTCTCAAGATGGAGCTAGACGACGATCTGTACCGTATCGGCAACGTGGCGACGCTCACGGGCATCGCGGTCGAACGGCTTAGGGCGTGGGAACGTCGCTATGGGTTCGTGCCCGCTCATCGAGCCGGCAAAACCCGCTTTTATAGTGCTGATCAAGTCGAGCGCCTCAAGCGTATCAAACACCTGATCGATCGGGGCCATCCGATCTCGAGCCTGGTGGATCTGTCCGATGCGCAGTTGAACGAGCGCCTGGCCACCGTGCGCCAGGTAGCCACCAAGATTCCACGCGTGGGGCTCATCGGGCCCAATCTATTGGTGCTAGAGCATCAACGCGAAACTGATTCCCGGGTCGAAGTCGCCGGTCGATGGGCCAATGTGGATGCCTTTATGGCCGATCAAAGCGGCATCGACCAACTTGACGTGCTCGTCGCCCAACTGCCCGTGCTGTTCTCACAACTCATTGAAAATATTAGCAATTTATTCCCCGAAACGCACATCATCAGCCTTTACCAATTCGCCACAAACAAGCATCTGAGCGCAGTGCAAGAACTTGGCGTGCCGACCTTGAGATGGCCGGTAAGCTGGCTAGAGGTCGAACGAGCATGCTCCACGGCCGCGGGCATGCCGCTACGCGCGGCGCGCACGGCCGAACGACGGTTTACCGATGAAGACCTGATCGCCATCGCGGCCAGCGCCATCGACCCCAGCCACTGCCCGCAACACCTCGTCGAGCTCATCACCCAACTGAACGCCTTCGCCGATTACAGCTTCGAATGCAGCGAGCAAGGCGACGATGGCAGCCTCTACCAACGGGTCTGCACCGATACCACCCATGCCCGTGCACAGCTCGAACTGGCCCTCGAAGTGATCGTCGAAGCAGAACAGCTTTTGGCGGCTCCGAGCTAACCTATACAAAACCTGTACAAAATCTCGAAAAAGGTATTGACTTTGATCTTGTACTGTACATAATGGCGGCAATATCAGTTTAAGGCGTGCCCGCAACTTCACAGCAGTCCTCCCTTTCAAGTGTCCTTCCCCCAGAAGCGAAGTTGCTTTCAGCGGTGCTCACCACTGACACGCCTTTTTTCTCCAAGCCCTCGGGGCACCCCGGAAACCCCGGGCACTCGCCCAAACTAGGTCACGTTCCTACCTTTCAGACTATGTAAAAATGGTCGTTTTCAAGAGGCTGACGGTCGCACAACGCCCGTGAAAACCCCATTACCATTCCTGATCACGCTATCTGCCCTCTTGCTGTACGGCTGTGGTGGCGGCGGCAGTAGCGGTAACCCGTCGCCGCCTCCCGTACCACCGCCGCCCCCGACAAATCAGCCCCCCACCGCCAGCTTTCAAGCCACTCCGATGACGGGCGCAGCACCATTGGCCGTTGTGTTCGATGGCAGCAGCTCCCTCGACAGTGATGGCCTCATCGCACTTTGGGTGTGGGACTTTGGCGACGGCAATTCGGCAATCGGCTCGAGCACGAGCAATACCTACACCGCGGCGGGCAGCTATACGACGACATTGACGGTCACCGACGACGATGGCGCGACGAGTCAGACGACGTTTACCGTTTCCGTGACCGCGCCCAGCCCCTCCGTGAGCCTGAGCGGCACCATCCAAGTGCTTTCGAGCAGCGCTATCGACAGCGACGTCAACGATCGTTTGACGACTCCGACGTCCAACAACGACTTTGCCAATGCCCAGCCATTGCTCAACCCGACGACGCTCGGCGGCTTCGCAAACCTCCCGAATACCGGTGCAAGCACCGGCGCGCTGTTCAGCTCGGGCGACCCGGGCGACTTTTATCGCGTCAGCCTGACCGGAAACGAGACGATTCTGCTCAGCATCGCGGAAACTTCTGCCGACCTCGATCTCAGGCTCTGGGATGAAAATGAGCAGCTTGTGGCGGCATCGGCGGGCCCAGGCAACAGCGAATCGTTGTCGACGGCGAACGCCGGCGATTTTTTTGTCGAGGTCGTGCCCGTCTCAGGCGCGACCAACTACGTATTGAACATCGGGCAAGTCATATCGACGATGGCGCGACCGCCTACCCGGGTCAGCGATGCATTCGTACCCGGAGAGTTCATCGTTCACAGTAGCGCCGAAGCTACAGCCGCGTTGGAAGGCCGCTACGGTCTCGAGGTCCACTCGCGCCAGACCGCCACCAAACTACTAACCATGCGCAACCCAACCCGCACCCTCAGCGCTCTGAGCGCTGCCACGGGCAAGCGCCTGCAACTTCCGAGACACGGCCGGATGAGCCCAACGGCACGGCGTAAGTACGAGACCCTTTTGGCTATAAAAGGCATCGCCGAAACGGACGGCGTGCGCTACGCGGAGCCGAATCTGCTGCGCAAGGCGCACGTCGTACCCAACGACACTTTTTTCGCCATGCAATGGCACTACCAGAACATCAACCTACCCGTCGCCTGGGATACCACCACCGGCGACAGCAACGTGATCGTCGCGGTGATCGACACCGGCGTGCTGCTGGCACACCCGGATCTCGACAATCAGTTGACCGCCGGTTACGACTTTATCAGCAACGTCCAACAAGCCAACGATGGCGACGGCCCGGATCCAGATCCCAACGACCCGGGAGATCTCGCCTTCGGGGGTTCGAGCAGCTTTCACGGTACCCACGTCGCTGGAACCATTGCCGCTGAAAGCGATAACGCGCAAGGGGTGGCCGGAGTCGCTTGGCAAAGTCGCATCATGCCGCTCAGGGTGCTCGGTATCGACGGGGGCACCACCTTCGATGTGATTCAAGCCGTGCTTTATGCTGCCGGCATGACCAACCAGTCGGGTACGCTACCCCTGCAGCCCGCGGACATCATCAACATGAGCCTCGGCAGCAACTTCTCTTCGCAAAGCGAGCAAGCCATCATCGACCAGGTGCGCGCCGCAGGCGTTATCGTGGTAGCCAGCGCCGGCAACGATGCGTCAGACATTCCGAGCTATCCCGCGGCCTACAACGGCGTTGTCTCAGTCGCCGCCACCAACATTTCCAATGGCGCCGCGCCCTACTCGAATTTTGGCGCCACCATCGACGTGGCGGCCCCTGGCGGTTACAACGCCACGGACCTGAACGGCGACGGCATCGGCGACGGCGTCGTCAGCGCGATGGGCGATGACGGCTCGGTGGGTCCGGTACAGTTCGGCTACGCGGCGCTGAGTGGCACCTCGATGGCCGCTCCCCACGTTGCCGGCGTCGCCGCGCTCATGAAGGCCGTACATCCGAACCTGACGCCGGATGAATTCGACAACGCGTTGGCCGCCGGTGACTTGACCGACGATCTCGGCACGCCCGGCCGCGACAACATCTACGGATTCGGTTTGATCAACGCCCAGAAGGCCGTGCTTGCCGCGTTGGCGCTGGCGACCGGACAGGGTTCCAACCCCGGCCCGATTCTCACCGCGTCGGCAAGCAGCCTGAACTTCGGCGCCTTCCTCGATACCCTGGATTTCACGGTACGGAACGTCGGTACCGGGAGTCTGACCATCAACTCGGTGACCGCCGATCAAGCGTGGTTGACCGCGACGCCAACCAACGTGGACGGCAACGGGCTCGGCACCTACACACTGACCATCGATCGCGCACTCGAGCCATTGGACGGCACGTATACGTCGACCGTCACGGTCGACGGTGACGCCAACGACGTCACGCTCACCGTGATCATGCAGGTCGCCAGCCTAGGCTTGAGCGCCGACGCGGGACTACACTACATCATCTTGGTGGATGGCAACGGTGACACCGTTGGACAGACGCAAACCACCGTTTCCGGCGGCGCGTATGCGTTCACGATCACCAACGTCAGTCCGGGTCAATACCGTTTGTTCGCCGGGACCGATTCGGATGACGACGCATTTCTTTGCGATGCAGGGGAAGCGTGCGGCGCCTATCGTACGCTGGACTCACCGGAATTGTTTTCCGTGAATAGCGACACCACGGGCCTCGATTTTCTTTCGGAGTTCCGCGTCAATTTATCAGCCGCGGGCGCTTTATCAGCCGCGGGCGGATCGGCCGCCGGCGTGCAAGCACAAGACCCGGAAGGTCAATCTGGCTTTAGACTCACCAAGCCCAGCGAGGATCAATGACGGCACGCGGATTTCTGATTGGCTGCACGTTGCTTTGCGGGTGTACGGCCGGCGAAGTCCTGCCGGTCGCCGAGATTCTGAACCATCGCAACTGCAACTCGGTGGTCGCCGGGTTGACGCTGGTGACATTCGAGGATGTGGCGGCCATGCGCGGCTCGACCCTCATCGGCATTACCACCGACCCGGAGTCCGATCAGCCGGATCTAGCTCTGGTCGTCGTCTCCAAAGGTCCGCAGCCTACCCCAGGATATGCGTTCCAGCTGGTGTCGGCGCGTCACGAAGGCAAAACCGCAGTCGTTGAACTCGAGTGGCAGGAACCCTCGGCTGACGCCGTGCTAGCGCAGGTGATGACGCATCCGTGCCTGGTCGTTGGCATCGAATCGGCTGGCTATGAGACGTTGATCGTTTCCGACCAGAACGGCGTCTTGGGCACGATTGATCTTTAGCCCGAGAATAACCTCGAGCGTAGCAGGTTAGGTAGCAGCGGCTTCAGCCGCGACTCCTATGTGTCGAGTATTAACACTTTATCGCGGCTAAAGCCGCTCCTACCCGTGCGTTAACAAACTCAAGGCCGCGGCCGCGCGCACTTGAATGCTGTTCTTGTAGGTGTCCAAATCGAGATCGCGGTTCTCCCCCATCGCCCCGACCAGGTATCGCTTGTACACCCCCTGGCCAATCGCCGCCAACCGCCAGTGGGCAAACGCCCGGTAGTAGTTGATGCCGTCGAGATTGCGTCCGGTCGCTTCGGTGTACCGGTCACACAGAAGCGCCCGCGAGGGAAAGCCGCCGATCGAGGTGGGTGTGAGTTCCGGCAGGTCGTCTCCCGGTTCCACCCACGAGTTCATGAGGTAGCCAACATCGGCTAACGGATCACCGAGCGTGCACAGCTCCCAATCGAGTACCGCCCGAATCCGGCCGTCTGCGACAATCATGTTGCCAAGCCGGTAGTCACCGTGAACGATCGCCGAACCGATCTGCTCAGGCATGGTTTCGCTCAGTATTCTCGAGCTCTCTTCCATCTCCGGAACGTCGTGGGTCTTCGATGCGTGCCACTGTTTGTTCCAGCGTTTCAACTGTCGGGTGAGATAGGCTTCCCTGCGCCCGAGATCGCCAAGGCCGACATCATCCGGCTCGATGGAGTGGAGACTGGCTAAGATATCTATCACATGCAGGCCAAGCGTATGACGTTCGGCCTCCGGCACGCTGCGCGCAGTCTCCGCATCGTGTAA
>JAPUIA010000258.1 GCA_027297435.1 Gammaproteobacteria bacterium | reverse complement strand
CGAAGGACGTGCGTTACGAAGAACTGGCCTGGTGTGGTGGTCGCGAACAACGTGGTCCATCGAACCATTGCAAATCTACGCAAAGCCTTCGGCGACGACCACTGCAGGCCTCCATGCCGATCACACAATCTGGATCCGTATTATCCAACAGACCAGGCCATACGGACGGTCGAGTACGAGGTGAAAGCTTTGAGCATCGCGTTGCGAATGCGAGCAAGGTAATGCCTGACGAAGATAGGGGTCCACGCACCTAGCGTTGTCATCAGATCGAACCCCTTACCTTGTCGATTAGGGCCAACAAAGACCACCGTAGCTACAGCGACCCGACGCTGTTGTCCTTGTGCTCGACGCTCGTCAGACCATCGGTTCGACGAGCATCGCGATCCGCTTGTGCCACCCAGTTGCAAATCGTCTGCGCACTCGGTTCGTAATCCCTCGCCAGACGATGGCATCGCCGGTTGGAGGTACGTTCCTCCGATAGTAGTACCTGGACGCTTCCCGACGGCACCGCATGCTCGACCAGCCCCTGCCTAAGCTCCCCGGATGGGTAATAAATAGGGGTCCACCCAATAGCGATCTGTTAGAACCGAACCCCGAGCTTGGGCGCTCGCATGCAGAACGGCTACTGGGACTTACCAGGAACGCCACAACACATATTTATTTTTGGTTGGCTCTGGATGGGTCCCATCTAGAGGGGGTGGGGGCAAAAACGGATCGCGTGAATAGTGGAATGACCCCGTTTGTCACGCCGCTGCGAAACAAAAGCGGCTTCCGAGCCTTAGCTGAAATTTAACGGGAATCCCGATAATCACAGGAAATACAGCTTATCCACAACATGTCCACAGGGAACCACGGGCGGTCCTTCGGTACACTCACTGGCATCGAAGCCGACAATATTCGCCTCCGTTGGTGTACATCGGCTAGGGCTCGACTTGCGCACGACGACGATAAATCAATGGCCTGGCACGCGATATGGCGTGGAATGGCTGTTGCGTAGCTTGCCTGCCGTTTTGGCGGCTTTGTCGATCGTCCAATTTGCTTGGCAGGCACCATCGGAGGTGTGAACGGTGTACAAACTCAGCGCGACCGATGCAGGTTTTCTCTACGGTGAATCGGAACGGACGCCGATGCACGTGGCGTCGGTGCAGATCATGGAGTTACCGGCCGGCATTGGCGAGGATGAATTCATCGTCGGGCTCAAGGCATTCCTCACCGCACGCGCGCACCTGGTTCCCTATCTGACGAACAAGTTGCAGTTTCTGCCGATGGGAATTGATCATCCGGTCTGGGTCAGGGATCCCAACTTCGACATCGACAATCACGTTCGCCGCCTCGACATAGCCGCGCCGGGAGGTCTTAGCGAACTCGAGGATGCAGTCGCGGCATTGCACCAGCAACGCCTCGAGCGTGATCGGCCGCTGTGGGACCTGGTTGTGCTGTGTGGGCTCCAAGGCGGTCGAGTGGCGTACTACAGCCGCGCCCACCACGCCTGCCTCGACGGCGTAGCTGGCCAGGCGGCGACCCAGATCCTGATGGACACCTCGCCCGAACCGCGTGAGATCAAACCTACCGAGGCGGAATTCGAGGCGCGTACGGCGCAGTACAATCTCGCGCAATTGTGGGTCGGAGCGCTGGAGAACTTCTTCAAGATCGGCATCAACCAGGGGCTTAGCGCGGCGCGAGGCATGGAGTCGGCCGCGCGCATGATTCAGCGTTCGCTGCATCCGCTCGATAGGTTTGGGGCGATGCTGGACGCGGCGCCGCGCACGCGCTTCAACGGGAGCGTTGGCAAGACGCGCACCTACGCCGTGGGCGAGATGTCGATGGTCGACGTCAAAGCAATCGCCAAGACCCTGGGCGGTACCGTGAACGACGTGTTCATGACCATCTCCGGGGGCGCGTTGCGGCGCTATTTCGAACGCGCTGGTGAACTACCTACCACAACGCTCATTGCCGGCTGCCCGGTGTCGTTGCGCAAGCCCGGTGATTCGTTGATGAACAACCAGGTCACGATGATGCAGGTTGCTCTCGGCACGCACATCGAGCACCCAGCGATACGGCTCTGTTTTGTACAGATGTCCGCGATAGCCGCCAAAGGGGTGACCGCCGACGTGTTCGCCAATCTGGAAACCAACATCGCCTTTCCAGGGTTGCCGGCGCTCGTGAGCATCGGCACCCGTCTCGCCGAGAATCTGGATGTGGCTCGCGGTATATCGATGCCGTTCAACCTGGTGATCTCCAACATTCCGGGACCGCGCGAGACTCTGTACTCCAACGGGGCCCGGATGCTCACCCACTATCCTGTGTCTATTCCGACGCACGGCAATGCAGTCAACCTCACCGTCCAGAGTTACAACGGCGTGCTCTATTTCTCGCTGACGGCCTGCGCAAAAGCCCTGCCCGACGCCCGAGTACTGCGCGACGATCTTCTCGCCGAGTTCGAAGCCATGTGCACCTTGGTGATTCCGGCATTGGCTAAGCAGGCGCCCGCTGGCACCGCTACGGAGGTTGCGGTTCCCGAAGCGCGAAAACCGGCACGGCCTTTAGAGCCGGTTGCGGAAAGCGCGTCGAAAAAACCAAGGCTGGAATGGAAGCAGCCATTAAGCGAGGCCAGCAATTCGGAAGGCCATGGAAACTCAACCCCGCACGGATCGAACATGCTCTCGCGATGATCGACCAAGACGAGGTGCGAGACGAAGTGGCTAGGTTATTCGACGCCAATCCTTCAATCTACCGAAAGCTACAGGCCGAACTCTAATCGCACCACTATATGGGTCCCGTCTGGAGGCTCCGATAGGCGAGCGAGACCTCGATACATTCGATGCGCATCACGCCGGGGATTTCACCAATGTGCTGGTCGAGATCGAGGCCCCTTTGCCCCAGTGAGTATTCCGCGCATTGGCGCATAGACATCATAGACGCGATCGGTTACACCGACGTCTGCTTGAAAAATCAATTGGTCATTCGCCTGGGCGATTTGACCTGCCACCAGGACTAACCCGAACACGACGCCCAGGCTGGTCAGAATCCGCAACCAGGAGTTGGTCTTGCAAGCCCTGAGTATTCGTTAATGAGCTCAAGCGCACCCGTGGACTCGAAGCTAAAGCGGTAAACATCTATATGTTTGGGCACATTTATTAGTAGCCTACGGGTGCATGTCCCCCCTCACTGACAGATACCTGCCAGTTGTGTCCAGTATCACCGAGAGCAGGACGGAAGGACTATATGGGGCACGAAGCGGTCGGATGCAGGGGTGCTCTCGGGCGTCGGCTTTTCACCCAGAAAACGGAGATGGGTGGATGTGTTTCGCGGACAACACCCGGGAGAGTCCGGTCACTACACCTGGTGGCAGCAATGGGGTGACGCCGCGTCAACAACGTCCGCTGGCGTATCGACTACCTGTTGGCCCTCACCCTCCGCCGTGCGTTCGCCATGTGTTTATCTGGCTACAGGCTACCGGTTCGGATCACTGCCCGGTAAGCGTGGATTTCGAGTAGCCGACTATTCGAGCTTCTCGCGAACGCTGGCAACCTTGTCAGCCAGAGTCTGGTGACGATCCACCTGCGTGCCCAGCTTGATGGTGGTGCTGATGCGCTGCGCACCCATTTCGTGGATGCGTTCGTGGCAGATTCTGACGGCTTTGAACACGGTGTCCCACTCGCCTTCGATGTTGGTGCCAAAGCCATGCATCTGGTGACTGAGGCCATGCGCTTTGAGGATGCGCTGACACTCGGCCACCTCCTCACTCACCGACGTACCGATGCCAAGTGGTACGACGCACAGATCGACGATCACGTGCATGTCCTTCTCCCGTACGAAACTGCCAGTTTACTGCGCCCGCCCCAAGTCGGACATCGCTCGGGATGCGTCCCATTGTGAGAACCGATGGGTGGGGGCAAACTTCGGTTCCGTGAATAGCGGAATGAGCGCTACAAAATGACAGGAGCCTCTCGTTTGTTGGTCCGCTTTCCGCCCGACAGCGGACTGCTGCGGTGCACAACGCCATATCCGCAATGTGCCCCAAGCGGCCCCTCGCGCCATCCTCATCTTCATGGTAACCCGACAACCAATGGAGTCAAAGACTGTCGCGCGGTACCAAAATGGTTTTACATTCTCGCGCCG
>JAPUIA010000257.1 GCA_027297435.1 Gammaproteobacteria bacterium | reverse complement strand
GTCGTCATCGGCTGCGGCGGTGTCGGTCTGAGTGCCATCAATGGAGCCGAAATGGCGGGAGCGAGCCGTGTGATCGCCGTCGACATCGTGCCGTACAAGCTCGAGTTGGCGAAGTGCTTCGGCGCCACCGATGTTGTCAATGCCGCCGATGGAGACGCCGTGGCGGCGGTGCGCGACCTGACCGACGGCGGCGCGCACTACTCCTTCGAGGCGATCGGACTCAAGGAGACCGCCGAGCAGGCGTGGCGAATGTTGCGGTCCGGCGGTACCGCGACCATCATCGGCATGATCCCGGTGGGCACCAAGGTCGAGATTCACGGCCCCGACTTTCTGAGCGAACGCAAAATCCAGGGCTCCAGCATGGGCTCGAACCGTTTTCGCGTCGACATGCCGCGCTTTGTCGATTTTTACTTGCAAGGTAAATTGCACCTCGACGACTTGGTGTCCAACCGCGTCAAACTCAGCGACGTCAACGACGCGTTGCACGCGCTCGAGTCCGGCGAGGTTGCCCGTAGCGTCATAATGTTCGACTAGGAGTACAACAAATGCGTTGGTTGTCGTTCGTCGCAAACGGTGGCGTCAGTTTTGGCTATGTAACAAGTGACGGAGGCGTGGTCGATGTCGGCGCTAAATCCGATTTCCCGGATCTCAAGGCGGCCATCGCGGCGGATGCGCTGAGCTCGTTGTTCGATACGTTGGGTGATACCGCGGACGTGGCACTCGACGGCATCACCTACGCGCCGACCATCCCTAACCCGGACAAACTTCTGTGCGTCGGCTTGAACTACAAGGCTCATCAGAAGGAAACGGGTCGCGGCGGGGAAGCTACACCGACCATCTTCGTGCGCTTTGCCGCGGCACAGATGGGGCATGAACAACCCATGGTACGTCCGGTGGAGTCGGCGACCCTCGACTTCGAAGGCGAGATCGCGATGATCATCGGCAAACGCGGGCGACGTATTGCTCGGGATGCGGCGCTGGATCACGTCGCAGGGTTTTCCATCTACAACGACGGCAGCGTGCGCGAGTACCAGCGCCAGACCTCCCAGTTTACGCCCGGCAAGAACTTTGCCAGCACCGGCGGGTTTGGTCCCTGGATGATGACCGTCGATGAGATCGGCGATCTGGATCGCATGGAGATCACCACGCGCCTCAACGGTGAGGTAATGCAGAACGCGACGGCCGACTTGCTGGTTTTCGGGTTCAAAGAACTGATCGAATATTGCTCTACGTTCATCGAACTCGTACCGGGCGACGTCATTGTCACCGGTACGCCGGGAGGTGTGGGTGCTGCGCGGAACCCACCGGTGTTCATGGATGCGGGCGATCACATCGAGGTCGAAGTCAAACCCATCGGCACGCTGAGCCACGACGTTATCGTCGGCTAACACCCGCGGCCGGGCCGGATGCCCGGGGCCGGGCCGGATGCCCGGATACCTAACTAATCGCCTTGGACTCGGGTCGGCCAGCGGTGCCCGCTACCATGTCACGGGCTTCTTTGGTCGATTTCAAGGTCGGCGCCGCGCGCGCGGTAATGTTGAACGGTTCCGTGTCGATGTCTTCGAGTTCGATCTCGCCGTTGAGTACCGCGGCTTTCCAAGCTTCCTGCTCGCCGTGTCGCGCGTGAAACTCCGGCATGACTTCCTTGGCAAACAGCTCGAGGCTCGAGCAGATGTCTTCGTGGGTATTTTTGCCTGCCTGGTTCAACAGAATGACTTGGTCGACGTTGGCGTCTTCCAGCTCTTTCAACCGGGCTCTAATGGTGTCGGGCGAACCGATCAGCTCGCTACCCGTGCGATGTTGTCCGGCTGGCGTCTGTTTCCAGGCTTGGTAGCGATCCCAAAGGTGCAGCTCGCCGGGTTCGAACGGGCCTTCTTTGCTGTAGAGCATCAGCGCGAATTGAAAGAACGTCCAACCGTCGGCCTTCTTCCAGGCTTCCTCGTCGGTCTCCGCGCACATGAAGCCAGCGACGACCGCGATGTTGGGATTGGCTTGGTATTCGCACAGCTTCTCCTGGTGGTGGATGAACGTGTTGTAGTAGGCGTGCACCCAAGCTTCTGCGGCTTCTAGGTTGACGAACTTGAAACATAACGCACCCATGCCGCGATGCGCCGAATACTTGATCGTGTCCAGCTGAGAACACGCAATCCACAACGGTGGATGCGGTTTTTGTAGTGGCTTCGGCAGCACGGCCCGCTTGGGAAACTGGAAGTATTCACCGTGATACTCCCACCCATGGTTCCAGAACATCGGCAGCATACACTTCACCGCGTCTTCCCAGATCTCGCGCTTGTCGCGAAAACGCAAATTGAAAGGGTGTAGCTCGGTCACCGAAGAGCCTTCGCCAAGACCCAATTCTACGCGTCCGTTCGATACCAGATCGAGCGTCGCGACCCTCTCGGCGACGCGCGCCGGATGGTTGGTCGTCAGTTGGATGATGCCGTGCCCGAGGCGTATGTTTTTGGTTCGCTGGCTGGCCGCGGCGAGAAATACCTCCGGAGCGGACGAGTGCGAATATTCCTCGAGAAAATGGTGCTCCACTTCCCAGGCGTAGTCGAATCCCAGCCCATCGGCCAGTTCAATTTGCTTTAGCGCGTTTTGAATGAGCCGATGTTCGCTCGATTCTTCCCAGTCTCGTGGCAGTTGATGCTCATAGAAAATGCCAAACTTCATGGTTGCCCCTTGTCCGAATGCCTAAATCTCTATGATCCATGGTCGCATAGACGGGTTGTCGGGTTCCACACATGTTGCGAAAGGGCGTTCGGGCGCCTACCCATCGATCGCAGACTTGCTGTAGAGTCGACCTTGGCTTTAAGGGGAAGGCATCGAGGGGGAGGCATGAACTATCCGATCATTTCTGCAGATTCACATATCACCGAACACCCTGATACGTACGTCCGCTACATCGACAGCGCGTGGAAAGACAAGGCGCCCAAGATGGTGGACGGTGGTGAGAAAGGTGATCTTTTCGTGATCGACGGCATGGATCGACCGATTGCTATGGGGTTGGTGGCGGGCGCGGGCAAGCCACCCGAAGAGCTCACCGCGTACGGCGTCCGATTCGATGAGCTACACAGAAGCGGTTGGGACCCGACGTTTCGAGTGGCCGACCAGGAGCGTGACGGCGTGTCCGCAGAAGTGATATACCCGACCGTGGGTATGATGCTCTGCAACCATCCCGACTTCGACTACAAGAAGGCTTGTTTCGACGCCTACAATCGCTGGATCACCGAATATTGCGACGTCGATCGTCATCGTTTGTTGGGTTGTGGACAGACAGCGATGCGTTCCCCCGAAGAAGGTGTAGAAGATCTGAAGGCGATCAAGGCGCACGGATTGCGCGGCGTGATGATGCCGGGAGATCCCCAGGAAGAAGACTACGATTCGGAGATCTACAATCCCGTGTGGGAAGCAGCGATAGAGCTGAAAATGCCGTTGTCGTTCCATATTCTGACATCCCGCGGATCAGGTTCGATTCGAGGCCCGAAACTCAACAGCTTCCTTGCCATCATTCGTGGCAACCAGGACATCATGGGCATGTTGATTTTTGGTGGCGTGTTCGAACGCTATCCGGAACTCAAGGTGGTCTGTGTCGAGGCCGATGCGGGTTGGGTACCGCATTATCTTTACCGGATGGATCATGCCTACAAACGTCATCGCAACTGGTTAGGCAAAGGGGTGAATTTATCCAAGTTGCCGTCCGAGTATTTCAGTGAAAATATCTACACCACCTTTCAAGACGATTGGGTTGCTTTCAAGTCGGTTGACAACATGAATTGGCGTCGCTTGCTGTGGGCCAATGACTTTCCTCATAGCGATTCTACTTGGCCTTGGTCGCAAGACGTTATTGCCGAGCAGACAACGCACCTCACCGCCGAGCAAAAACGCGGCATCCTCTGCGACAACGTCGCCGATTTGTACGATATCGATCTGACCACACTGAAGG
>JAPUIA010000256.1 GCA_027297435.1 Gammaproteobacteria bacterium | reverse complement strand
CGAAACGATAGATTCGCTTCCTGAGCCGCCTCCGCTTGACCGGGAAACGCGCGCTTGGCCAGGCCGTCGCTTGCGGCAACCTGCAGGGCCCTTACGAGGCGCGGTGGCTTTTCGGGCGGCGGGGGCTCACTACAGGATGACAAGAGACCCAGAAGCACCAAGGCGTTCACTACGCTTGCACCCAAGGTTGTCAGCCCAGGCGCTAAATTTGTCTTGATTCTCATGCCGCGCCTTTCATGTGATTCGTTGAGAGGTTCTGCGATTGTCCAACTCATTCAATCTCGCCCGAGCGTAACGAATTCGGCAGGCATGATCGATTGGACTAAAGGGCAACGCTTTTAACCTTGAGATAAGTACAGCCAAAGTCCAATTGGCGGGTCGTTGCATCGCCAGTATCGTGGGTTTCGAAACGGGGAGGCACACAATGAACAGGTCATGCCTGCAACTGCTCGTGTTAGCGAGCACAACCTGCATAGCACTCGGCTCGACAGCCACCGCGCAGCCGCGCCTGGTGCTGCAAATCACAGTCGACCAGCTTCGCGGCGACCTGCCAACCCGATATTACGAACGACTGGGAGAAGGCGGGTTCCGTTACCTATGGGAAAACGGCACGGTTTACGCCAACGCGCACCATGCCCATGCCAACAATGAAACCGTGGTCGGCCACGCCACGCTCGCCACCGGGGCGCATCCGGCCGATCACGGCATGATTGCGAACCTGTGGTTCGATCGCGGCAAAGCAGAGGTGATCTACAACATCGAAGATCCACGCTATCGTCTGCTGACCGCGGGCGCCGGTGTGGACGACGCGACGGAAATCGATCCCACGCAGCGTGCTGCCCGCAGCCAAGGCCGCTCGCCCGCTGCGCTGCTCGTCACCACATTCAGTGATCAGCTCGCTATTCACACGGGTGGGCGCGCCAAGATCTTTGGCGTGTCGGTCAAGGATCGCGGAGCCGTCACCATGGCGGGACATGCAGGCAAAGCGTTTTGGTTCTCCAAGGCGAGCGGCGAGTTCGTCACCAGTTCCTACTATTACGATGCTTACCCCGATTGGGTCAGAGAATTCAATCAGGCAAACCACGTTCGCGCCTATGGAGGGCAGAACTGGGACCTCTTACATGAGCGGTCGACGTACCTCTTTGGGGACAAAGACGATCAGCCGTGGGAAGTCGACCTCGCGGGATACGGTCGCACGTTTCCACATCCGTTTGGGCCCGCGGATGGCAAGTACTTCACAACGTTGTTAACCATCAGTCCAGCGGGCGACCAGCTCACACTCGACTTCACGAAGCGACTGATATTGAGTGAAAAGCTCGGACGCGACGACGTGCCTGACTATCTCAGCATCAGTCTGTCCTCGACGGACTACGTCGGGCACTTGTTCGGACCTTCTAGTCTCGAAGCGGAAGACCAACTACTGCGTCTCGATCGTACGCTCGCGGATCTTCTGACGTTTGTGGACAAAAGGGTTGGGTTAGAAAACACCCTCGTCGTGTTGTCGGCCGATCACGGAGCCCCCGAGGCGCCCGGCTTCCTACATGAGCTCAACATACCAGCTGGATACGTTAAACCAGGCGAATGGAATCGAGCAGAAGCGATCGCTAACTTGCAGCGGAAATTTGGGATAGCTGAGGAGTTCATCGAGCGCTATTCCCACCCCTACGTCTATCTGAATCGCGAGGTGATGAACGCACACAATCTGGACCCTGCAGAGGTGGAAACGGCCGTAGCCGAGGCATTGACCGACTTCGAAGGCGTGCACATGGCTGTAAGCAGCACGGCGCTGAGCCAAGATGCTCTGTCCGATACGCCGATTCACAACGCGGTGCGACGCAACTTTAATCCAGAACGCTCTGGCGACATCTATGTCGTGTTCAAACCCAATTGGTTCATCAACGACTTTGACGGGCTCGCCGTTGCGAGCACCCACGGCTCGCCATGGCGATACGATAGCTTCGTCCCCATCGTATTTGCCGGATCAGACGTTCCGGCACAACAGATCTGGCGGCGGGTCCATACCGTCGATGTGGCCCCAACTCTGTCGGCCTTTCTGAACACGGCACCCCCATCGGGTGCAGTCGGAACGTTGCTTGACGAGGTATTCGACAGAAGATTACGGGTGCACGATTGACGCCCGCACAACCAACCTTTGGGGGATCTTTAAGTGTCTGAAATTAGCGTATTAGAAATCCTACCCATGGACATGTTGTCCATGAGTATTGTCGTGCTCTTCGTGGGTATGTTCCTCAACAAGAAAATTCGCATACTCGGCGACAACTACATACCACCGGCGGTGACGGGTGGTCTGCTGTTCGCGACTGTTACCGCGCTCGTGTACAGCTTCGCCGACCTGCAGGTCGAGTTCGACATGCGCATGCGCGATCTGTTGCTCCTGGTGTTTTTCAGCACCGTTGGTCTGTCGGCTCGTTTGAGCGCGTTGGCATCCGGCGGCAAAGCGCTCCTGTTGCTGGTTCTCGTAGCGGGGGTGTTCCTGGTTTTGCAGAATACGGTGGGCATCGCCATCGCGGTTGCGGCCGACGCCCATCCAGGATTCGGGCTGATGGCTGGCAGCGTTGCTTTCGCCGGCGGCCACGGCACTGCAATCGCCTGGGGACAAGTCGCGGAGGACGCCGGACTCGAAGGTGCGGCCGCAATTGGGCTGGCCTTCGCCACGTTCGGCCTGGTGGCCGGTGGTATCGTCGGTGGACCGATCGCGCGACGGTTGATCGAACGGCACAGCATTACGGGGCCGGCTACGAAGGACGCAGACCAGGCGGCCGCAGAATCAGCAACCGAAGATGCGGCTGACGATCAGGGATGGCTGTACCACGTGCTCATCTCGGTGCTCATGCTGACGTTGTGCGTCAGCGGCGGCGACATCGTCAACCGGATGCTGGGGGAGGAAGGCTTACGTCTGCCTGGCTTTCTGACAGCCATGTTCGTCGGCATCATGATCACCAACATAGCGGATGTACTCAAACGCCCTCTCAACCCCGCGGTGGTCGAGAAGTTCGGTGACGTGGCGCTCAACGTTTTTCTCGCCATGAGCATGATGGCCATTCAGCTCTGGACCCTTTCCGGCGCCTTCCAGATCATTGGGATAGTACTCATTCTGCAAATACTGCTGATGACGATGTTTGCGATCTGGGTAGTGTTCCGGGTGATGGGTAGTGACTACGACGCGGTCGTAATCGCAGCTGGGTTCGCGGGTCTGGGCCTCGGGGCTACGCCCGTCGCGATTGCCAACATGAATGCGGTGACATCGCACTATGGCCCTTCCACCAAGGCTTTCCTGGTAGTGCCGCTCGTCGGCGCGTTCTTCATCGACATACTCAATGCGGGAACGATCAACTTCTTCATCCAGCTCATCCAAGACTACCTGCTCTGAACGGGAACGGCCGATGCCACGCTCTCGAAAACACCCTCTCGGGCGGACTTTGCCGATCGTGGTAGCTTGTCTGTTCGTCGAGCGAGCCGCGTTCGCGGCCGAGTACATCAGGCAGGAATCTCCCCAACCTGCATCGGCCAAGGGTCTCGAAGTGTCGATCGATCACGCGTTCACACAAGCCCCGTCGTCCGACCGGTTGTTGATGAAGAACTTGAAACGGCTACTGGACGACAAACCCGAATTCTGGCGCGATGCCAAGTTGAGCTTCGATTTACGCAACTACCTGTTCGAGCGACGCAACGCATCTGACAACAAACCCGAGGCGTACGTTGTCGGTGGGCAGCTCACCTTCGAGTCGGGTTGGTGGAACAACCTCGGCATTAGCGCCTCCTACTACAACTCTACGGAGATCGACGCCGACGGCCCCAACACCGCATTACTCGCGCCCGGTCAGGAGAACATCAACGTCTTAGGCGAGGCGAATCTACGTTACCGATTCACCGACACGTTTCTCGAGGGTTCGGTCGTGAAACTTTACCGTCAGACGCTCAACCTGCCATTCATCAACAAGCACGACATCCGGCAAGTCCCGGCGGCGCACGAAGCTTATACGATAAGTCGTACCGACTCGCAGCTCGACTACATCGTTGGCCACGTGACGAAATTCAAAGACTACGACAGCGACGATTTTGTCGATATGGCAGAGGCAGCCGGAGCAGTCGACTCGGACGAAGGTGTGTCGATTGCTGGTGCGCGATACAACGTCGGTGAGAGCGTTACGTTTGGCGCCGCGAACTATTACGGATGGGACACGTTCAACACGTTCTTTGCTGAGGGGACGTACCACACGGCGTTAGCTGAGAATCTTGATCTGCGTTTGTCGGGGCAGTTCACCCATCAGCGAAGTGTCGGCGATGAGTTGGTCAGCGAATTCGACACCCGCCAGTTCGCCGCAAAGGCCGCGGTGGGTTGGCGAGGCTCCGTCATCACGGTGGCCGGATCCATCGTTGACGACGAAGCTGGTATTCGTAAACCCTGGGGAGGTAGCCCATCCTATCTTTCTATTCAGCGACTCGATTTCGACCGCGCCAACGAGAAGTCTCTGTTGCTCGGCCTGTCTTACAACACCAATTTCTTCTCTTCGCTTGGCCTGAGTAGTTACATCAACATAGCCCGCGGCTGGGATGCCGAAGATCCGATAACCGGTTTCGACCTGCCGGATCGGACCGAGTACGACATCACTGTCGACTACAAACCGCCGGCCGGTTTTCTCGAGGGGCTCTGGGTACGTATGCGGTACAACTACATCGATATCGAAGATGATGGCGAAAAAGTCCACGACTTCCGCTTGATCATCAACTACACAATACCGTTTATCTAGGATCCCCAGCGGAACTGGAGATCGAAGATGAGCCCCCAGTGTTCGTCGTATTCTGCGTTGAGGTTACCGATCACACACGCTGATGGCGTCTCTATCAGACCGTCGCCCAAATCCATGTAGCTCAAGTCGAGGCCACAATACGAGCGCAAATAGCTGCGTTGCGGTGAAGCTGATACGCTATCGTACTATCCGAACCGGGAGGATCATGATGGCAAATCTTTTGCGCGCTGGCTCCGCGCTCGTTCTCGCTTTGGTCATGTCTTCTGCTTGGGGTGCAAAGCAACCCAACATCATGGTCATCTGGGGCGATGATATCGGTATCACCAACATCAGCGCCTACAGCGACGGGATCATGGGTTACAAGACACCCAACATAGACCGCATCGCGAACGAAGGCATGCGCTTCACACAGGGGTATGCGGCCTGCCAGGTCTGCAGCCCTTCCAGAGCGAGTATCCTGACCGGGAAAGTCACCCCTAGGCACGGCATCACGGACTGGATCGGCGCCAGATCTGGTGCAGCCTGGCGGGAAACGGGCCGCTTCAACAAGCTTCTGCCGCCCGAGTACGAACACGGGCTTCGCTCCGACGAGGTCACCTTCGCCGAGGTACTTCGCCGTGCAGGGTCTCGCACGGTTTATGCGGGCAAGTGG
>JAPUIA010000255.1 GCA_027297435.1 Gammaproteobacteria bacterium | reverse complement strand
CGTATAGTTCGTACTCATCGACGGGCTGACTTGCTCGGATCCCGACAAACCTTTGCTACCGGTCCAGCCGCCGCTCGCCGTGCAGGTCGAAGCATCTTGCGAATCCCAAGACAACGTCGCGCTTTGCCCAGCATCAATCGCGCCCGGCGAGACACTCAGATTCACGGCTGGAGGTACGCCCGGCACCGAGTCTGACGATGAGCTTTCCGAACTGCCACCGGAACATGCCGTTAGCAGGATAATCCAAATTGCGAAAATTGGGCCTCGCGCCCAATCCCATACACTTCCCAGTCCCATGTCGTCTCCCGACTAATTACTGCTGGCGTCGAGGAACTGCCTTCACGGTGTGACCCTGTTATTGCGTTGAAGCGTGTCCCTAGTCGTGGAGTAGAAGTGTATGTGAGTTTTTTGTAATGCCTGTGAGCGAATCGACAAACCGATTCGCTTGGGCCGACAACGTGACGTTCGGCACGTACTTCGTGCAACCGAGATCACAATCGACCTCAGAAAAGCCTTGAGCCGCCTTCAAGGAATAGTCTTTTGCACCTCGTTGGAATACCCGCTCTCGTTGCCGTCGCCATCGAAGGCTGTCAGAGCGAAGTAGTAGGTGTTTGGCGGAGCCGTCACCTCCCACTCGGTGACCGCGGCGTCATTGATCGTATGGGAATCGGTGTAGGCCCTCGAGCCCTGGCCCCAATAGACGCGATAACCGGCAAGATCCACCGGAGTACCATCGACGTTTTGTGTCGGTGCCTGCCAACGCAGGATCTTATCGAGCACCTGTACGGTGGTCAGCGCAATTCCAGTTCCCGTCGGTCCATCACAGCTGAGTTCGAAACTCGTGCTCTGATTCAAAGGCCCCGCGACAAACGTTCCGGATAGTGGTTGCGAACCGCTCCAGCCTCGACTTGCGGTGCACGTATCGGCATTCTGCGCCGTCCACTGCAGTGTCGTGGTGCCGCCCTGTTCGATATTGCTCGGATTCGCCGACAACGTGACCGAGACACCGCTGCCCGTATTGACCTGCACGGTCACCTCGGCGAGTCCGCCACCGCCCGTACCCGAACAACTGAGCGTGAAGGTGGTGGTCTGGTTGAGTGGACCCACTGCTTCCGAGCCCGAGATCGGGCGATTGCCCGACCAGCCTCCGGAAGCGGTGCACGAATCGGCATTGTTCGAGGACCAATTGAGCGTCACCTGCTCGCCGGCGTCGATCGCCGTTCTCGAAGTACTCAGGCTAACCGTGGCTGCGGGACCGCTCGACGTGTTCTGAGCACGACTACCGCTGCCGCTGCTACTGCCGTTGCAACCGGCAACGATGAGCAAGGCGGCGCTCAAACAGAAGATCCGTCGATGCATTGAGTCCGTATTTGTCCGTGAATTGGGGTTCAATGGCTTAGCTCCGGCTAAGCCGGCCGGTACTCTAACGGCGCGGGGTGGATCAGTAAATAGCCCCTCAGTCATCTCGTTAGAGCCGAGATTACATTTTTCTTACAAATATCATCGGCTTACGGGAAATAGACCGATTTACTCTAGTTTGGACATCCTCATTGCAACCGCCCGACGACCAGAAAACGCCACGTGCTATGCAAATCAGCGAGCTGAGCGAGGTGACTGCTGCCGGGCCAGATCGAGCTCCAGGCCTCGTCGCGCAAGTAACTCCTCCGCTCTCTTTACCCGAAGGGCCCAATCAACAATCGAGGATGTTACGATTTAACGTTTTGTGAGACCTGACATTATCCATGGGCAAACCTGCCATCACCGCCTGCGTTCTCGTTATCGGCAACGAAATCTTGTCCGGGCGCACGCCGGATAGCAACCTCAACCACATCGCACTGGCGTTGGGTGGGTGGGGTATCGAGGTACGCGAAGCGCGCGTCATCCCGGACATGGTCGACGAGATCGTCGACGCGGTCAACGAAACCCGCCGGCGTTACCACTACGTTTTCACCACGGGCGGCATCGGCCCCACCCACGATGACATCACCGCAGATTGCATTGCCAAAGCCTTTGAGGTGCCCATCATCGAACACCCGGATATCGCCGCACGCATCAAGACCCGTCCGGCGCCACCCGACGTCATGGCGTCGCGCCTACGGATGGCCAGAGTCCCAGAAGGCGCCACGTTGATCGAAAACCTAACCGGCGGCCCACAGGGCTTCCGGATGGACAACGTATTCGTGATGGCGGGCATACCGATGGTGATGCAGGCCATGCTGTCATCCCTCGAAGGTCAGCTGGACACGGGTCCGGTGGTGCGTTCACGAACGGTGACCGCGTACCTAGGCGAGAGTCAGCTCGCAAGCGCGCTTACCGATATCCAGAACCGATTCGCTGAGATCGACCTCGGCAGCTATCCGTTCTTCAAGAACGAGCGCTACGGCACCTCGCTTGTCATGCGCGGCGTCGACGAAGCACGTTTGGATGCCATGTTGGCGGAGGTCGAGCAGGCGATCACCGACGCTGGCGGAACCCCCGAAGACGTCCAAACCCAGTAACCGGAAGCTTATGTCGAGACTCGTCAAAATCTTGCTGCTGGTGCTGCCCGCCTGGGGAGCGGCCGCCACTCTGGACTATGCGGCGCTGCCGGGTAAGAAAGCCATGGCGGTGGCGTCAGATGACGCAACGATCTCGGGCATCGCCCATTCTCAAGCTCAAGACCTGGCCGCGAGCCAACTAGCGCTTGCGCAATGCGAACAAGCCAGAACGACCCAAAGTGCTGCATGCGAACT
Source organism: Gammaproteobacteria bacterium (assembly GCA_027297435.1). Taxonomy (GTDB): domain Bacteria; phylum Pseudomonadota; class Gammaproteobacteria; order Pseudomonadales; family Azotimanducaceae; genus Azophilus. The sequence goes on along the minus strand of JAPUIA010000255.1, from coordinate 6,913 downwards.
GGTTCGGCTGAACGACGAGCAGATTCGAACCGGCCGCGACATTCTGGCCGATGTCCCAAATACACCGCACCCGCTATACCTCTGGCGCTATCAATCCGACAGTGCAACCGTGTATCTTGCCGGGTCGATCCACATCTTGAAGTCGACCCTCTACCCGCTGGCTCCACCACTGGACGCGGCGTTCCGAAGTGCGACGCATCTCGTGCTGGAAATAGACCCCACCTCGATCTCCCCCCAAAAGATGCAGATGAAAGTCATGCAAGCGGGTCTGCTGCCGGACAGCCAAACCTTGCGCGACGTTCTGCCGCGAGCGTTGCACAACCGCTTGGGCGAGCGACTACTAAGCTACGGCGTCGACATCGACACGGTTCAACAGATGAATCCGGCCATGTTGATGAATCAGCTCGTTTTGTTCCGTCTGACGGCACTCGGTTACGACACCGCCTTAGGTTTGGAACAATACTTTATTGCGCGGTCAGGCAACCGACAGATTCTCGAACTCGAAAGCGTCGATCAACAGCTAGAACTGCTGTTCGGTCAGTCCATGCCTACCCAGGTGCAACTGCTACGCGACGCCCTGGATCAGGAACCAGACATAGAACCCATGATGGCGGACATGATCACGGCTTGGCTGTCGGGTGCAGACGAGCAGTTTCTGAAACTGTTCGGTCAGCAAGCGGGCGAGTCGGATCTTGCCAAGGCTTTCAACAAACAGCTGCTCGACGAGCGCAATCGAGGCATGGCCGAAAAGATCAAGGGGTATCTGAGGGGCACAGGCACCTACTTCGTGTTGGTCGGTGCCGCTCACTTCCTAGGAGACAACGGCGTCGTCGCGCTGCTGCAGCAACAGCAGATCAAAGGCATCCGGATCATGTCCAACGCCACGGACTAACCAACCACAGACATCGAGGACACAGCATGCAAATAAAGGGAAGAAAAGCACTGGTTTTTGGCGGGACCTCGGGCATCGGCCTGGCCGTTGTGCAGCGACTGGCCGAAGCGGGCGCCACGGTCATCGCGTTGAGCCGCAGTTCTGCGAACATCGAAGCCGCACAATCGGTCGTGCCCGACAGCGTACGATTGGCCTCTGTAGATGTGTTGGATCGCGAGGCGCTTGCCCAAGTATTTGCAGACAACGCGCCCTTCGATATTTTGGTGAACGCGGCGACCGGAGGCGAGCGCGCGCTGGGACCGTTTCTCAGCATGGACCTCGACGGTTTCCAAGGTTCCTTCCGCAAGTTATGGGGTTACACCAATACCGTGCGCATCGGCACCGAACACATGACCGAGGATGGCGCTATCGTTTTGGTGAGCGGCTCTCCCGCTCGCAAGTGCGGTCCCGGAGCCATCGCGTTGTCCACGGTCGGCAACGCGGTTGAAGGCTTCGTACGAGGGGTGGCGCCCGAATTGGCTCCGCGCCGAATCAACGTGGTTGCTCCCGGTGTCATCGACACGCCGATGTTTCAGATGCCAGCCGACGCAAAAACCGCATTCTTCGAACAAGCCACGAGCAAAAACCTCATTCCTCGTGCCGGCTCTGCCAACGAGGTTGCGCAGGCCATCATGTTCGTGATCACCAACGACTTCGTCACCGGAACCACCGTCGATGTCGATGGCGGCGCACTCTTGCCGTAGTTGGTGCCGGGACAGTTCTCACCGTCGCCGGGGTTGTCGGGTCCCCACATACAAACCGTGCTGTCCGGCATGGTCCGCAAGCGCTTCGTGCGCCGGCGAGCGGAAACCTTGGTAGCGCACGCGAGGCGCCAGGAGGTCGTTGGGTCGGACGGCATACGGCTCGAGTACTGGTTAGACGTGCAAACCCATTCACGACCGCTGGTGATCATCCTCCACGGGTGGCTAGGCTCTGCCAACTCCGGCTACACGCTTTCTGCCGCTATGCAGTTGCAGGCTGCGGGGTTCAACGTCGCGCGCATCAATCTGCGCGATCACGGCGAAACCGCGCGCCTCAACGAAGGATTGTTCAATTCGGCCCGGCTCGCAGAGGTGTTGGACACCATCGAACAACTCATCCGCGAACAGGGTCAATTAGGCGTTGGGATCATGGGGTTTTCCCTAGGCGGTAACTTCGCCCTGCGTATCGCCCAGGTTTTGGGCATCCCGACGCTGGCAATCTGCCCGGCCATGGAACCGCGAAGCACGATGGACGCCATCGATTCGGGCTGGGTCGGTTATCGGTTCTTCTTCGTACGCAAATGGCACGCGGCACTTCGAGCCAAACAGGCGGCGTTCCCCGACCGTTACGATTTTTCCGAAGCCCTACGTCTCAAAACCGTCCACGCGCTCACCGATCTTTTCGTTCGTGACTATAGCGAGTTTCAAAGCACCGACGAGTACTTCGGTCACTACGACCTGACGGGTTCGAGACTGCAGGGAACCGCCGCGACCATACTCGCGACGGATGATGATCCGGTAATCGCAAAACACCAATTCGATGGTCTGCCTGCCACACTCGACATTCGCTTTGCGGCTACTGGCGGGCATTGCGCACTGCTGAAGAACTGGCGGCTGCAAAGTTTCGCCGACGATTTCGCGGTCACGTTTTTCAGGGATCGGTTGGGCGTGCGTTAGCGACTGTCCGTAGGCGTCCGCAGTAGGAAATCGGCGAGATATGCTGACTAAACCACCTCTTCGGGTTCGTGGATGCGGAACTGGAGATCGTAGTTTTTCACTGGTAAGCGACGGATTCGGGTGCCCGTGGCATCGAAGATGGCATTCGCCAGTGCCGGGGCAATGCCCGGCGTACCCGGTTCGCCAGCCCCGCCCCAAGGCGCGCCGCTGTTGATGATGTAGGTCTCGATGGCCGGCGATTCGGCCATGCGCAACATCTGGTAATCGTGAAAATTACTCTGGGCAACGGCGCCGTTGTCGATGTAAATCTCGCCATAGAGCGCGGCTGTCAAGCCGTATATGATGCCGGACTCCATCTGCGCCACCAGCGCATCCGGTGATACGGCAAACCCCGGGTCGACCGCGCACACCACTCTGTCCACCCGCACATCGCCGTCGGAGACCGTAACGTCGACCACTTGGGCAACCAACGTGCCGAAGGAATATTGCAGAGAGATCCCTCGTCCTCGACCGTCCGGCAGCGACGCACCCCAGCCGGACTTTTCTGCCGCCAGGTCCAACACGGCGCGTTCGCGTGGCAAGTCTTTCAACAAGTCACGCCGAAACCTATAACCGTCCTGGCCCGCAGCAACGGCAACCTCGTCAGCAAACGACTCCGTAAAGAACCCGTGCTGCGAGTGATCGACGCTCCGCCAAGGACCAAACGGCACATGCGTTGGGCTGTCGGTATAGCGAATCAGTTGATTGTCGATGGCATAGGGAATGAGGGGCGCTTCTGCGGGTTCGTGCTTATCGACGTATTGGTTTTGCCAAGCCAGCACGCGACCGGTGGTATCCAAGGCGGCCCGAAATCGGCTCATGACCGCCGGCCGGTAGTTGTCTTGGCGAATGTCCTCCTCGCGGGACCAAATCAGTTTGACCGGCATGCCCGCAGCGGCAGACAGCCGGGCTGCTTGCACCGCATAATCGCCCTGCGCTCGGCGGCCGAAGCCACCGCCAAGGTAGGCGTTGTGCACAATCACGGTTTCGTCATCGACGTCGAGCGCCGCCGCGATCTCGGCGCGAAATCCCAGCGGGTTCTGACAGCTGGTCCACACCTCACAAATGCCGTCGCGTACCCATGCGGTCGCGTTCAGGGGCTCCATCGGTGCGTGCGCCAGATACGGCACTCGGTACTCGGCTTCGATGATCTGATCGGCCTCGGCAAACGCGGTTGACACATCGCCCAACTCTCGATCAGCCTGCCACGCTTCGCGCTCCGTGGCCGAATCCAGATCGGCGCCAAATTGTTGGAAGATCGTTTCGGTGGTGGCCGCGTCGTTGCCTTTCGTATCCCACTCGATACCCACCTTGGCAAGCGCTTGTTGGGCCTGCCAGTAGCCATCGGCGATAACCGCAACCGCATTACCAAGGTCGATCACGTCACGTACGCCCGCCATGTCCCGTGCGCCTCGATCGTCTAGGCTCACGATCTCACCACCGAAAACCGGCGTGCGTACAATGCTCGCATACTTCATGCCCGGCACCTCGGCGTCGATCCCGAAGCGGGCACTACCATCGACCTTGGCCGGGATATCAAACCTCGGCATGCTTTTACCCATGAATTTGAAGTCTTCCATGCGTTTGCGCGGCGGCTCCGCAGGCGGAGTCAACCGACCCGCGGCGGATGCAAACGTGGCGTAGGGTTCCGACCGCTTGGAGGCCTCGTGGACGATCATGCTGTCGCGGGCAGTCAGTTCCGCCTTGGGCACCTGCCACGCATCTGCGGCCGCCGTTAGCAGCATCTCGCGCGCCGCTGCGCCTGCAACGCGCATGCCATACACGCCGGTTGCCCGCACGCTTGCGCTACCGCCGGTGATCTGCAGATTCATGACCTGGGTGGCTTGTAGAAATATTCCATTGACCGTCGGCGAAAGCACCGCCGGCACGTCGAATCCGCCCAAAAATCCACGAGCCAACGGATAGTTCGCATACTCGGCTTTGGCCGGTGCCTCCATCATGCTCACCAACGCCCAATCCGCATCCATTTCATCCGCCAGCATCTGCGTCAAGCTGGTATGTGCCCCCTGGCCCATCTCGCAATGGGGGATGATCGCGGTGACACGGTTGTCCGCGCCGATCTTGACCCAGCTGTTGACCAACATCTCATCGTCCGCAGCCACCAACGAGCTAAGCTCAATGGTGCGGTTACCCGGACGGATGGCGACGCCGACGATAAACCCGCCACCGGCAATGACGCCGGCAGTAACAAAACCGCGTCGCGTCCACTTACCCATGGGTCACCTCCCGGTCGAATCGCTGAACTCGAGCCAACCCTGGGTTGGCGGCCCTTTTTATCGCACGGCGGATGCGTGGGTAAGTACCACAACGGCAGATGTTGCCTTGCATCGCCTTGTCGATATCGTCATCCGTTGGATTCGGATTGGCTTCCAACAACGCGGTCGCGGACATGAGCTGCCCGGACTGGCAATAGCCACATTGTGGCACCTGTTCGTCGATCCAAGCCTGCTGCAACGCCGATAGCCCGTCTCCGCCAATGCCTTCGATCGTCGTGACATCACCACCTTCTGCCGCTGCCAACGGTGTCACGCAAGAACGCACTGGAACGCCATTCAGGTGCACCGTGCAAGCCCCGCACTGGGAGATGCCGCACCCGAATTTAGTACCGAGAAGGCCGAACCGTTCGCGCACGATCCACAACAAAGGAGTAGCGGGATCCGCCTCGACGCTACGAGTCTGACCATTTATCTTCAGCTCAATCATGATTCGCTCCTAACTCTGTCCGGACCTTGTCCGGAAAATCTCGATACAACGCGAAGCTTGCCTCCGCGACTTTTCCGAAAACCGCCGCGTGCAATTCCTCGATGGGGTCACGTCGCGCAGCCGCGGTAGCGAACGCGCCATCCAACTGCGACAAATCATCGAACTCCAACATGAGATGGAATTCCTTCAACCCATCCGGGGCCAAGCCGAGCTTGCGACGCGTGATTCTATAGGACACTAGCTGCTGCTCACCTTGTAAACGATCAAGGTAGCCGCGTACCGCCGCTACAAAGGCCAAGTCCTCGGTACCGGGTTTGAGGTTGCAACAGATGTGATAGATGCCCAAGGCTTGCCCCGCGTTCGCCTTCGCTCGCCGCGTTACAAATAGTAACGCCAAACGACGTCTCCGGTCGATTCGAAGGTCGTCCCAATAGTGAAGGCGATGATTGCTCTCGGCCGGTCATTATTTAAACTGGAAGTTTGGCAACGTGGGAACAATGACATGGCACAGGACTACCGTATCATCGGCGCAGAGGAATCACCGTACTCGGTCAAGGTTCGCTCTTACTTCCGCTATAAGGACATACCCCACCGGTGGCTTTCTCGAGCCGAGGCCGGCGAACTCTATCAGCAGCATGCCAAGTTGCCGCTGGTGCCCCTCGTCGTCACCCCGGACGACAAGGGCATGCAGGACTCGACACCGATCATCGAAACCGTCGAATCGGACCATCCAGAACCCAGTATCCATCCTGACGACCCGGTCAGCGCGTTCGTTTCCACCCTGCTCGAAGAATTCGCAGACGAATGGGGCAACAAGTGGATGTTCCACTATCGTTGGGCGCGAGAAGTCGATCAACGTGCCTGCAGCAAACGTCTCGCGGCCATCATGGCGCCCAACGCCAGCGAGCAGGAACTCATTGATACGGCCGACGCGATCCGTGAAAGGATGGTCGACCGCGTCTGGTTCGTGGGTTCCTCTCAGCAAACGGCGCAACAGATCGAGGATTCCTTCAAGGACACCCTCGCCTGGCTCGAACCCCACCTCGCCGAACGCCCCTACCTGTTCGGTGCGCGTCCGGCTTTCGCCGATTTCGCTCTCTGGGGGCAGATATACAACGCACATCGGGATCCGACGCCCCGAGCGATCGTCGAAACCCAAGCGCCCAACACGTTGCGATGGGTCCAACGCATGCTGGAGCCGCAAAACGAAGGTTAGTTCGAATCCTGGACCGCTCTGGCACCCACCCTGACCCCCTTGTTGCTAGATCAGGTCGCCGGTCTGTTTCTGCCTTGGAGCGACGCCAATTCGAACGCCATCGAACAACAGCTGGAAAGCTTTACGGTCGAACTCAGACATCGACCCTGGACGCAAAAGCCACAAAAGTATCACGCGCGCTCGCTGGCGGTGCTGAAGGCCAAATATGCCGCGTTGACGGAAACCGCCGCAATCGACGCTGCACTCGAGACGACGGAGTGCCTTCATTGGTTGAGGACCGTTTGAACGCGTTCCTTCGTCGTAATGGATCAATCGTCTGCCGATGCCAGGTCCAACTCTACATTA
>JAPUIA010000254.1 GCA_027297435.1 Gammaproteobacteria bacterium | reverse complement strand
GCGACGTACCGCTGGATCGCACGGCCGTCGCACAGATCGAAACATTCCCCTGGGTCGTGACGTCTGATCCGGCCCATCACAACGAGCACTGCATCGAAGTGCAGCTGCCCTTCCTGCAGTCCGTGCTCCACGCTTTCAGCCTCGTGCCGTTGGTCATTGGCGAGTGCACCAGCACGCAGGTGAGCCAGGTGATCGACGCGCTGTGGGGCGGTGACGAGACCCTCGTCATCGTCAGCTCCGATCTCTCGCACTACCTGCCGTACCGAGAAGCGAACGCCGTCGATGCCGACACCAACCGGGCAATCCTCGCCCGTTCACACAGCCTGCGCGGCGAGCAAGCCTGCGGTGCCTACGCCATCAACGGCTTGATGCGGGTCGCTGACGCGCGAAGCCTGCACGTCGAGCAGCTCGACCTACGCAATTCCGGCGACACGGCAGGTGACAAAAGCCGGGTAGTTGGTTACGCCGCGTATGCGCTTTACTGATACCTTCAGCACTTCCAATAGATTTTTTGAAAACGCTTGAAAGCGCACAACTTACATACCAATTCAATGCCCCGTCAGGGGAATGGGCACGATATCAATTGCGTCAGCGAATCAACGGGACTAGAGTCGCGTTCGCAACGGACACCAGCTTCCCCCACAGCCATGAAAGATCCGAATTCCGAACCTGAGGTCCAGCCGCTGGATTTCCTCGATATGTTGCGTTGTGTCCAGGACGCGATGAACCTAAGCAACCTTTCGTGGCTGCTCTATGACGAGAAGCGTGGTATGCAATGGTTCGCAGACCTCGAGCGCCACGACCCACACGAGCCCGCTCAGGCTTCTGCCGAATCGAAACCCATCGACGACATGCCACGTTCAATGAAGCGCCCGCCCCTCGCAGCATCCGTCAAGCGAATTGAAACGGCCGACTTCGACGATCGGCGCACCCAAGTTAGACGCCAGTCGAGTATAGGGTTGCCACTCGATTACTTCCGCCACGACATTCGCCAAGGTGTGGGCCGCAGGGTCACCGACGGCTAATCGATTTCTGGCCGGCCGGCCGGCACTAACCGATATTCGACATGTCCAAAAGGTCGGGATTCGCAACGGTCACAAATTCGCTCAACGATGAAAACACTCTTATCAGTCATTTTATTTGCGCTGGCGCCGAGCCTGTTCGCAGAAACGCTGTCTCAGCCCTCCTTTCGGATCGAAGTGGCCGACGGTTGGGTGCACAGCATCGAAAAGGGACCCCAAACACGGGATGGCTTCGACGATCTGATCAGCATCCATCATCCCGACCGGACCGGTGTGCTGAAGATTCAATCCTACCGCGCTCCGGGTTCCGTCGACCCGAAGAGGTTGCGAGAAATGACTAACGTGGATTGGTCGGAGCAACTCGATTGGGAATCCTGGGGAGACTTTTCGGGTTACCGACACAGCTATTCCGAACAAGGCTTGTTCTATCGACAGTGGTGGCTTACCGATGAAAAGACAATCGTCTTTTTTGTACATAGCGCGAGCGCTGAACCGGAGCAGGCTGAGAAGAACGAGATAAACGAGATCGTCCGTTCCATTACGGCCAATTAGACCAGCCCCCGGCTTTGGCGGGGAAACCTGTACGGCCGCGCTAGTCCGCCGCGATGGCGCTTTCGATACGACTAATCAACGAGGGGTCTAGGCTAGCCGCTGATTCAGCCGCCAAGCACTCCTGCAACTCAGTTCTGTTTTTAACGCCCAATACCACCGTATCGACACCTTCCATCGCTAGCGCGTATCGATGCGCCAGCACGGCCGGTGCTAGCCCAATGTCCGCCGCGATTTCTCTGAAAGGTCGTGCCCTTTCGAAGTCCACTTGGTCAGGAGAATCTTGTCCAACCTCTCGGTCGATTTTGTCCGTGAGCGACCCCGCAGCGACAGCACGAATTCCCATTACTCCAACCGAGCGCTTGTTGGCTTCTCGAATCACCGTCCTCGGATCCGGTCGCTCCGAAGTGATCGCCATATTGCCGGGCGAATCCAGCAGGTTTGCTATGCACTGCACCACATCCGGACACCGTTCCGCTTCCAAGATCTGCAAGTTGGTTTCCTGAGTGCTCGCTGCGGTAACGCCCCACGCTCCAATTCTCCCGCTATTTTTGAGTTTCTCGAAGATTGGAACAACATGATCTCTGTAGGTCGACCATTCGACAGCTATCTGCGGCAATAGCTTGGGTCGAATCGAATTCTGCCATCCATCTGGTATCACGTAGCCGTGTAGGATGTAGATATCGACCCGGTCTCGCTTCAGGCGCTTCAAGCTTTCGTTTAGAGAGGTCGTCAACCGGGGCTCGATATCTGCTGCGCTGACATTACCCAGCATGCATTTCGTCGTGACTCGAACATCTTCGGGATAGCCGTCAGCGAACGCCACCCCCATTACGGTTTCAGCTTCACCATTACCGTAAAGCGGGGCCATGTCGAACAAGTTCACTCCCGCCTCATGCGCGGCACGAACCGTCGCGATGGCCTCGTCTCGTGAGGTCGACCCCCATACTTGACCGATGCCGCCGCCGCCCAACGTGAGGCGACTCACATCGAATAGCTTGCCGAATTCTTGCTTCTTCATACGCACCATTTTACATCCTCTCGGCGGGTCTTAAGTACATGCCTCCGCTTGGTTACACTGGCGTTTTCAATCGTCGCTATTGGGGGATACGCATGGCTGGCAACGTGATGCTCCAAGATCTCCTCGCCGAGCTCATCGCAGTGCGAGGGGTCTTCATTCTCCAGAACGCCCACGGCTCGATGGAGTTGCAGGGCGACGATCTCTATCCGAGCTCGACCGCGGAGTGGATCACCCTCTACCACAACGGCGTCTCGAATCCGGAATCGCAAGGCCACCTGCACTTGCGACGCGCCATGCTGCGCTCGGCCCGCATCGCTCGAGAGCCCGGCGAGACGCCGCATCTGCAGTTCTTTCAGACTCCAGAACCGGCGGGGGAATCCACCCTCGCCTGGTACTTCCCGAGCTTCTACGACTACCAGAAGGGAAAGGCTGACATCCTGGAAAACCAGAAAATCTACGACGCATTCGTCGATGCCCATGGTAGCGAGTTTGCGATCGTCGACGAATGAGGGTCAGCGCCGCGCAGGCACGAATGGCTGGTCATGGCCGAGGGTGCCCTAGGCCTGTATCACCTCGATCAACGCTTCAGTACCCAAGATCGACATCACGCGCTTCAAGTTATACGCCAGCACATGAAGACTCATCTCCGTACTCACTCGATTCAGTGTTCTGGTGGGAAAGTGGGTCGATCCCGTCCACGCTTTCAACGTCCCGAACGGATGCTCCACCGTCGCTCGACAGATCAAGCTAACGAAAGGTGACCGAATTTACAGAAAAGATGTTGCATAATCGTTTGTGCCCAAATATTCACCAAGAGAAGGATTCGTGAGTATTCGACGCGTACAATCTAACTCACGATCAGGCAGCTTGCCGTAAAGGACATTGGCATGAGCACGATAAAAACCGGAAGTTGCCTTGTACCATCCCGGCCATCTACGAGCAGATTCATGGGTTGCCTAAGGTAGCTAAACGACAGACAAAATAATTGGAAGCAAAATGGATCTCAGAAAACTTAATGAATCAGAAATACAAAAGAATTTGGAAACCCTGAATTCAAACCTTGAGAACGTCTGGGTTCTTGAGAACGATAAACTTACTAAGACATACAAGTTCAAGGATTTTATGGAAGCTTTCGGATTTATGTCTCGTACGGCATCATATGCTGAAGAAGTAAATCACCATCCAGAGTGGTTCAATGTGTATAGCACTGTAAAGGTTCAGTTAGCCACTCATGATGTATCCGGAATTTCATACAAAGACTTTGACTTAGCAAAAAAGATGGACGAATTGAGCGTCGGCATCTAACAGATTGCTGCAACTCAGCACCACATATTCCGCCGAGGTTGATGCTTTCATTCTTGAGCCACCGCATCGGCGTAGAAGTCGAAGCAGTCATTCCATCCGGAACAGGAATCTCGTTGCCAGGGGCGTGGGACAATCACCTACATCCAACCCAGCTCCTTCATAGCCCAAGGCGCGTTCCAGATTTTAGTCATCTCAGCGACTTTCTCGTCACCCGTCATCTTTAGGACGTATACGTAATGCGAATTCGTCTGCTTCCCGGTCGGCGGTACCGGCCCCCCCTCGCCGGAGTGTGTCGCATGAATGGTCGCGAAGAAAACCGCCGTTCGCGTCGCGTCGTCGTACGATGAACTGTGAAGCTCGTACGTCGCACCAGCAGCAGTAACGGTTCCGAACGTCTTCATCCACTCGCAGTAAGCTTCAACTGTGTCAATCTCCGCGAGTGGTTCGCTTTGCGCAGTGAAAGGCGCGCCTTCCGCAACGTATTCCCTACATCCCTCCCAACCCAGTGGTTTTTCGCAAGCTTCAAAGAATCGAGTAGCAACCTCAAATGCAGACATAATCCCTCCCGAACAGTTGACCGAGGACCACGATGTTACGCGCAGGCGCGGGTTCGGTACAGTCCAGCGATCGACGCTACGCCTGGCGGGCGCAAGTGGCGGGGACTCCTTGTTGCGACATGAGCCAGACGTTGCCGACTAAGGGAAATTTATTTCTGCTCAGGTGCATCTAAATCGAACCGAATGGGATCTTTCAGTGTATGGGCAATTAATCCATAGGAGAAAGACGTGGAAAATATAGGTATAGGCGTTGGCATAGCAGCGCTGGCTTTTTGGGGCTTTGTTGCTGCGGCCGTATTTGCAGGTGTTTGGGATGGCATCCGCAAGCGAGACGCTCAACACGAAACCGTACGCCGTCTGATTGAAAGCGGCCAATCAGTCGATCAAGAGTTGCTGGAGAAGCTGTCACTGGTGAGCGATGAGGGAAAAAGGCGCCCTGATCGGGACTTCTATCTAACCGGGCTGTGGTTGTTGCCCGTCGCCCCCGGGTTGGCGATTATGGCATTTTTTCTAGGCAGCATAAACGCCCGCGCGCTTGCTCCGATATTAGGAGCGGCCGCGTTGGTTGCTTGTCTTGGCATAGGGTACTTGGTGGCGTCAAAAATCGTTGGGCGCTGGTACGCGGCGGACGGTGATTCAGCAGAATAGGTTTTGTTCCCAGAGTGCAAGAGCATTACCCACATTGCCCCGAAGCAATGATAGTTAGTTTGGCACGCTCCGGAGACCGGAGCGCATTTGCAGAGCTGGTGCGGCGCCGGCAGTCCTCCATACGCAACTTGATGAGGCGCTGTTGCAGCGATACCAACTTGGCTGACGATTTAGCGCAACAGGTTTTTTTGCAGGTGTGGCTCAAAATCCATACGTTGAAACAAGCCAACGCGTTCAGTGCTTGGTTAAGACGCCTGGCGATCTCTGTTTGGCTGAAACACCAGCGCAAGAAGGACGTGCTTCGCAGTGCCGATGAACTTGCTGAAGTTGAACTTGCGCAGCACGATTCAACCAGCGTGGGTATGGATTTAGATCGAGCCTTGGCGGCACTATCAAACACAGTACGGTTATGCGTTGTCCTATCCTATGAGGAAGGCTTGAGTCATACGGAAATAACGAAACTCATGGATTTACCTTTGGGTACGGTAAAATCTCATATTCTTCGAGGTACGACGCGATTACGGCAAATATTGTCTGCTTACAGCGACCAACCTAGCCCGGAGAAATCATGATGACAGACGATTCCGATCCACTTCTGCAAACCCTATTCGCCGAAGCTCAGCATGATCTGGACGGAGAGGCATTTACCGCCCACGTGATGGCCCGAACGCGTTTCCTGAGATACCGAGTAGTAGCTGCTTGGATCTGTGTCGCCTTGATCCTAGCGGCTGGCGCATGGTTTCTCGCCATACCTCTCGAAATCGCACAACTCATCGCACAAGTACTCGCCACGACACTGTTTGATCTAAGCGATAGCTGGTTAGCCTGGTTGTTCTTGCCAGTCAATAACATCGCGGCACTACTCGTATTAAGCGTGAAAGCAATACGCATGGGCAGGAAAAAAATGATACGCGCAAGCTACGCGAATTAGCAATTGAGCTACCCTCCGTAGCGGAGCTGTCTCACGACATCTACACTCTAGGCATGGACGTGTTGGGAGAACTGGATACGCTGTACGATGGTTCGGTACCGACGCCACCGCGACTGGCAGAAAAGTTTTCTGAGCGCTTTCACCGGTATAATCGGCGGAGGTACCGCCAACATTCAGAAAAACATCATCAGCGAGCGTGGTCTGGGTATGCCGAGGGAATCCAAGGTGATCTACGACAACAATGGCTGGTCGATGCCCGAGGCATCCAACGCACAAAAATAACGCGGGTGACAAATATGCAAAACAACGCAAACCTCGATTGGAAAGATAAAGCGGCAATCGTGGGTATTGGCGAGACGGAGTACACCAGGGGCACTCAGAAGACGAGTGTCGACATGATGCTGGAGGCGGCGCGAAACGCCATAGCCGACGCTGGCCTGACGCCCAAGGACGTGGATGGCATGGTGCCACCACCGGTGTATACGACCGCCGAAGAGTTGGCCGCCAATCTTGGCATTCCCGTCCTTCGCTACGCATCCACGGTCAACATGGGGGGTGCCAGCCCCACAGCGGCAATCCAGAATGCGGCGATAGGCATTGCCACCGGTGTAGCCCACACGGTTCTCATCTTACTCGGCTGGAATGGGTACTCGGCCCTTCGCCCGAAACCTGGGCGCCCGCGTAGTCGGCGGATGGGGACAAACGCCATGACAAACACCATGCGCGACTTCTATATCCCTTTCGGCGTTACCGCGCCCGTGCAGATGTATGCGTGGCTGGCCACCCGTCACAAGCAGCTCTATGGCGTGCCTGATGAAGCGACAGGAGAGGTCGCACTCGCGTGCAGAAGCCATGCCCAACTCAATGAGCGCGCCGTCATGCATGACCGGCCCCTCTCGATGGAACAATACCTCGACAGCAGGTTCATTTCAGAACCCTTCCGGTTGAACGATTGCTGCTTGGAGACCGATGGCGCCTGCGCCATCGTGCTCACCGGCGCCGACCGGGCGAAGGATCTTGCGCACGATCCGGTTTACGTCATGAGTGCGGCAGAGGGGCATCCCTACCCGGCAGACGACATAGCCTCACGAGAAGATCCGTTCCGCATCGGCTTGAGCTACGCTGCACCCGAAGCCTTCGAGAAGGCGGGCATTTCACCCACCGATGCCGATTTTCTTCAGGTGTACGATTGCTTTACCTACGTCGTGCTGCTTCAGCTCGAAGCGATGGGATTTGCCGAGCGCGGTGCTATTTACGACTTTGTCAAAGACGGCCAGATACGGTTGGGAGGCTCCTACCCTCTCAATACTCACGGTGGCCTGTTGAGCGAAGCCCACGTCTGGGGGTTGAACCACACCGTTGAAGCGACGAGACAGCTGCGCGGAGAAGCGGGCGACCGCCAGGTTGCCAATGCGGAGATTGGAATCGTTACTGGCTGGGGCGACCTCGGCGACGGCAGCATCGCCATACTGAGGAGGTAAGAAATGTCGGATTGGCCAATACCAAAGCCCATCGATCCCATTAACGATGAGTTCTGGCAAAGTTGTCAGGACGGTATCCTGCGCTTTCAACGCTGCACGTCATGCAAAAAATTCCGCCATCTTCCACGATACATGTGTGCGTCCTGCGGCTCCACCGACTACGAGTGGGCGCCATGCAGCAAAACCGGCTCTCTCTACTCGTGGACCGTCACGCATCAGAACTTTCATCCCAGTTTCGAGGTACCCTTCATTGCGGCCATCGTGGAGTTTCCCGAAGGTGTGCGAATGGTCAGCCAGCTGCTCGACGCCAACGGAGTAGATTTGCAACTCGGACTATCTGTAGACGTGGAGTTCAAAGCTGTGGGAGAAGATTTTCAGATGCCGGTTTTCCGACTGTCGGCAGAGTAGCGGTCGGAGAATTCCGGTCGAAATCCCGAGCGGTATCATCTGGCGGGGAGGATATGATGGCTCGGAATTTTGGCGAAGCGAAGTTGCGCATCGCGCAGTTGCTATTGCATCCACTCGAGGCCGATCAATGCGGACCGTAGGTTTGGGACTGGCATGGGAGGACTTGAAGGTGGGTGATCGCTTTCGCACCTTGGCGCGAACGATCACCGAGACGGATCTCGTGAATTTCATCAACACCACCGGCATGGTCGAGGTACTCTTTACCGATATCGAATACGCCAAAACCCATGCGCCCGAAGGAGGTCGTCTGGTGCCTGGCGCGCTGGTGTACAGCATAGCCGAAGGCCTGCTGGTGCAATCAACTTTGCAACGGACCGGGCTGGCCTTTCTCAGCATGACTTTCGAGGTCGTCGCTCCGACGTTTGTCAACGATACGGTTCACGTCGAGGTGGAAGTCCTGGAGTCTCGCGCAACTTCCAAATCCGCCTCGCGAGGTCTGGTCAGAACCACCAACAACATCATCAATCAGCGGGGAGAAACCGTGATCACCTACTCGCCGCTTCGCTTGGCGGCAAGCCGGGACGCACGCGACAACTGATGACGTCACGATTTCAATCCGTATTCCGCAGCGGTCTGTTCGAGGATCAACGCATTTTGGTGACCGGCGGGGGCTCCGGTATTGGCCGGTGCATTGCACATGAACTCGCATCGCTCGGGGCAACACCCCTGCTGTTGGGGCGAACCCTTGCGAAGCTTGAGCGAGTCCAGACCGAGATCATCGAAGACAAAGGTCGTGCAGAGATAGCGGCGTGTGATGTTCGCGATGCTCCGTCTGTCGATGAAACTGTGCGAGCCTTCGTCGCCGACGGTCGAATCGACGGGTTGGTCAATTGCGCGGGCGGGCAGTTTCCCGCGTTGCTCACCGAGACATCGGCCAACGGTTTCGATGCAGTCGTACGCAACAACCTGACTTCAACGTTCATCGTCTCCAATGCGGTATTTCTGCACAGTATGCAGCAGCATGGCGGCGCGATCGTCAACATTACCGCGGATTGCGTCGGCGGCATGCCGCTGATGGGACACAGCGGCGCGGCGCGGGCGGGCGTTGAAAACCTGACCGCAACCGCCGCCTTGGAGTGGGCTTCCCAGGGAGTCCGCGTGAATGCGGTTGCACCGGGAGTCATCGCATCCAGCGGTTTCGATGAATACACAGATGAACGCATGATTCACGCGCTAAAAAAGTTTCCTGATCACACACCCTTGGGAAGAATAGGTACGGAAGCGGAGCTCAGCGCGGCCGTCTGCTTCTTGTTGAGCGAGGCAAGCTACTTTGTCACCGGGCAGGTATGGCGCGTGGATGGCGGATTCGGTCTGAAAACCAACACGCCCATGTTCGAGATGACGCAACCCATACGCAATCCAGCCTACAACGGCTTTCACCGTTCTCGCTTGCCAACCGTACTGAAGGACGATTCGGGCGTCTGAGGCGATCAGGCGTCAAACTTCGGATCTGGATTCCTCGACCAACTCGAGTAAATTGTCGTTGATCGAACGCAGCGCGCGCATGACGGTCCGCAGGTCCCGCGCGGAGATATCCGCAATACTCCGCGTGGTCAAGGTCGCAATCGCGTGGTCGATGTCCGGGCGCATCTTGCGCGCCTCGCGCGTGTGGAAAATTCGCTTCACGCGCCCATCCGCAGGATCGTCCACACGTTTAACGAGGCCCTTGGACTCCATGCGATCGATGAGGCCGCTCATCGCCATGCGTCCGACGCCGATATATTCGCAAAGCTCGATCTGGGTAATCCCCGGAAATCTTCTCAGATAGGCAATCACGCGCGCCTGAGGTCTTGTCAACCCCAAAGGACTCATCAACGTGGCGTACGCGTTCGTGAAGGAACGTGCAACCTCGTGTACTAAGAAACCAAGCGAGTCGACTTGTTGAGAATCCGAGGTCTGTTGCGCTTTTGATACTGGTTTGTTCATTTACAACGCGTGTGGCTTGTCGAGACAACACTCTGGGCATGCTGACCCATCAACAGCACAACCATACCTGATCGGTTTCCGACGTGCGCCCCTTGCTCAGTTGAGCATGACTATTTAAGAGCTTCACTCGGCGAAGCCCGGGACACCGGGTTCGCGTTGCACTCCTAGAGCGTTGAGCGCCATGGCCAGCATGTTGTATTGACCGATGGTGAAGATGAGATCGAGTATTTGCTCTTCGGTGAGCTCCGCGGTCAGCGCTGTCCATGTTGCATCGCTGATCATCGTGTCGTCCAAGAGCTCGTCAGTCGCCGCCAGCAATGACCGCTCGATGGTGCTCCAGCCCTCTGCCTTTGATCCCACGCGTATTCTGGCGTGATCGTCAACCGTGAGGCCTGCGCGCGCGCTCATGAGCACGTGCTGTCCCCATTCGTACTCGCTTTGCGTGAGCCAACCTACGCGCATGATCAGGATTTCTCGCCAACGGGGTGGCAGACTCGAACTGGCCATGATGTGTCCAGCCAGATTATTCCATGCCTCGAGCAGCGGCATGTTGCGCATCAGTGTCTTCAATACGTTGAACACCATGCCGTATCGTTCGCGTGCGGGTGCGGCAAGAGCTTCCTGCTCGGGCGTCATTTCGGCCTCTGCCACGGGTGCCATTCGAGCTTCGTCGAGGCGCATGTTTTCTACTCCGATTGTTATGCCACTGGAACAGAAATCCGATTGAATCGGATTACGTTTACATCACCAGCGATACGCGACGAACACGGCCTGAAGCCTGATCGGCGAACGCGGTTTCGATCTGCTCCAGCGGGTAATCTACAACGATATCATCCAACGGCAGGCGTTCGGCGTTGCGACTGAGGAATTCGATGGCCCTCTGCAAACTGATGGCATCATAGGAACCGACCGAGTCGATGCGCTGATTCTGGCCGACCAATCGTCCAGGGTCACATTCGAATGACGTACCCGTGTAGAAAGTTCCCATTTCCAGGTAGCGGCCTGCGGACCCGAGCATACGCAGACCTTCATTGATGACGCTGGCATACCCCACTACCTCTACCACGACATCTGCACCCCAGCCCTGCGTTAGTTCCTTCACGACCTCAATGCGCTGCTTCGACTCGGAGAGCTCGCGAAAGTCGATCAGATGATCTGCGCCCATCTGCTCAGCAAGTGCTAGGCGTTCGTCAATGCCATCAATAGCTATCACCATCTCAGCACCACGCTCTTTGGCAATTGCGCACGCGTAGACGCCCAGACCGCCACAACCCTGCACGACGACCCGATCACCCAGCGCGACATCGACCCGGTCCAGACCCATCACGACTTGCGCCAACGCACAGTTCGCGCTCACGATCATGGTGTCGGTGACGTTCTCGGGAACCTTGAAGAAAGCCTGATTGGGATGCAGATACAGATAGTCCGAAAAGGCGCCTCTTGTATAGGGCCACTCATCGTGTGAGCCGCGTTGGATGGTGAAGCTGTAGCGGCATGCTTCGGTCATCCCTCTGGTGCAGCTCCGGCAGCGCCCACAGGGCTGGAAATACTGGTACGCGATGCGATCACCTTCGGCGATTGGCTGACCTGTCCAATCTCTTGTGACACCCTCGCCCAGCGCGTGCACGATGCCGGTAGCCTCGTGACCCAGGATGCGTCCTTTCGGCGTAATGATCTGGCCCAGCCGGCCATCTCCGCGCCAAATGTGCAGCTCTGATCCGCAAATGTTAGCCCGCGTCAGACGCAGCGTAAGCCCGCCGGGGCGTGCTTCGGGAATCGGAAACTCCCTGATCTCGAAGGGTTTCCCTGGTTCAAAAAACAAGGCGGCGCGGTTAGTGCCTGTCATGATTCCTTCTCCACTCGAAGTTGACCGTTCAAAGCTACAGCTTGCGTTGGCATGTCAATGGACAACCGCGCGGGCAATCTCCCCCCACTTTCCGAGGTTGGTGGGATTTCGGGCAATATTTTCTCCCGCTAGATACATTACTACTCGGCTTGCAATGCCTTGGTAGCGGTCGATGATTTTATCGGCAAGGTCGTCCCACCTGCCAACAACGGCGAAGTGCTCCAGCATCTCGTCTGTGATGGTTTCCGCCATGCCCTGCATGTCACCCGCCTTTATGAGCTGGCCAAGTTTCATCGTTGTTCCGGTGAAGCCGAGATCGTCGAATTGAAACGCGTAGTTCGGGGTCGAGCCGTAAAATGCCAGCTGTGTCCGGGTCCGGTGAACCAACGCTTGCCGCTCCTCCGGCGTATCCCCGGGGATAGCGAACACCGGAACGATCAGGTCGATGGCCGCCGGTGGGCGGTTTGCGCGCTTTGCTCCCTCGGCCAGGGCAGGCAGAAGCCGGTTGTGAATGTACGGCATCGAGTGCATCGGGTGAACGTGAACACCGTCCGCCAGTTCACCGGCCACCCGGCACATGTACGGTCCTACAGCGGAAATGTCGAGTTTGATGTCTTCAAAGTCGTGGCGGGGCGGAGACCATTGGGCGGGCAAGTAGCTCAACTGATAATAGCGCCCATCGTATGACAATTTCTCTTCCTGTCGAAAAGCTCGAATGCAGGCCTGAACGGCTTGCAGGTAATCTCTCATCTGCGGCGCAGGCTTGTCGTACTGGGCGCTATAGCGACGCACCACGTGCCCTTTCACCTGGCTGCCCAATCCCAGGCGGAATCGGCCTTGAGTATTACGCGCCAGTTCCCAGGCAAGTTGCGCGGAAATCATTGGGCTGCGTGGAAACGCAACGGCAATACCCGTGGCGAAGGTCAGTTTGGGCGCGGCCATGGAAGCTGCAGCAATCATCATCCAGGGAACCTGGCCTCCCTCCGTGAAAAGCATGCCTGAGAATCCTTCGTGCTCAAGCCGGCGAGCGAACTCTGCGCTGTCTTGCCAGGTCATGTTGCCTGTCATCAGGTCGAATTTGATAAGTAACTCTCCGGTAGCGCATCGCGTAGTGACGATGCAATCAAATGGATTGGTGGCGCCAGAGAACGAGACCCTCCCTATGATTCTCGAATCGCTTTTCAATAGTATACATTCTTACAAATAGCGCGCGGCAAACAGTCTAGCCGGGTACGGGTACCGTCAATGGGCATGATTTCCGCGTACATGTGCGACCATGCGGTCTAATTGAGTCGCGATGTATCCGTCGAGCTTTTCTATGATGGCCTGGTACGCATCTGTAAGTGTACATACAACATACCGCCGACGACTTGTCTGGCGCCTGAGCGGCTCAGCCATCGGGCCCGAGTAGCAGCTCAGCGGTCAATTCCGGACTTTCCATTGGCAGCAGGTGACCACCCTCTAATGAAATCAGCGAACCCTGCGGAAAGACTGAAGCCATTTCGCGGAACAAGCTGATCGGAAACACCCCTAGCGAGGCGTGCACAACCTGGACGGGACAGAGAACGTTCTTTGCGAGCTGGAATATGTCTAGGCCCGCTGTCTGCTCGAATATAGTCGCTTCAACCTCAGGGGGGCAGCACAGCTCCAAATCACCATCAGGGCGATCGCGCAACCCGTGCTCGAGATAAAGTTCGAATGCCTGGTTCGTCCACTCGGCGAACATGGGTTTGCGGCGCCAGGCGTTTCGTGCTGCTGCACGGTCTGGCCAGACGCTACGGCGCTGCCGAACCTGGTCGGCGAGGCTTCTGCCGCCGCTCTGTGCCTCAGGCGGCCAGTCGATGCCTAATCGGGTGCGAACCTCCTCGTTCGGCAGGAGTGGTGGGTCCAACATCACGACACGCCGAAACAGATCCGGTCGTTGCGCTGCTGCTGCTGCCGAAATGACGCCTCCCAACGAACTACCAGCGGCCAAAGCAATATGCGGTGCATTTTTGGTCGCGAGAATTTGTCGTGCGACCTGCAGCAAATCATCCACCAGAAATTGCCAGTTGTAAGCATCGGGCGGTGGCGGGGTCGAGGACTTTCCGTGCCCCCTGGCATCGAGCGCCACAACGTGATACCGAGAAAGCAGGCGTTGCGCGACGGGCGACCAGGTGGCCGCGCAGAAACCGTTGGCATGCGAAAGGATTGCGAGCGGTTTGTCGGAACACCAGTCGAGGCCGGTGATGCAGATGCCGTCTTTGATGCGCCATGTCTTGTGTTCTGGTTCGGGAAGTTCTGCCATGGCAATTGGTAAGTTCACTTACAAAAAGGACCGCAGTGTATACTAATGCGACACCGTGCAGAAATGGTACGGGAGGAGAAGCTCAATTTCATTTAGTTTTAACGAGCAAAGTTGCAGGGTTGTGTTTGGAAAGTACTCGATTTGAGGGGGAGAAAGTCATGAACGAAGATGAAAAGCTGAAAATGGCACGCGCTTTCACGGATCAGCTACCGGCGCCTGAAGAGATCCGTGACGATTGGGGCAAGTTCATTATTGACACCGTGTTGCCGGAAGGCGTCTGGTCTCGTCCCGGCTTGCCAAAACGCGATCGAAGTCTAATCACTATCGCCGCGCTGTGTGCGCTGTATCGTCCTAACGAGCTTCGCCTTCACGTTGGCCGCGGTCTCCACAACGGATTGTCCCGACAGGAAATTAGCGAGGTCATTATGCACATGGCCATCTACGGCGGTTTTCCGGTGGCGGTGGAGGGAATGGCCATCGCGCGGGAAGTTTTCGATGAAACTGAAAATGCATGACCTGCTGACTGATCGGCTGGCTATGTCGCCGTTCTGGAAGCGGGTTGGCTGGTCATTGGAGTCGGCAGAGGCTGGCCGCGTACGAGTGCGCTTGCCGTACAGTGAAGCCAACACAACAGCGGCGACGGCGCTCCATGGTGGTGTCATAGCAGCCACTCTGGACGTCGCGGGTAGCCTCGCCGCATGGTCGGCGGAACAACCGGTAGAGGATGTGCGTGGACGCACGCTGGGCTGTGACGTCAGCTATATTGCGGGAGCTCTGGGTGAGGACGTCTTTGGCGAGGCAGAGGTATTGCGGCGCGGCAGGGAAATCGTTTTCTCGAGCGTGCGTGCTGTGAACGGTGAAGGCAAGTTGCTGGCATCCGGCAATCACATCTATCACTTCGCCCCACCTCATGACGTACCGGCAGCACCGGACGAGGAAAATGTTGCCGCTTCTGCTCCAGGCCGGACGATGAGCGGAATTGCCCAGCTTGCAGCCGCAGACAGCCAAAGGGTCCTCAAAAACCTGGAGTTGCTGAACAACCTGGATGGCCGCATGCCGTATATGGCGCAACTGGGCTGGGAGTTTTGCGGTGGGGCCTTCGGGCTGGCGGAATTTGTGCTGCCCTGCAAAGGGCATGCGATTGGCGATGACGGCGGTATCGCTGGGGGCGCATTGCTTACGGCAGTGGATCATGCAGGCTCGTTGGCGGCGTGGATGACCAGCGAGCTAGGCAACCGCGGGTTGTTTGGTTCTACCGTCAACACCAAGCTCCACACGTTTGCACCTGCCATCGCACGCGATGTTATCGTCAAGGCACGTGCTGTAGGTGGTAGCGGCACACTCATTAATGCAGAGGTGAATATCCAAACCCGTAACGGCGAGCCGGTGGCGGCAGGTTCCACCGTTTACCGGATTGTCAAACGGGAAAGAGGTTAGTTCCGGTCCAGATCATTTCGGGGCTGAAATACCGTCACGTGAACCGAGGCCTTAGCCAACTTCTCAGATGACCTGGATACCCGCGGAACCCATGCCGGCCAAAGCATGTCGGCGCATTGCACGGCCACTCAACGCAAATTGTTTACGCGCCTTTTCTCGCGTGTCCATCAGTTCTATGATAAGCATGCATACAAAAAGCGGGAAGGGAGGTGTGTATGGGTCTGCTTGATGACAAAGTCGCATTGGTCACCGGCGCATCGGTGAACCGATCGACATCGCGCAAATCGCGCTCTTTCTTGCTAGCGACGAGTCGCGCATGATCAACGGCGCAATCATTCCGGCGGACGGCGGGCTCACCGCGTATTGACATGCAAGTGGGTCTGGTCTCAACCGCTGACTTCTGCCAGGTCGATACCCGCCCACTCCCCGGGGAACACATTCACTTTGATGCCACGAGAGAATAACGATGCAAACTGAACTTTGTAAAAAGCTCGGAATTGATTTTCCCATCTTTGCTTTCACCCACTGTCGCGATGTCGTGGCCGCAGTTTCCAACGCAGGCGCCTTCGGTGTGCTGGGGGCGGTAGGATTTTCCGCTGAACAACTCGCTATCGAGCTCGACTGGATCGACGAACAGGTCAACGGCCGGCCCTACGGTGTCGACGTGATCATTCCGAATCGATACGAAGGTCAGGACGAAAGAGACCCGGAGAAGCTTCGTGCCCTGATCAGTGCGGCAGTTCCTCGAGCACATCGGGATTTCGCGGACGAGCTCTTGGATGGGCACGGCGTTCCGCGTATGCCTGGAGGCCGTAAGGTGTCGGACCGGCTGTCCATGACAGAAGCTACTTCCGCACCGCTTGTGGACGTGGCGCTCGAGCACGAGAACGTAAAGCTGATAGCGAACGCCCTGGGCACCCCGCCGCCGGATATCATCAAGCAGATACAGGATTCTGGCCGTATGGTCGGCGCCTTGTGCGGTGCGGGGAAACACGCTCGCAAACATGTGGAGGCAGGCTTGGATTTCATCGTTGCCCAAGGCGGTGAAGGCGGCGGCCATACCGGTGAGATTGGCAGCTCGGTTTTGTGGCCAGAAGTCGTGGACATTGCAGGAGATATTCCGGTGATCGCCGCCGGTGGCGTTGGAACCGGACGGCAGATGTATGCGGCACTGGGGTTGGGTGCTCAGGGAGTGTGGTGTGGTTCTATCTGGCTCACGGTAGCGGAAGCTGCCAGCACCCCCATCGAGCGGGAACTACTGTTGGCCGCGGCCAGCACGGATACGGTTCGTTCGAGCAGCGCTACCGGCAAGCCCGTACGCTGCTTGAAAAACGCCTGGACCGAGGCTTGGGACGCGGACAACAACCCGAGTTCGCTGGATGCGCCGATGCAGATGATGGCGGTGGGAAACGCAATGGCCCGAATGAGAAAGTACCCCGAGCAATCGCGGGATTTGCTGTTCGTTCCGGTCGGGCAAATCGTCGGGCGGATGAACCAGACGCTGGGTGCGAGAAGTCTGTTGATGGAGATCGTCGAAGAGTATCTCGAAACGCACGAGCGCATGAACGCGCTGATGCCTTCAACGGAGGAGTAGGTCGATGAAAGCGAAACCAGAATTTCGATCGTTGCCCTGAAAGAGGGCTGGTTATCTCACCTGTGAGGCCATCTCAATGAAATTCGATACGTTGTTTCGAGCCAGTGAATTCAGCGAGGCGGGGGCGGAGGCTGCGGCCTGGGAGGACATCGGTTTCGACTGCATCTGGGGCGTGGAGTCGGGCCACAACCCTTTCATACCGCTGACACTCGCGGCCTCGGCGACGCAATCGATCGACCTTGGCACCAACATCGCGGTGGCGTTCGCGCGCTCGCCTTTTTCAATGGCGCAGGTTGCCTGGGATCTGCAAGCGCTTTCCCAAGGCCGCTTTCACCTGGGTCTGGGCACGCAGGTTCGCGCCCACGTGGAACGGCGATTTTCCATGGACTTCACGCATCCGGCCGCGCGGTTGACGGATTACATTCGATGTCTCAAAGCGATCTGGGACAGCTTTCAGAACGATCGCAAACCCGACTACAGGGGACCGTACTATCGTTTCGAACTGATAAACCCGATGTTCAACCCGGGTCCCATCGATCATCCGAACATCCCGATTTACGTCGCCGGCGTTAATCCCCGCATGTGCCGTGTGGCGGGCGAGGTCGCGGATGGTTTTCATGTCCACCCTATTCATTCCATGGGCTATCTGCGAGATGTCGTCGTGCCCGCCATAGACGAAGGCGCCCGCCCGCGGGGTAAGACCGCGAAGGATTTAGAACTCTACGGTCTGGTGTTCGTGGTAACCGGTGGGACGCAAGCCGAGATGGATAGAATGTTGGAGAGAGTCCGAAAACAAATTGCCTTTTATGCCTCAACGCCCAGCTACCGAGCGATGCTCGAATACCACGGTCAGGAAGGCGTTGGCCGGCAACTGAGCAAACTGGCCCGCGCAGGCGATTTCGACGACATGGCTACCTTGATTAGCGATGACTTGCTGGAAGAAATCGCCGTCGTCGCGCCAATCGACAAACTCGGCCAGGCTCTTTGGGCGAGATGTGAGGGCGTGCTGGACAGAATATCCCTTTACGACGCGCTCGAGTTCGCCGACACGGCGGATTATTGGCGGACCCTGATCCGGGATTTCCGCGCGGCCGCTGAAGCACCGCGGCCCTCGCCCCAAGCTTGAGCGTCCGAGGCACACGCGACCAATTTACCGGTTGGTGTCAGGTTCCTAGGCACATGATCGCGCCGTTTAGCACGCTGGCCGGCGCGCCCGAACCGGATTACCCGCGTCCCGCGAAGGTCACGTCTCATTCGTGAAGCGCGACGCGATCTCGCGAAGTTGGAATTTCTGGATCTTGCCGCTGGGGGTACGCGGCAACTCTTCGAGAATCTCGAGTCGTTCCGGCAGGTAGGTCTTGGTAATCTTCAACGCTTCGAGATGCGCGATCATCTCCTCGAAAGTGAGGCTGGCGCCGGGGCACAGCGTCACGAAAGCGCAGCCCCGTTCGCCCAATCTTGGATCGGGCATCGCCACGACGGCCACGGTCTCAATGTCGGCGTGACGATAGAGAAGTTCCTCTACCTCGACCACGGGCACGTTCTCGCCACCGCGGATGATCACGTCCTTGGCGCGTCCGGAAATTCGAATGTAGCCATCCGCATCCATGCAAGCCAGGTCGCCGGTGTCGAACCAGCCCTCGTCGTCCGTGCCGTAAAGATCGGCCCGCTTCAGGTAGCCGACAAAGGAACCCGGACCGCGCGCCTTCAAGAGACCCTCCTGATCGGTCGGCGCCGGTTTGCCATCCGAATCGACGACCTTCACCTCCATATCTCTTAACGCGATGCCGTCGGTCGAGGATATCTTGTCTTCGCTATCTTGAAGTCGGGTCGTCGTTATGGCGCCATTTTCGGTCATGCCCCAGGCGGACATCACCATGATGTCCAGCCGCTCCCTGGCTTTTTGCACGAGCACGCGGGGGATCGGTGCGCCGGCCGTCAGAAAGGTATGCAGGCCCGACACATCATATTGGTCGACGGCCGCGCTCTCGGCCACGTCGGAGAGAAATGGCGTCGACGCCATCGTGAAGGTCACCCCTTCGTCCTGGATGAGGCGAATCGCCTCCTCCGCTGACCAGATGTCCTGCAGCACCACTTTGACGCCAAGCACGATCGGCGCCAGCATCCCGTAGAGAAAACCGGTCTGATGGGCCATGGGTGACGACATCAGGATGACGTCATCATCACCCAGTTCGATCCGCTCGTTCAGCGCCCGAACGTTGCTGAAGAGCGTGTTCGAGGTATGCATGACGCCCTTCGGTTCACCCGTCGTGCCCGAGGTGTAGAGCACTTCGATGACATCGTTGGGATCGGGCCGGCGGGCGTCGAAGAGAGATCCCGCATCGCCCTGGTCCTCCCACCGGCGCTCCAGAAACGTGGCCTCGAAAGAATGCTCATCCTCGCCGCCGAGCACGAAGACATGTTCTAGTGCCGGGAGGTCGGGGCGGATGCTGTCGACCATGGCGGGATAGTCGAAGCCTCGAAAGACGCGGGGGACTACCAGCAACTTCGATTCAGCCAAACCGAGCATGAACGACAATTCTCGTTGCCGAAAGATCGGCATGACCGGATTGGTGATCGCGCCGATCCTGACACAGGCTAGGTGCAGCGCAGTGAATTCCCACCAGTTCGGCAACTGATAGGAGACGATGTCGCCTTTTTCGACCCCGTGCGCTGCCAGACCCAAGGCGATGCGCTCGGAGCACCGCTTGAGTTGGCGATAAGAAACCGTCGATGTGGTGCCGCGCATGCTGTTGTAGCCGGTCACGGCAACACGATCAGGCGCTTTCTCGGCCCAGCCATCCAGATAGTCGATGGCCAACGGCATGGGCCAGAGTCCCATTCGCGCCATCTCCTTGATACGTTCTTGCGGCAGAACGATCTGCAGATCGCTGGGCATACGCTCCTCGCTCATTTAGTCGTCCCTGAAAAAGTCCGTCCTGGACTTTTTCAGGAAGTCGCCTCGATTCGCAGCACAAAAAGCGTGGTTTTTGTTTGCTCGTTCTCGGCTCGCGCCGAGCTTCGCTCGCGGCAGGGCATCCATGCCCTGCAAGTCGGCTGCCGACTAAACTAAAAACCCCGCTTCGGTTTCGCACCTTGCGGGGTTTTCCTCGGAAGGTGCTCGTTTGCCACCTTCCTTTTTTTGCTCAAGACACGGCGGCGCTAGATTACATAAAAGTAACCCCAAAAAAAGTCGCTCGTGCGGGCTTGTCGAATTTTGCCTTGCATCATGGGGTGATGGTAACTGGTCCGATGGTTATCAGTCTAGCACTACGAATTTGGGTAGCGCAGTGAGATACAGCGCGGCTTGGACAGGTTTGTCGAACAACGCTTGAGCGAGGTTGCGGTAGCGCGACAACTGCGGGCGATAGCGCGCCAGCTCATCCTCGACGAATGCTGGGTTCGACCCAGCTTGTCCGGTTTTATAGTCGATGATCCACCGTATGCCGTCGTCTTCGAAAGTGCGATCGAAATAGGCGTTCTGCAGAACCCCGTTCACGACCCCGGTAACGCCGAGTTCCGAAGCGGCATCGGTGCGCGGCCCGAGCAACCACCGGCCTGTAGCGTCCCCGATCACCCCGGTGAGCTGACGACAGGCTTCCTGCAGGGTCGTTTCCACCTCGTGGGTGCTGAGCCCCGCCGCGCTCAAGGCGAACGCCCACCGCTCCTGCTGGGTTTGCACCCAACTCATCGGATCGTCAGGTAGCCCGCGACGCCCGATGCGGCACAGTACGTCGTGAACGAGATTGCCCAACGCGACCTCGGTACGTCCGCCCAAAAGGTCGTTGTGTCGTGTGCCGATTCCGTAGTGCTCCAGATCATGTTGAATCGGAGTGCGTTCGGGCGGATGCCAAGTAAATTCGCTCTGCAAGCGATACAGCAGCTGCGAATCGAACAAAACCGGTTGGTGAGTGGCCGACGGGCTTGCGGGGATGACCGGCAGATGATTGATTTGCGGCCAAATGAGGTGCAACAGGGAGCCTTTGGCTGGATGGTTTGTCACCGTGGCGCTCAAGTACAGCGTCCGTCTGGCACGCGTGCAGGCGACGTACAACAGTCGTTGCAGTTCGTGTTCCTCGTGCTGCCGAGCTTCTCCGGCCAACCAGTCGTACAGGTTTCCCGAGGCCTTGGCGGCGATGAGCAAGTCGTCACCTTGCATCCGCCAACGCACGAGCGGCGCGTCCGAGGATCTCGTTTCTCGGTGTAAGAAAGGCAGCAGTACGTGATCGAATTCCAAACCCTTGGCCTTGTGTATGGTGAGTATCTGTAAACGTGCGGGTTGTAAATCCTCGGCAAACAGATTCGCTGCCCGCAACTTGAGACGATCGACGTCCAATCCGTCCGGGCCCAATTCATCCACGAGTTCGAAGAAACGTTCCGCGTGGTCTAGCGCTTGTGGTTCGGCATAGGCGGCGGGTCCGCCGCACATCAGCCAGACCGCTTCGACCACGGTTCGCGGCGGCGTTTCGAACAAGCGCGGCAACCAGCTGCGCAGCCCGTCGATCAATTTGCCGATTCGCGCCTGATCATCCGACGCTAGCCGATCGCGTAGCTTTGCCAAGCCATCCGCATTGAAGCTGCCGAGTTGGCTCAACACCTGCAATCCAGCGAGACTCAATCCGATCCACGGTGCGCGCAGCAAGCTCATCCACGCCAAGCGGTTACCAGGTTGCGTAAGCGCAGTCGTGAGCGTGAGCAAGTCTGTCACCACGGGCGTCTCGATCAGCGCGTCGATGTCGGTTGCTTGCCAGGCAATGTCTGCCTCCCTGAACGCTCGCAAGAGGGTGACTAGGTGGCTCCGACTTCTAACCAGTAGGGCGATGGTCTCGCTTGGCGTGCCTGCGATCAGCCTTTGCACCTCAGCGACGATGGCAGCGAGTTCGTCTGCCTCGCGTCGGTACAACGTGATGGTCGCGCCGCCGGTCGCGCTGCTTACGGCGGCCGATGGGCTGTAAGGCACTTTACCGATCAAAGGATCGAGATCGACGCCCATCGCCGCTTGAAAAGTCTCGTTGTACCAATCGATGAGTTGCGGTGTGGAACGGAAGTTGCTCGTCAAGGTCAACGGCGTTAGCGGGACTTGGCCGATGCCGAACTCCCTCGCTCGATAGAACAGGCTTACGTCCGCATCGCGAAAGCGATAGATAGACTGCATGGGGTCGCCGACGGCGAAAAAGCTGACGTCTTGCTCGCCCGACCAGCCTTCGGTGAGTAGCTCGAGCAGCTGATATTGCGTTATCGAGGTGTCTTGAAACTCATCGACCAAGATGTGCCGTATGCGGTAGTCGATCGCAAGCGCTAGCTCCGTCGGGTGATCGCCGGCGCGGAGCGCCCGGCGGGCTGCCAATATCAGCTCGGTAAAATCGGCGACCCGTTCGGTACGAAATAACGCCGATAGCTCCGTGACCGCGAGCGACAACGTGATGCATATCGCCACGAGTTCATCGGACCCTGCCTGGCTTGGCGGGTCTTCGGGCAGCGCGCTGAGCGAGGCAAAGCGTTCGGCCAAATGACGTTCGCGCAACGCGTTGATGAATTCCAGCGCCCGGGTTTTTTCTAACCGGCATTGGGGCGGAAAACCTTCACGTATCGTCAGCTGTTTGCGGAGCTTACCTTGCTGGTTGGTACAGACCCGACTGGCGGTGGCCCAATAGGTCGCGGGTGAGTCCTGATTGGAGTTGGCAAACGTCACAAGCCAGTCGAGTTCGGCTTCGAGGTCGGGTGTGAGGTGGGTACGGATGTCGCTGCCGACCGAATCGACGAGGTTCGTAACACCGCGATTGAGAATAGCCGTGACCTCGTCCGGATCGGTCTGATAGACGCGGAGCACCTCGGTCATGGTGTCGAGCCATTGGTCACGGCTTGCCAGCATCGTGGCCAGCAGTCGACCGGCCTTTTGCACATCGTTGTCGATCGCACTCAAGAATTTGGCGAGGGCCCAGCCGAGATCGTGGTTGGTGTACAGCGAGGCAAACAGACGCTGGGCGGCGCGTTGATAGAAGTCACCAGCGTCTTCGATCAGCTGTGCATCCGGATCGAAGCCGCTCGCCAGCGGCAGCTGACGGGTTAGCGACATGGCGAAGCTATCGATGGTTTGAATCTTGAGGCGATTGGGGTTCGATTGCAGCTGCCAGCCGAGCGTCTGGTCCCGGTCTCGCACGCTCTGGCCGTCTACCGAGCGTGGGTCGTGCAACTCGTCGAGTACCTTGAGACGCATCTCTGCCGCGGCTTTGCGGGTAAAGGTGATGGCCAGCAGTTGCTCGGGACGCGTCGCTAGTGACAACAAGCGCAGATAACGGTTGACGAGTAGTGTGGTCTTGCC
>JAPUIA010000253.1 GCA_027297435.1 Gammaproteobacteria bacterium | reverse complement strand
CCATGGCCCGGGCGCCATCGGGGTAGAGGCTCGTTGGCGTCATACCCGGTAACGTGTTGACCTCGAGCAGCGTGATCGTATCGTCATCGGCAACGATGAAGTCGGCCCGCGACAAATCACGTAAATCCAGTGCCTCGTGTGCTACCAGAGCGATTCGTTGCAGTTCGATATTGACTGAGTCGGGTAGCGGAGCGGGGATGATATGTTCGCTGCCACCGACTTTGTATCGATTGACGTAGTCGTACCATTCATCGGGTGCAGTGCGAATTTCGATGACCGGGAAGGGTACCGGGTCTTGTCCGTAAAGATCGAGCACACCGACCGTGATTTCTCTGCCCTCGACATAGGGTTCGACGAGCACACGACCGAGTTGCAAGGCTTCACTCAGTGCCGGTTGCGGGTCGCCGCCGTTCGCGAGAAGCGTAATGGCGATGGCACTACCCTGACGGGATGGTTTCACGACGATGCGTTCGCCGAGGCTGTCGCGCACGAGGGCTGCAGCATCCGCTGGGCTCGTGCCGGCTGCAATGGCCACATCGTCGGCGACTGGCAATCCGGCGTGTCGAAAGACGATTTTGGCGATGCCTTTGTCCATCGCGATTGCGCTACCGTGCACACCGCTACCGACATACGGTAGTTGCAGCATCTCCAACATGCCTTGAACGGTGCCGTCTTCGCCCGGTGGTCCGTGTAGTGCAGGAAACACGACGTCCGGGCGCAACGCGTTGAGCTCGAGCGCGAGGTTCTCGTCCACCTCGATAAGCGTGGTTTGGTGCGATCCGACATCCAGGGCGTTGGCAACCTCGCTCGCGGATGCCCGTGAAACTTCCGCTTCCAACGAGTCCCCGCCCATCAAAATCGCGATGTTGAGAGGTCTGCTCACAGATTCTCGATCTTGACGTCGGGTAGGTTTTCCACAGGTTCGATAGCGAATATTTCGCAAAGAAACGCATACTCCGAGCCGATGGTACGAACGATGTTGTCTGCGTCGCGAAAGCCGTGACCTTCATCCGGAAACTCTATGTAGGCCACAGGCAAGCCTTTGTCGCGCAGTGCGGCCACCATCTCCTGGGCTTGATTCGGTGGCACGATCTTGTCATCACCCCCTTGAAAGAAGATGACGGGGCAGTTGAATCCGTCCAAATGGTTTATCGGTGAACGGTCGATCAACGCCGACTCCGAACCGAGCAGTGCTTCGAGATAACGCGATTCGAATTTGTGGGTATCGCGCGCAAGGGCCGACAGATCACCGATGCCATAGTGGCTTGCCCCGGCACGAAATGTAGTGGTGGTGGTGAGGGCCCGCAAGGTGGTGTAGCCACCAGCGCTGCCTCCGCGGATGGCGACTCGTGTCGCATCGACGATTCCTTGATTGATAAGGTGATTGACGGCATCTTCGCAATCCGTAACGTCCAAATTGCCCCATTGGCCTTTCAAGGCATCTCGGTAGACGCGACCATACCCTGTACTGCCTCGGTAGTTTACGTCTGCTACTGCCCAGCCGCGGCTGGTATAGAACTGCACGCCAAGACTCAACGTCGCCGAAGCCGATCCGGTAGGACCGCCATGGCTCATCACCATCAAAGGGGGTTTGCCGGGCGCGGCATCTTGTTCTGGGTTGCAGGGAAGATACAGGTACGCGAAGGCTTGTTCTCCGTCGCGCGTGTTGAACGCGATGTGCTGAGGTTGACTGAACCAGTCTACATCGATGCCGAGCGAGCGACTCTGCACCAGCAGAGTGACCGTCCGTGCACCGAGATCGTACTGAATGAGCTCGCTGGACCGATCGCAACGCGAACCAACGCAATAGATACGTTGCGAGTCTGACGACAGGTAACCGTATGTGGCCCACTCGTCCAGCAATGGGGTCGCGAAACCAGAGGCGAGGTCGATGAGTATGACGTCTTGCTCGCCGTTGAAGTGGCGGCACGCGACGACGAACTGCTCGTTCACAACGGCGTAGTTTCGGTAGCCGAACTGCCACGGTGGGCTGGCGTACTCAGCGGGTTCCTCCAGTACCGGATACACGCCGGTTGCGTCCCATCGATACAGGTTCCAAAAATTACTCACATCGCTCACGAATAGTAACGATCCGTCGGGGAGCCAACTGGGCTGCAGTACGGACTCTGTTGCGCCACCCGCAACGACGGTTTCGTTCACTAGACGGTTATTCTCGAGCGTAGCGCGAATCAGTTGGGTCCCGTCCCACGGCATGTTCGGATGATCCCATACAACGAAGACGAGCTCGTCGCCGGTAGTCGACAAGCGCGGCGACGCATAGAAGTCATGCCCTTCGCACAACAACTCTGCGTGTCCGTTTGCAATGCTGACGCTGGCGAGCGCATTTTTGGGTTCGGGTGCGTCGCCGTGTACTTCTGTGACCGCGATGAGCCGGTTGTTGGCGGCGTCCATGCATAGATCTGCATAACGCACGGAAGCATCGCTGTCGGTTATTTGTCTAATGGCACCGTCGTCCATCACCTCAAATATGTTCTGATCGGAAGCGTTGACGAAGAACGTGCCTTTCTCGCAAGCGAGATAGGCTGCCCCTCCGTATTCGTGAACGCGACTTCTAACGTTGAGCGGGGCGGGGGTCAGTTCGGTGAGTAACCCGTTCACTTGTTTCAGCAACGTTACGCGACCGCCTTCCGTCGGGCGACTCTCCAGCCAAAATAGTGCGCCGTTGACACTATTCGGTTCGGTGATTCCGGAGACCGATTCGACGATTGCCTCCGGCGTGATCGGCGATGACCAGCCGCCGTAAGCGTTCATGAAGCGGGTTTCAACGACGGACGTCGATCGACATAGGCCCATCGTTCGTGGTCGCGCCAGGCACCGGTGATGAAAAGATAGTCGGGCGAGAGCCCTTCTTTTTCGAATCCACAGCCCTGCACCAATGCGATCGACTTCAAGTTGTCGGGTTGAATGTTGGCTTCGAGTCGATGCAAGCCCAGTTTGTTCAAGGCGTGCTCGATGACGAGCGTCAATCCTTCGTGCATGTAGCCGCGGCCGGAAAATTCTGCCACCACGTAATACCCTAGGGACGCACTCAAAAACGAGCCTCGTACGATGTTGTTGATGTTGAAACAACCGACGATGGTGTCGGTTGCTTCCTCGATCACCAATAGCCCCACATGATCGCCACGCTTCAAACGTTTCAGATACAACGTGAACATCTGGTTGTTGATGGGTGGGTGAATCCATGGCTCGTGTAGCGAAACGCTGCGTTGCATCAACGGCACAAACACGTCGCGATCGTCACGCGTGATGGATCGGAGATAAACGCGCTTGTCACTCACGCGGGTCTCGGTTTTCCAGCAGAAAGATCTCCCAAAGTGCCGGGGGAATCATCGCGATGCCGATGATGAGGAAATAAATCGGATGAATGCCGTCCGCGAATGCCCAAATGCCGGAGAAGCTGAACGCGTCGGCTTGCCACAACATCAGTCCCGATGTTGTGAGCGCGAACCCGGCTGTCAGAAGCAGAAATCTGACGAAGTATTTCATGCGGTCAGAATATACGCTGCCCCCCGGTAGCGAAACCAGGCGTCGGCAAAGGCCTGTAGAGGATATCGACGTGGTACCGAATCGACATCGGATGCGGCGGGATCGTTGACGAGCACCCTGTCATTCTCGATGCCGTAGACGGTGACGAGATGCCCGCCGGTGCTATCCATCGGCGAACCCGGAAGCGCTCCGGTGCCGAAGCGAATGCTAGCGACCACGGGAACACCGGCGTCGAGAACCTGGACGATGGGTGTCCACGAGGTCAGTACTTCTACCGCGCCCAACCGTTGGTATGCGGCGGCGCAGTAGACGGCCATCGGCCACGAGCCGTACATGTTGGTGGCTTTATCGAGGCACTTGTCCACAACGTCTAACCACTCGATCGACGGCTCGCGATGTTGCAGCGCCATGGCCAGCGCGGTTGGCGAGCAGATGCGCTGACGAATTTCTTTCGGCCCTTGCTTCTGGCTGAGCGGCGGCGGCGGCGCAAGCACGACCGGCGTTGCCTCAATAAACCCGGGGTCGATCTCGAGTGGTCGAATCGAGACCGTAACGAGGTATCGGGAAGGCACGTTCGCCTGATCTAAATGTATGGTCAACTCGCTTGCTTCAATGTCGGTCTCGGTGTGATAGCAATCGATGTGGGTGCTGATCCATGGCGCCTTGGCGGTGCCCGATTTCGCGGTCGTCTTTGCCGGTGGCCGACTGGGCACGGGTTCTAGTGACCAACGCTCGCCGGCCACCGCGAGCGAACACCGATATTGATATGGCATGCTGTCGATCGCGAGGCTGGGTACGATGATGTGGGCTTTCGGGCACGCCGGAATTGCAAAGGTCACGTGCAGCTTGCCATCGCTCGACTGCCAGGGGGATTGTGCGACAACGTCCAGCGGGTATGCATTTGCAGTCGCCGCGTCGGCGTAGCGATATGATGATTCCATGAAACCGTTGGTCCTCTACTCAACCGACCACTGTACGCTGTGTGACGAAGTGCTGGACTTGCTGCTCAGTATGCCAGAACTCAGTGGCTGGTCGCTGACGGTCATCGACATCGCCACCGACGCAGCGCTCATCGAGCAGTACGGTGATCGGTTGCCCGTCATTCGTGTCGACGATGCGGAGTTTGAGGCGCCGTTCGCGCGCGAACACCTAGCCAAGTGGCTGGGTGATGTTGAATAGTCGTTGGGCGTTTGCTGACGTGGCTTTGTCAATGATGCCGACGTCCACATCCTTGAGACGGGCGATCTGCTCCGCGATGAAATGCAGCAGGCAGGGCTCGTTGCGCTTCTTGAAGCGTGAGGTAGCGCCATACGGCAACAAGAATGGCGCGTCGGTTTCGATCAACAAACGATCGAGCGGAATCTCCGGCACCAACTTCTGCAATTCCTCACCACGTCTCGTGTCGCATACCCAACCGGTAATGCCGATGTAGTAGCCGGCGTTGAGGTAGCGCTCGAGGTCCGCTCGCGTGCCGGTAAAACAATGCGTCACGACGCCGACGAGGTCAGCTGAAAATGGTGCGAGCATCTCGGCAACCGCGCCGTCCGAGTCTCGGTCGTGGACGAATAGCGGCAATGCTAATTCTGCTGCGAGTTCTATTTGAGCTTGGAAGACCCGACGCTGGCTGTCGGGCGGTGAAAAATTGCGGTTGAAGTCGAGGCCGGTTTCGCCGATGGCAAGCACCTTCGGTGCTGACGCCAAGCGTCGAAGTTGTTTCTCCCATCCCGTTTGCACGGCTTTGGCGGAGTGGGGGTGTACGCCGGCGGTACAGGCAAGATCCTGGTGCCGGGACGATAACTCGATGGCGTCGACGGTCTCCCTGAGATCGGTGCTGGTGACCAACATGAACGACAGTCCGGCCTGGCGCGCGCGCTCGAGCACGGCATCCAAGTCGTCGCGAAATTGTCCGTTCAACAGGTTGACGCCGATGTCGATCATCGCTCGGGCACGTGGGTCTCGTGGGCTCGCAGCATCGGCATAGGGTCGCCGAGCAGGTGGCTGTAGACCTGGTTGAACGCGAGCACGTTCTTGACATAGTCGCGCGTTTCTCGAAACGGGATGGTCTCGATCCAAACGTCCATCGGCCAACCGGCGGCGTCTCGAATCCAACGGTTGGCACGGCTTTCACCGGCGTTGTAGGCGGCGGCCGTCAGCGGCAATATCTGATCGTAACGTTTGAGTAGCCACGCGATATGGTGCCCACCGAGCCGGATGTTGATCTCGGGATCGTACAAGTCGCTTAAGGTGGGGCTCGATTCCCCTGCACGACGAGCCGCCGATCTAGCGGTGCTGTGTAACATCTGAAGGATTCCGCGGGCGTTGGCGGTCGATCGAGCGACGGGGTCGAAGGCGCTTTCCTGTCGAGCGAAGGCGATGAGAAATGACACCGGAACATTCGTCACGTGACTCGTCTGTTTGAACGGTATCTGGTATGCGAGCGGGAATCTGAGCGCCAGATGATCCCTCAACTTGGCGTCGTTGGCGGTGCGTATCGCTAGGGAGATCTCGCCGATGTCCTGAATCAGGTACGCCGCCAGCAGCTGTTCTTCCGGCGTCATTTTCGGCAGGATTCTGATCCACTCGCGACGGCCATTGATCTCGTCGCCGACGGCGAATAGCTCGATCGCTCTTGCGACGGCGGGCAGACGCTTCAACTGAGTCAGACGCGCCGGGTGGGTAACGCGATGCACGCCGTTCATTTGTACGGTGCTGCCGAGATCGTTGGCCGCCAGGAACCCGTAGTAGGTACGATCCTCGGCAAGCGCTTGCAACGTGCGTCGCGCGCGTTCCGACCGATCGTGGGTGGTCGAGAGGGCTCGCGCCAGCCAGTATTGCCACATGTCCGTGTGACGGTGTTCGTCGGGCAGCTGTTCTATCCAGCCTTGCAGTAGCGACCAATTGCGGCGGCGTAGATAGGCTTGTGCCATGCCGAGCGCGGTACCCGGTAACACGTCGTCGCGCGCTTGCATCGTTAAGCTGCCCTGGCGTACGCGGGCTACCCAGATGTATTCGCTGATCGTCTGTCGCTCGGCAACCGAAAAGTCATGCGAGTCTTGATAGGCGGCCCAGGCAACGCTCGCGGCCTCGGCATCGCGCCTTGCCAGACGCCGCAGCCCATGAGCGATCACTTCGCGCACCAGCGCCGTGTCCGTGGCGTAGCGGTTGGTGCGGGTGATCGCGGAGGGATTGACGTGGACGTTGTAGTAAGACTGTGCCCAGGATCTGTACGGTCCGGAGAAAAAGCGTTGCAGGTATCGGGCTAGCGATCGTTGGTTGGCTTCGATGGCCAGTCGTAGACGTTGCCACGCAATGTCTTCGGTCAAGCGGACTTGTTGCCAAACCTCAAACAGTGGGTCGCAAGCCTTTGGCTGCGACTCGTGAACCGTCCACAATGGTGCGACCCCATCCAGGGCGCGCATCCGTTCGCCGGTGCCGTATAGGGCTCTCAAGTAGTAGCACTGCAGTTCCGCGACATCGGCAGGCTCATAGTGGTCGAGAAACTTTTGCCATCGGCGGGACGCGCCGAGTCGCGCCAACCACTGCCGGTAGACGCGCTGCGCGCCCGGGATGTCCGGATATTCGTTGCGGAACGCACTGACCTCCTCTGCCGTCAGTCGGTTCAGCCGAAACCGCAATCGATGGTAGGTCAGATACGGATGCAGGGGATAATCGATCAGCCGACCGGCTAGGTTCTCTGCCGCCGTGGTGCGTCCCGCCCGCAGGTGATCCACTGCCTGACGATACAGCGCGCGCTGCTCATACAAGGTAGCGGCTGTGGCATGACACCAGGCTAGGCACAAGGCGGCCGCTAACAGCCACCGCAATAGGGATAACAACTACGACTCGGGCTTTTCGATCACACCAACCCGAACGGCCAATACATCGCACGATGCGCCATGTAGTACTCCGTTCGCCGTAGATCCCAAAAGTAAAGCCAGTCCATGACGCCCATGGCTGCCGACGATGATGAGATCCATCTCTTGGGACTCCGCCACTCGGTGAATTTCGCTCTCAGGCCGGCCAAATATGAGATATTGGCGGTCTTGCGGCACACCGAGTCCGTTGGCGAACTCTGCCAGGTGAGACTTGGCTTGTTCGTGAATTTGTTCTTGCACTGATGATAAGTCCATCGGAATGTCACCGCCGTACGCAAGGCTCAACGGTTCGATAACGTGAATCACGTGCAGTTCGGCCTCGAAGGCAGTCGCCAACGCCTTACCGCTTCCGGCGAGCTGTTTAGATTCTTCTGTGAGATCAACTGCCAAGAGAATACGCTGATAGGCTGACATGTTGCCTCCCCACCTGGCTTGGGGCGACCATACACTTAAATGATGGGTGCACTCAAGCTTGTCCACCCACGATCTTTGGAAGTCTTCATGGTCTGGATCATCATCACCATCGTGCTGTTGGTTGCCTTTGGACCGGTGTTGTATCTATTGCCGACGAAAAAGGACAGGCGCCTGGCGGCGCTTCGGCAACAAGCCCGGTTAGTGGGTTTCGTGGTCGAGCTCAAACCCGTCAGGAAACTCAACCCGGACGCTCGGGACCGGGTCACCGCGGGCGGCGAGGTGCGTGTGCCGCAACACGATAGCGTTGCGTACGGGCTTGGATTGCGTAGCCGGTTAGAGCACCTGAAACCGTGGCGGCTGCTCAAGGGCGCCGGAACGCCGCAACCGGTGGCGGGCTGGGTGCTCGATGACGGCCCCACCAAGGACCGCGATCTCGACTACGTGGAAGCGTTCGAGAGCCTATTCGCACGGCTGCCTAGCGACACGGTTGCGATGGAGCTTGGGGTGCGTGTGATAACTTGCTATTGGCTGGAAAAATATCCGGCGGATGCAGCTACCGTGAACGCGCTGCATGAGGTGATGACCAGTCTTGGGGAACAACTTTGCGACCGAGACGAGCAGATTGCCACCGAGATTGAAGACAGGAATTCTTGACAGACGTTTTCGGCTCGCCGTATAAACGGCGCCAAATCGTGGTCAGCCAAAGACCATGAACCCGTTTAACACCGCAGGAGAGGCATTGGCCCGATCGCTTGTCATCGTCGAATCCCCCGCCAAAGCGCGCACCATCAACCGCTACCTTGGCAAGGATTTCATCGTCAAATCCAGTGTCGGCCACATTCGTGACCTGCCGACCGGTGGGCGCGGGTCCGATCCGAAACAGCGCGCCAAGGAGGCGGCCAAGACACGCAAGCTCCCGCCCGCGGAAAGGGCCGCGTATAAGAAGCAGCGCGCGCGGGAGCAACTAGTGCGCCGCATGGGCGTCGATCCGGATAAGCAGTGGGCGGCCGAATACGAGGTGCTGCCCGGCAAAGAGAAAGTCGTCAATGAGCTAGCGAAACTCGCCCAGAACGCAGAAGCCATCTATCTCGCGACCGACCTGGATCGAGAAGGGGAGGCGATTGCCTGGCATCTGCGGGAGACCATCGGCGGCGATCCGAGCCGCTATCGGCGTGTCGTATTCAACGAAATTACCCGGAAAGCCATCCAAGAGGCGTTTGCAGCGCCGACCGAACTCGATATGAACCGGGTGAACGCACAGCAAGCACGGCGTTTTCTGGATCGAGTGGTCGGATTCGAGCTATCGCCGCTTTTGTGGGCCAAAGTAGCCCGTGGACTTTCTGCCGGTCGCGTGCAATCCGTCGCCGTACGTTTGGTCGTCGAGCGCGAACGGGAGATTCGCGCGTTCGAGCCTGAGGAGTATTGGGAAGCATTCGCCGATCTCAAGAGAACCGGCGAGGACCCTTTGCGCTTCCAACTATTGAAGGACGGCGACGCCAACTTCCGACCCAATAGCCAAGCTACGGCCGACGATGCTCTGGAACGCTTGAGCGCGCGCGCGTTCGAGGTGCGGTCTCGCGATGACCGGCCGACCCGCACCAAGCCGAGCGCCCCGTTCATCACCTCGACTTTGCAACAAGCGGCGAGCACGCGCCTCGGTTTCAGCGTCAAGAAAACCATGACCATGGCCCAGCGGCTCTATGAGGCCGGTTACATCACGTACATGCGAACCGACTCGACCAACCTGAGCGATACGGCCGTCGAAGGCTGCCGGCAACACATCCTCGCCAACTTTGGTGAGCGCTACCTGCCGGAAAAACCGAACGTGTATGCCAGCAAGAAAGCTGCGCAGGAGGCACACGAGGCGATTCGGCCTTCGAACGTCGGGACCCAACCCGATCGCTTGACCGGTGTCGATGCCGATGCCGCGCGCCTTTACGATCTGATTTGGCGGCAATTCGTTGCCTGCCAGATGCCCAACGCTGAATATTTGAGTACGACGGTTGTCGTAGCGGCGGGCGAGTTCGAACTGCGCATTCGCGGGCGCATCATGCAGTTCGACGGCTACACGTTGGTGCTGCCACCGACTTCGCGGAAGGAAGACGATACCCCGCTGCCCGAATTCGAGGTCGGCGAAAAACTGCAACTCGTCGATTTGGAAGGGGTACAACACTTCACCAAACCGCCGCCACGTTTTGGCGAAGCGAGCCTCGTGCGTGAGCTCGAAAAACGCGGTATTGGTCGTCCGTCGACCTATGCCGCAATCATCTCCACGATCCAGGAACGCGGTTACGTGACGCTGACCAATCGGCGTTTCTATGCCGAGAAGATCGGCGAGCTGGTGACCGACCGGCTCGTCCAGAAATTCGCCGACCTGATGGATTACGGGTTTACGGCGCAGATGGAGCAAGAACTCGATCAAGTTGCAGAAGGTGCGGTCGATTGGCGCACCGTACTGGATAACTTCTACGGAGATTTCAGCAACAAGCTGTCTGATGCTCAGGCCGACGAAGGCGGCATGCCGGCCAACGAACCGACCGACACGGATATCGAATGCCCGACCTGCGCTCGCCACATGCAGATTCGCACCGGTGGCACAGGGGTGTTTCTCGGATGTTCGGGATATACGTTGCCCCCCAAAGAACGTTGCACGACAACCCTCAACCTCATACCGGGCGAAGAAGCGGTGGATGTTGAAAAAGATGATGAGGGCGAGTCGAAGCTTTTGCGCAACCGGCATAAGTGTTTGAGGTGCGGCACCCCGATGACGAGCTACCTCATCGACGCAGACCGCAAGCTGCACGTTTGCGGCAACAACCCGGATTGCGGCGGATTCGAGGTGGAGCCGGGCCAGTTCCGTATCAAAGGGTACGACGGGCCGGTACTCGAATGCGACAAGTGTGGGGCCGAAATGCAGTTGAAGTCCGGTCGTTTTGGCAAGTATTTCGGCTGCATGGCGTGCAAGAACACGCGCAAACTGCTGCGCAGCGGGGAACCGGCCCCGCCCAAGGCAGATCCGATATCGATGCCGGAACTGAGCTGCCAGAAAGTCGACGACCACTACCTGCTCCGCGACGGTGCGTCCGGTATCTTCCTGGCGGCTAGCCAGTTTCCCAAGAACCGCGAGACCCGCGCGCCCTTGGTCAAAGAACTGCTGCCGCACGCCAACGAGCTCGATCCAAAGTTCAAGTATCTGCTCGATGCGCCTCTCGAGGACCCGGACGGACTACCTTCGGTGATTCGCTACAGTCGGAAAACCAAGGAGCAGTACGTACAATCCGAAGTTGACGGTAAAGCCACCGGTTGGCGGGCGTACTACCAGGATGGTCGCTGGGTAGAACAGGCGAAGCCTCCACCGAAGAAGAAGGCCAGGGCGAAGAAGGCCAAGGTTAAGAAGGCGAAGGCGTAGAAATGCGCTGGGTAACCTGCAGAATTCGGCGATGGGAGAGCGTTGTGCGACGCGTTGGATGGGTGATTGTTTTGGCGTTTGTGGCGCCGCAGGGTTTGGCCGCCGAAGATTGGGAGCCGGCCCGCACACCCTGGGGCGCGCCCGATCTCAACGGGTTTTGGGACTACGGGTCGATGACGCCGCTCGAACGACCGGAAGCGTTCGCCGATAAATCCCATTTCACGCCCCAAGAAGCACGCGAATTCGTCGCCAACTTCCACCAATTCACGGATGGGGTGTTCAAAGACCTCGAGGGCGACAGTTTCGTCGGTCAAGACCTCTGGCTCGAATACGGGGTGGGTATCGAACCAGACCTCAGAACCTCACTCATCGTCGATCCGCCGAACGGCAGACTACCCGACATGACCCCCGGGGGAGAGGCCAAACAGGCAGCGATAGGCGAGGCGCGCATGCAATATCGGGGCCCGGAGGCTCTCAACACCAACGAACGTTGCATCGTCGGTCCAACGCCCCCGCTTTTGCCCTCGCCCGACAACAACTACATGCATCTCTTCCAAACCCCCGAGCATGTAGCGTTTTTGGCTGAATTCATAAATGATGCGCGCGTTGTGCCTCTCGACGGTCGCCCCCACAGTCCCGCCGATCTTCGTCAGTGGCAGGGCGATGCACGCGCCCATTGGGAAGGCGATTCGCTGATCGTCGAGTCCAGCCGCTTTCGCGACACGCGTGCATTTCAAAGCTGGGGCGCCAATACGCACCTCACCGAGAGATTCACCATCATCGGTCCGGACGCGATGCGCTACGAGGTTACGGTGCAAGACCCCGAGACGTTCGTGAGCAGTTGGACAGCAAGGAAGACGATGCACCGCACGGACAAGGTCGTGTACGAGTACGCTTGTCACGAACACAACTACAGCATGCAGGGCATTCTAGGTGGTGCCCGATTGAAAGAAAGCCTCGCGGCGGACCAAACTTCCGGCGAAGAATGACGGAAGCGTGTAT
>JAPUIA010000252.1 GCA_027297435.1 Gammaproteobacteria bacterium | reverse complement strand
CCATCTGGTCGGTGAGTCCGTCGACGTCGTACGACATGATGACGAGGTCCCGAGACGTGCCGTTGCGATCTTCGACGTAGTCGGCGAGCAGCGCCTCCGGCACGAAGCCAAGCCGGCGAAACGCCGCCTGGGCACCAGGCTGGTCCGAGGTCATATTAGCCATGACCTTTTTAAGGCCCAGCGCTCGCGCGACATCGAATATCTGGCTCGTCAGGTTCTTGCCGAGCCCTTTGCCACGGTAGTCAGGGCCAACGTTGACGCGGATTTCGCCCACGCGCCGGGTCCACGGCGCCTGATTGCGGTGCACCGTGGCATACCCCACTAACTTTTCGTCGTCGTACGCAACCAGCGACGTCGAACTTCCGGATGCCAGGTTCGCAATCCAATCGTCTACCACGGCGTCTTGGGTCACATCGACGCGAAGGAACAGGAGATCCTCCTCCGGCAAGCCGCGGGCGAAGCCAAGCACCGCGTCGCGATCGTCGGCGGTCATTAGTCTCAGCTGTACCTTGCGTCCATCGCTCAAGGTGACGTCCAGTGGATACCGCTCATTCAGCTGGTCTATTGCCATCTCTTCCCCTCCTAATGGTCAGGCGTTAGCTTGGGTGGCGCTTTGGGTCCGTGCCAAGTCGAGAAGCTCCGCGAACGCATCGTCGACGCCGGAACGCATGAGCTCGACGTCGGGCATCAATCGTGGATCGCTCGTAAAGTTGAAGTAAAGCCGTTGGTCGTAGCTGACGACCACGACGCCGTAGCCCAAGGTACCGCTGAGCATCAACGTAGCGTACGTGTCGAGCACCTTGTGACCCGCCATGTATTGCGGCACCTGCACGCCCGGCACGTTCGTGCACGTGAAGTTGAACCCCGTCAACGGCGGTCGCGGTCCGAAGCTCGGCAAAACCGGCGCTGGAAATCGCGCCGCTAGGGCGGTGGGGTCGAACGGCGAGCCGACCAGAAGCGTTTGCGCCATGGCGACGGGCGGCACGTAGGGTGACGACTCCATCAATAGCTCTAACGCTTGCGGTTCGCGATTCGCCTTCAAGCGCTCGGTTTCCTCGATGACCGTGGTCAATCGTTCGCTCATGCTCATCGGCCATGCCGGCAGCATCGGATACATCGCGGACACCCGATTGCCGAGGGCGCCGGTCTCGTCTTCGCGCCGCACGCTGACCGGGCACATGATCCGCAAGTACTGATTGTCCACTGGCTCGGCGTGCGCTTGGAGATAACGCGCGGCCGACTCGGTGACAACCGCAAGTACCACATCGTTGATCGTGCCACCCAGCGACCGGCGAATTTCGCGGAACTCGGCAAAGTTGTATTGGGTGGTCTCAAGGCGCCGTTTGGGCCCAACGATGCCGGCGTTCCACGGCGCGGTTATGACCGGCTGGGTCATGAACCGGGTCATGACCTCGGTCCCACGCTGCAGCAACCGTTCGCGCCGTGCATCGCGCGGGCGAACGCGGACCGTTTGCATCATCTCCCCGAAGTTGTGTTGCAGCGCTTCGGTCCAAAGCTCGACCGGTGAAGGCAACGGCTTGGGCTCCCAAGGCTCGTTAGGCGGACCCGGCGGCAGCGCATCCGGCTCCAGATCCATTAAGACGGTCGAGATGTCGACGCCGGAAACACCATCGATCATCGCGTGATGCGCCAGGCTGACCACCAGTGTATGGCCGGGGACGCCTTCAACGACGTACATCATCCACAACGAGCGCGACCGATCCAGCGTCCCTTCAGCGAGTTCCAGGATTTCGTCGAAGGCTTCCTCGACGGTCGTCGCGCCCGAGGAAAGCTTATGGTGTTTGACGTGGTTGGCCAGGTCGAAATCCGGGTCGTCCACCCATTTGCCGTGGGCGAGGTTCATCGGTACGAATGTCAGGCGCTGTCGATACCGCGGCACCAGGTGAATGCGCGCCTTGAGGTGCGCAAAGATCGCCTCGAAGGAGCTTTCCCCTTCCAATACTGAGATCGCGGCGCCGTGCATCGGACTGCTGGCGGTTTCGCTGTACAAAAACGATGCATCATGATCTGTCATTCGCATCGTAACCCCCCCTTTCAAAGGTCGCGCAAACGAGCACTGAACGCTAAGCGGTCAATAGT
The DNA here is from genome assembly GCA_027297435.1 of Gammaproteobacteria bacterium. Classification (GTDB taxonomy): domain Bacteria; phylum Pseudomonadota; class Gammaproteobacteria; order Pseudomonadales; family Azotimanducaceae; genus Azophilus. The sequence goes on along the minus strand of JAPUIA010000252.1, from coordinate 5,874 downwards.
AGCAGACCGGCCCGGGTGAGAACCGGTCAATGTCGAGCATTGGGACCCACCTTGCGCGCGAAGCGTCTTTTTGTCTGCGGGCTGGATGGAAGTACAATTGCAGGTTCCGCCTCAGGGGAGGGGTCAATGGCTGGCGAACAACGCACGATGATGAGCGAGGTCCAGGCGCTGCGTGAATTCTGGGAGCTGCGGCTGGATCCGATGTACCGCGGACGGGACATGCCGCGCGGCGATGGCCGCCAGGTGCTCGTGCTCCCCGCCCTCTTTGCCAGCGATTTCTACCTCGAGCCGATCCGTGCCTGGCTGCGGCGCATCGGATACACGCCGCGCGTGTCGATGCTGCTGATCAATGCCGGATGCCCTCAGCGGCTGATGGAGCAGGTCGAACGGACGTTCGCTGCACGCGACACGGGCGAGGCCCCGGTCGCAATCATCGGCCACAGCCGCGGCGGCATGCTGGGCAAGGCCATCGCGACGCGGCTCGGCGCCCGCTGCTCGCACTTCATAGCGCTGGGGTCACCGGTCGGCGCAGTAGTGCGCGCTGGCCGGGCGGGTCTCGCCGCGATGGGAGATCCTGAGCGCGGTGAAATCACGCCGCTGCAATCGATCGCATCGCCCGAGGTGGTCGAAGCGGGGCGCCGCGCGCTGCGACTTTTCGACCCGGACTGCGATATGCCAGCCTGCGGTTGCAGCTACATCGAGGACTTGCTCGCTCCGCTCGACCCGGCAACGAAGGCGTGGTCCATCTACACACGCGACGATCAAGTGGTTTCGCCCGACAGCTGCCTGATCGACGGTGCAACCAATATCGAAGTCAGCGGCACGCACAGCGGGCTCGTGTTCAGCAAACTGGTGTATCCGCACATCGCCGAGGCACTGTGTGCGTAGCAGCCCACGTCATGGGTAGCGGGCATCGCCAGAGACTAGTGCAGGCTACGAAGCGGCTGACGCGGACAGTCGAATAAGGAACAACCATGACTTCTAAATATGTCATTTACGGCGGCGAGCTGAGCTATTTCACCCGCAAACTCGAGGCGGCGTTGATCTTCTACGGCGCGGACTATGAGATTCGGCGGAAAAACGGCGACCACGCTGCCGAGATCGAACACCGCTCCGGAACCCATCAGGTTCCGGTTCTGCACACGCCCGAGAACTGGATGATCGCTGACACCACACCGCTACTGCATTTGTTGGATGCGCGTTTTCCCGCTCGACGTTTGTTTCCCGTGGGCCCCATCGGTGTGTTGGTGCACGTGTTAGAGGAATACTTCGATGAGTGGATCGCGCGTACGATGGTTCACTACCGCTGGCATTACCCGAGAAGTGCGGAGTTTGCGTCACTGAGGATGGCGGGCGGCGATACTGAAGCGGCAGCCCGTGTTCGCGAATGGGGACCGCGTGCTTGCCGGGCAACGGGCACGGAGTCCGAGCGACAGCAACGGGCGGCCGAGGACGAGTATCAGAGAATACTGGCGAGCATGGAGCAGCAGCTTGGGGAAACACCTTACCTGCTGGGTAGCAGACCGACCGCGTTGGATTGTGTGTTACTTGGCGGACTGCGCGCTCACACCAACATGGATCCGGACCCGAAGGAGACTACCGCCGGCTATCCGCGTGTCGTTGCTTGGAGCGAGGGATCGGCAGACGACTGGTCGGGCGAGGGCGACCTCGCGCCCTTTCCGGATTCCACGCCATTCGCACGCTTCGTGTTGGATGAAATGACGGCTACCTATCAGCGCTACGTGCTCGGCAATCGAGACGCACAGGTTGCGGGTGCGAAGGCGTTTCACGTCGAAGTGTATGGTGAGGACGTGAGTTATCTGTCGCGTCCGTACCCTGAGCGTTCGAGAAAGATGATCGTCGAGAAGATCGAGACGCAGTTGACACCAACGGAGCGCGACCAGGTAGCGAACTGGCTTCGCTCGGTTGATCTCGATCGTTCGTTCCAGAATTGACGAGCGATTACGAGTGCCGCTTGCGGCCGGCCTTCAGTTCACACGACTCAGGGACGTACCTCGTAGTAGAGATTGCTGGGGTCATCGAAGTCGTGCTGGTGAAAACGTGTGAATCCCGCAGCGGTCACCATCGTCTCGGCGACCTCCGGATTGAACCCGAGCGTGCCGAGCCCGGCTCCGTCCGGCTCTGAGAGTGCCGAGGACATGCACGCTGAGACCGAGAATCCGTAGAACATCGCGAGCATCGGATTGCGCATGTTCTCCTTGAAGGTTGGACGGCTACGGATGTCTTTGATCAGCCAGGTGCCATCGGGCTTCAACGCCCGGTGGATGGCTGAGATCACTTCGGCCGGATGCGTCATGTCGTGAACGCAGTCAAACGTGATCAGGAAATCGTACGTGGGCTCCTTGGGCAGGTCCTGGCCACCGGCCACGAAGGTCTTCATGTTGTCGAGGCCAAGGTCCTGCGTTTTTTGCTCGCAGTTAAGAATGGCATGGCTGCTTGGGTCGTAGCCGTGAAACTCCGAGTTGGGAAATGCTTGTGCCATGGCGGACAACGCGACGCCGCCTCCACACCCCACATCCGCGACCAAAGCACCTTGCTCGAGCTTCTCGACCACGCCGTCGAGGGCCGGGAGGATCTGTGGCACCAACGCCTGGCGCACCCAGGGTCCGAGCATGCGTTCCGTTCGGTGCGCGGCGTTGGGTCCTAGCTCTTCATACGACAGACCGATGCCGGTCTTGAAAGCCTCGATGAGCTTGTCGACGGTGTCCGGCGGCGTGGCCCCTGAAAACGCGCCCGCGGCGAATGCGAGGCTATCGTCTTCGTCGGCAAGCACGGCCGCACCGACCGCTGTCAGCTCGAAGCGGTCGCCGTCGTGATAGTCGAGCAAGCGTGCCGCCGCCTGACCCCGCAACCACTCGAGCAGCCAGCGCTCCTTGAGGCCGGTCCGGTCCGCCAGTTCGGCCGCAGTCACCGGACCCGCACCATCGAGCGCTTTGTAGAGATCAAGCCGGTCCCCGATGTGCACCATGAGCGAAACCATCTCGCCCTGCTTGTAGCTCCATACCGAAAACGAGTATCGCTTCAACTCGTCAGGATCGATCGCTGTCTGGGTCATCCTCCCTCCTCGATCAAGCTAGCTTCCCAACGACGCACGTTCCCCATTGCAGCAGCCGATCTTTATTGAACCCTCGCTCCATTTTGCCGTCGGGCCAAGCCGATTCCAAGTCGCGCGTATCGCAGACGTCGGAGCACCGCGAGATGCTCCGACGCTAGCTTCAACGTGTAGTGATTGTGCCCTTGGATAGGGCAACCGTAGTGCGGCCGTCCGGAAGTACTGCAACTTGCTCCGTGGTACCGCCGCCGGTTGCGCCCTGGTATTGACCAGTCCCGCCAATCACGCCCCAGTCGTTCGTGGTGGGCCCGGTGGGTGTGTACCAGACCCAGAAAAAGTCGCCTTCGGAATCGACGATGGTGCAAAACCCGGCTCCGCCGAGGAATGTGTCACCTTTAGAAGCAAAAGTGCCACGACACCATTGGCTTAGATGCTCGCCGTCAGCATTGACGATGTTCGCGTGAAACAAACCTCCCGTTTCGATGCTGACGCCGTTGGCCAGTTCAATCGTTTCGTTTTGCTCAACGCTCACTTGGTAGAGCATGCTGTTGACTTCTTCTGTCGCTGCGATTGCACCTGTTGCGGTGAACCCCAGTCCTATACACAAACCAATAAGATACTTCTTGTTCATGTTGTTACCTCGTTTGTAGTAGAAACGGGAACCAGAACAGGCAGCCCAATGAACGGGTTTTTCAGCCCGTCTAAGAACCGCATTGATCCTTCCCCCCACTGGCCGTAGGCCAGGCGACCGATCATGGCGAAGGCCGCTCGATACCACAAGCAGCGGCTTCCAGTGCGCGTCGGCGACTTTTCCCGGGATTGGGTGTTGCCTAAAACGTGGAGAGGGTTGATACGGGCGGCGGTTGTGACAGACTGGCCATAAAGGGGTCTCGCCACGTAAGGACAGAAATGAAAAAATTGGTTCTACTTGTTGTGCCGGTCTTGCTTGTTGCAGTAAACATCCGCGCTGACGAGATTGCGCCCGGCATTTTTCGCACACCCGACGCGAGGTTTGCTGATCTCAAAGACTATCCGTTTCAATCCAACTACATGCAGATTGGCGACTACCGAATTCATTATCTGGATGAGGGACCGGCTGATGCACCTCCGATATTACTTATTCACGGTGAACCTACGTGGAGTTACTTGTTTCGCAAGATGATTCCCATACTGACCGCGGCGGGCCATCGGGTGATCGCGCCAGATCTGGTTGGGTTCGGCAAGTCGGATAAGCCAGCGAGCGAGTCCGACTACAGTTACCAGATGCAAGTCGATGTCATGGTGGAACTTGCCCAGCGACTTAATCTCAGCCAAGCAACGTTTTTCGGCCAGGACTGGGGCGGATTGGTGGGCTTGCGGGTCGTGGCCGCTGAGCCAGACCGTTTTGCGCGCGTTGTGGTGTCCAATACTGGTCTGCCGGCAGCAAGCGGCATCCAAGGTTGGATTGGCTACCCAATGTTCAAGCTCGCAGTTTGGTGGGCGGGTGAGGTGACGTTTGAAGAATTGCAAGCCGACGTGACCTTTCCGCGCTGGGTCGCTTACAGCTATGGCGTTGACGATCTTCCGATCGGCAAACTCATGAGCTTCATGGGTGGCGACAGCTCGGTTGTAGCGGCGTACGAAGCACCCTTCCCGGACAAACGCTACAAGGCTGGTACGCAGATCATGCCGTACTTGGTGCCATCGCAGCTGCGCGAAAATGAAGCGGCTTGGGCGGTTTTCGAAGAATGGGACAAACCCTTTTTGGTCGCGTTTACCGATTCTGATCCTATTACCAAAGGCGGGCACCAGATCTTCTTGGACCGCGTACCGACAGCACAAAACGTCACGATTTCGGGCGCGGGTCACTTTGTACAGGAAGACGCGGGCCCACAGCTTGCGCAGCTGATCAATGCGTTTATTGCGGGCGAGGCTGTGCAATCGTTTAGCGTCGATAACTCACCAAATCAATAAAGGCCGGCTAGCTCGACGCTTGCACTGGAACTTGCCGGAGCGCCGTTCAGTCTCTGTTTAGCAACGATTAATCCGGTGTTCAGCAGGTGAGGTGCATTGTTGTACCACCTTCACAGTATCGAGCAAGCCATGAAGAAGTTCCTGATCCAAGTCGGCGTTGTCGTGTCCCTCACTGGGATAGCTGCGTTACCGGTCTACGCTGAACATAAAGACGTAGGTTTTGCACCTGAATTCGGTCGGGTGACCGTCCGGTATAACGATGGGTATCGACGCTATGATTGGCGCGACTATCGTTATGGCCGCGATTTTCGTCATGCACGTAGGCACCAGAGGCAGCATGGTCGGCAGCATAGACGCGATGGTGTAAGGCACAACAGCTGGCACTGGCGCAACGATAATCGCTGGGACGGCTACTACGACGGTGACCACGTAGACCTTCACCATGACCAACGACACGGTCACCGTGACTCTCATCGCCGCCAGCGGCGCCACGGGTAGGCTTGGAATTAATCCGGCAGGAAAGCTCGCTCACGACATATCGAGCACGCATGTGCTCGAGTTGCGGGCGAGCCATCCATGGCTCGCACTAGTCTCCCGACGAAGCCTTCTGCTTTTCTAACCACTCCTGCTCCAACAACCTCGCGCCGCGCAGCGTGTTTCCCATTGCGTAGTTGCCTTCGTGGCAGGCGTATTCGTAGCTACGTGCGTCGGTCTTCGGCCACAGTAGCTCGCCGCCATAGGAAGCCGCGTAGTCGGGATCTTCTACCGTGAATTGATATAACAAGCCCTCGGAACTCACAGGGCTGAATCGCTCGACGACGCGCAAGCCTTCTTTTGGCAGGTTGGTC
>JAPUIA010000251.1 GCA_027297435.1 Gammaproteobacteria bacterium | reverse complement strand
CGCTTTTCCTCGCGCTCCTGCGCTCTCTGGTCGGTACTTGCTCTTTGTTGTTCAATAAGAAGATCGGTTCGTGCTTGCGTGCGACGGGCACCTTCTTTGCTGGCAGCGGGCGGGGGTTCTATTTTCTCGGTAACAACGTCTGGTGGCGGCGAATCTGAATAATGTACCTTGCCGTCTTTGTCTACCCACTTATGGATTTCAGCAGAGTGCCCTGCGTCTGAATAGGCCACCAACAACCACAGCAACACCAAGCATAGATACATCATACGTGACCCCCTCCCGATTCGTGGTCTCGGCAGCTCGGCGGTCTTGGATCCTTCGGCGGGTCTTCCCTGACTTGTCGGAGGAAGCGAGGACCCGCGGTTGTTCAGCCTTAATGCGTACATCCGGAAAACGCCAACATGTTTGAGTTGCTCGACTAGAGTAACTGTGTCCGAGGCGAGTCCCAGGTGTACCACTCCATGCCGCAACATCACAACACATGCTTCCATATGCGCTACCACCTTGCGCAAGTCCTCCTCCGTATCTGCGATTGCCGTCCAATCATTTACGCTTTTGACTTCGACGAGCAGGTTCGTGACAGCCAGTTCAACTTCCTTAAACGCGAGCACCATCTTTTCACCTTTGGCAACCAGGTACACTGGATCGTCGTGACGAGCTTCCGCGTTGCCGGAATCGAGATCATGTAACAACTCCTCATCGACCGGCATGTCCAAGATTGCTTCCTCAACGCTATTCCGAACGCTCTCTAAATCAGCGACTGCCTCGTCGGGTTTGTCCACTAACGCGCTCACGATGTTTTCTAATGCGTTCAGGTGGTTGTGAATCGCATCCTGCTCCTGGTGGTAGGTTCTTCCGTCGAACACGCAAAGTTCTACGGATCTTGAACGAAGATCTGTGTGCGTGTCGGCGTAATCCGCGCGAAACTCCTGACGGACGGTTCTGGGCGAGTCCGATACATTACGAATCGACGCGGCGACTTCCCGCACTTGCGCAATGAGATCGCTTCGTTCGCGTTGGGTTGCCATTCCTCCACCTCGAAGCCTCCACGAAACTCTGATGCCCTGATGAGGTGATGTCTGCCATTACTTCTTCCAGCAACGGAGTATATTTGAATAGCCCGCCCGATGGATGCCCAGGCTTACGGCCTAACGAAAAGATAGTGGCTTAAGTGGTGTGGCTGTCGGGAGAAACCGAACTTTCTAGTTTACCGATTCAACTTCTAGGACAAGTTGGAATAACCAATCCATCTGGCAGTTTGGTTTCGTCATGGTAAGTGGGTGGTGCGGGCCGCGCATTTATCCCCACTGCAGGGGGGTCGCGGGACCACCGCGGTGACGCCGTAGCAAATCATACAACCGCACCGAGTGTGGAGCGCTAAGGCAGAGGTCGTCGCTCGCAACGACCCTGTCTAGGCGGCTTTTACGCCGTCGTCGGTTGCGCGCGCGTTGCGATAGAAGTCTTTGCCGGGCCAAGGGACCGGATCCCACACGACGACTCGACCACAGCCGCCAAAGGTAATCGAATCGAAATAGAGCCGGTAACTAGCGAGTGTCGGCAATGGGCACAAACCGACGTTTGGCCGCTTCCGGCGACTTCGTCGGCAACGGTTCGTAAAGCCGCCACTCGATTTACCGAAGAAATCGACGTGAACGGCCAGACGGTTTCACTAGTCCGGTAGGCGCGCGAGAGTCATATGTTCTTGACCACCAAATTGTTCGATCGACGGGTGCTGCCCGCAGCGGACAAAGTCGTTCGCGTCCTTAAGCTCCCACGCGATCCGACTCCAACCGGGAGATGAGGTAGTTCTCAACGCGAGGAGCGAAGACCCTGCCTTTGTGCTTTTCCCACCAGTCCTGTACGCCGGGCATGAGGAGAACTGTGTAAATCTCGTCCATGTAGCGTCTATATGTCTCTTCGTTTTTCCAAACGCCCAGGTCTCGATGAACCAGGACGGTGTCCATAATCCCGGCGGCCGCATTTGACGCGGTCTTGCGCCGTATAATAGTGTGGGCAACGACATCCAACGGACCGGAGACTCGCCATGTCCAGCACGGACCACCACGCGAATCTGCCTGGACGGCATCGCACGCAGCACACCGTACTGTTTTGCGCCACCTTCGCGATACTGCTCTTAGGCGGATGTTCTGACGACCCCAAGCCCCCGCCGCAGAAGGAGATGCAGGTCGAGCTCACGAGCGGCTCTATCGAGCCGCGCGAAACCCGGGGCGCACCTTATCCACCTGCTCCGCCTTCGGAGCGCAATCCCAACCCGGACGACGGGGAATGGCTGCCCGTTCCCGACGGGCCGCCGGTGGGTGACTTGCAGCCTGCCAATGAGCAGATCGGGATTAAGGAAGTCGAAGTCGATAAAGACGATGACGACAAAAAGACACAACGGTAGGGACACCAGCACCATGACACCTTCTAGAGCTTCCCGCGGCATTGGCCTGCTCACCCTGACGCTGATCGTGCTTGGCGCAAATCACGCGAGCGCTCAGATTTCGTTTCACGACTATGCCGAGCTCACCAACTCCGTGAGCTCTACCTCAGCATGCTGCCCCGAGGTGAGCGTCGCCGAGAACGGTCGGACCATCATGATGACGGGCAACGTCTGGATGGCGCTGTCGGAAGATAGCGGCGCGACGTTCTCCAACATCAACCCGACCACGATCTTTCCGCAGGACGACGGGGGATTGTGCTGCGATCAGGTCGTCGAATATGTGCCGGAGATCGACATGTTCGTCTGGCTCTTGCAGTACTCGGGCCGCCCGAACCGGTTGAGGCTCGCCGCGCAGACGACGGCCCAGGTTCGGTCGAGCAATGGCACGACTTGGACGTATTGGGATTTTCCCAGCACGGTCTTCAACGATACCGGCGGGTTGGACTACAACGACATGTCGTGGGGCGACAACAGCTTGTGGTTCTCGACCAGCCTCGACGGTCGCAACATCGTCCGCATCCCGCTCAGTCAGATTGCCGCCAAGAGCACCATCAACTTTCAATGGGCCGACGGGACCTTGGCGCGTTGGTCCCACGTCTCGCACAACGCGCGCGACACGGTGTACTGGGCGCATCACATGAGCAACAGCGAGCTGCGCGTGTACAGCATGAAGGATGGCGATGGCTTCTACTCGTGGCGCTCGGTGACCGTCAATAGCTGGCCGAACGGCACCAATTCCTCCATCGCGCCCGACGGCACCGACTGGATGAAGTTCGAGGCGCCCAAACACTACGTGTTTGGCAACGCGGTGCAGGGCAACAGCGTCTGGTTTGGCTGGCTCGCGGCGGCGGGCGGCGGATTTCCGCAACCGCACGTGCAGCTGGTGAAGATCAACACCACAACGTGGAACCGCGAGGCGCAGGGTCAAGTCTGGAACGAGAACATCGCCTTTCTCGACACCTACCTTTCGACCAACGCCGAGAATGAGCTGGGTATGTCTATCGCGTTTGGTGGGCCCGGCGCTTATCCGAGCCACGCGGTCGGTGTGTGGGGCGACTTCGTCGTCTACTACCCGCGCCTCAGCACTCGCGCCACGACGCGCTGGGGCGACTACAACACCAGCCGACGGGCGATCTCGAACAACATGCAATGGGTAGCGGGAGGTTACACCAACGAGAAGAATGCAGACGGCGCGAACGTTCAGCTGCCCCACTACATCCGCTTCGGTCGACCCTGAAGTCGAGCTTGGGGTAGGGTTTAAGGAAATACGCAAACGCGGGCGCGCGATGAAGTCGAGTGGATCGAGGATGAAATGCGTTGCCTGCCAAGCGAGGAGAGGCGATCCTGGAATTCGGCAACGCTTTTCGTTTTGCGATTCCGGACCTCAATAACACGATCGAAAAGTAAATCGCCGAAGGCCATACCTCGGTAGCTCTGAGAACAACGCGGGCGACTCATAAAGGAATGTTTGGCACGAAAAGAAACTGATCTTAGATCTGTTGGCCCACCATGTCAGTACCGCACGAAAAGAAGGGATTCTCGTCGGGGTGGTTTATGCCTTTAGCGTGAGCTTCCTACTCTATGCTGCGCTATCAGGTGACCCGTATCGGTTGCTGGCCGTTGTATGTTTCATAACCGTGATAGTGGCGACGGTGGCGGTCTGGATGAAGTTCTTCAAACAGATTTAGATCTTCCAGGCGAACCCTAACTCCAGCCCTATTCATACCCTCTGACAAGCACGTCAACCTGCTATCATTTGTATTGGCGGAAGAGACTTCGGTCTCGAGGAGGTTTGGAGGTGGAGGACTTTGCGACTCATCTGGCTGTTGCTTATCGCATTCCCTGTCTCCGCTGAAACCCTACATGGCAGAATCGTCGGCATTGTTGATGGTGACACTGTAGACCTCCTAGTCGAACGCACCCAACACCGTATTCGCCTTGACCAGATCGACACACCCGAACGAGGTCAACCGTGGGGTAACCGCCGGCGTCCTTTAGGGTTGCGGCTTTGTCCTTTTTTCCCAGGGCATTGATTGCTTCCTATTGCTCTTTGCAAGTCATGGTTTTAGAAGGTCGTGCAAGTCATGTCTTTGGGGGGAGGGTCGCGTTTGATTTGCAAACAGTTTGCCCAACCGTCATCGCTGCCTCCACGCGCACCGTTATCGTGACCTCGTTCTATAAACTGGAACGAGTCGCGGCCCGGTCGGTTAGGCGGGATCACATCCTTCGCAATAAGAGTGTCAATAATGTCACCGAGATCCTCCCTATACTGGGGGGGGTCGCTTGACTCAGAGACGCTCATCTTGATTGTCCCACGAAGCCGGTTGACCACGAGGTTACTTTGCGGCTGTCGTGCTGTGTTGATATAGGCTTCCCGAGCCAGAGGTGACGGAACCGAAGTGCGGGTAGAAGCACCATACCCGTCGTGGTCTGAATCCACCCATAGCCCGTTGATCGGTTCGTCACTCTGTTCGGTGCTGTGGGTAGATTTGTTTATGAAGTACACCCCGTCAAAGAGTTCCCCAACTCCAGACCCTTCAGCGTCTCGCTTGACCCGAAGGTGGTGCATATACCCATCACCGGCATTCTGGGCTTCCCGAGCCAGACGTGGTTGATAGTATGCGTTGTCCTCTCGATGGGCCGAGGCGGTGTAGCCTGGTGAGACGGTCACTGTATAGAAAGCTTTTTCTTTGCCACTGACTAACACTGGAGCACTTACGAGCAGTGCGGCAACTAGAACTGTTAAGGATAGCTTGGTCATAATTGATTACCTCTATCCCAGTGGTAACGTCTGGGAGAGAAAAGGTTCAAAAAAGTTGATGCCTATTGTTCCTGTATTAGCGTGTGGGGCAGTTCAGTTGGGGTTACTCAGGTCCAGTCGCCCTGTGTTGATAAGGTTAATTACAGGCTTCGCAACCGATGTCTGTTCTTTGAACAGGATCAGGATTTCTTCTCTCGCGTCGTCCCGTCGAAAGAACCTATTCGTCGGGTCCGCTCCTCGCTCGACGGATACCGGGATGAATGAGTGGCGGCCTGGCTGGTTGATCGGAACCCTACTCTGCCGCTGTTCCGTCTTGATGTAGGCTTCCCGAGCCAGACGTGATTGGGGATGCGATCTACTCTGGGTAACTGCGAAGAGGTTATTGCCGATGGTCTCGACCTCCGGATGATGATATGCACGATTATCACTGCCCAACACTGGAGCACTTACAAACAGTGCGGCGACTAGAACTGTTAAGGATAGTTTGTTCATAATTGATTACCTCTATCCCAGTAGTAACGCCTAGCTGGAAAAGGGTTCAATCAAAAAAACCCCCGACTAGAGGGGGTCCCTCATCGTAAGCGACGCACGAGCAGCTTAGGCTCGAAGCCTACAATTCGTCGTTCTGGCCAATCGTGACGACCAATGACATTC
>JAPUIA010000250.1 GCA_027297435.1 Gammaproteobacteria bacterium | reverse complement strand
AGCATCTATCAGGTAACCGGTGCCTTCGGATCGAGCGCCAAACAGAGGAAAAACAGGGACTTTGCAACCAGACAAGGCGCAATTCATGTGGAAAAAACCCGTATTCGCGACAATAGCCTGCCTTTCGCTGGGCTTATTCATTGCGCCAAACGCCAGCGCCGAGTGCGCATGCATGTGCGTGGATGCCGAACCGATGTACGTGTGCACCGGCGGCTTCGTCAATACCCAGACGACGTCGGCAGAATGTACCGCGGCACTAGAATGTCCCGCCTTAACAGATCCTCCGGACGACGTACCACCGATTACCGATGCCGTTGACCCGAACGTGCCCCCGGGCATGTCTTGCCGACCGCGCAACGTATGGCGGCCCGATCTCGGCGAATACACCACGTATAACGTTTGTAGCCCGAGCGAGTCGATCGCATCCAGTGACGACGACGGGGATGACGATCACAAGCCGGCGTGGACAGGATGGAACAAACACGGCGATCGGTATCGTGGCCACCGCAATGATAATTAGTCGGCCGGTTGCATAACGTCGAGAAGCGGCCTACGGGCCGCTTTTTCTTGGTCGGGTATCAACTGAAACTGGGCATTGTTTCCATGTGTATCGGTCGGCTAACGAATAGATAGCGGCTTACGAGGGCTGTGCACAGAAAAGCCCCGCCAGTCGGGGCCTTGCGCGTGTCATAGTTCACCGAGGAGGCTCGGAGTAACATCGTATGCGTAACCGCCTAAATACAGAATGTCCTTGAAGAAAAGGGACCTCGGAAAGGAGGGCAGAATTGCGACCGGATTTTTCGCTCCCGATGCCGATTGGCAGACGACCCAAAACAGCTTTCGACTTCCGCGGTCCAGGAGCGGCGGAATTGAACTGGAATGTCGAAAGGAGCCGCAATGGTTGAAATGCCACGTACGTCTCGGCGAATTTGAAGAGTACACGTTCCGTCATCCCTTGCCGTTACCTGGCCCAGCCGGTGAGCCATCTCCAAAATTCGTGGTCATGATCCGTTGGGATGAATCCGAGGTCGGTTGCATGGTCAATGGCACGAACATGGTTACGATGCCGCGAGACCGTAGCACCTGATCTTTGCAGAGCCGACGTTCAACCGATGCTCATCCAAAAGTGAGTTATTGGATGATAGGAGCGTCGTTAGTGGTGCCTTGTCCCGCCACGACTTCTGCGTTCACCTGCCCGGCAAAAACAATCTGGTTCACGCCCATCTCGTCGACGGCAGGGTCATCATCAAGACCCTGGCAGGTGAACGCGACTGTATACTGTCCCGGATCCAAAAATGACACCGTATAGGCGTAAGCTCCGGCCATGCTTTCACCGACACGCACGGGCGCAGTGGTAACAGGCTCGCCTGCGCTGCCGAGGTCATCGGCGACCGTATTGAAACCATTGTAAACATAGACGACGTTGCCGTTACCCTCTGCATCGCTGGTGCACGATGCATCCATTACCAATGCATCCGCCACGGTCCCGGAGATACTGCCGTACAGGGTCATATCGATCAGGCGAAACGCAGGTGTGAGGAACCACCCCGCTTGCCCGACTGGATCTGTGAGCCCCTTGCGTACATCCCAATCGAGGGTAAAGGAATTCATTTGGCCAGCGGTCACCACGAATCCGCTAACGAAACGTAGATCGCCGCTAGGAATGGCAAGCTCCATCTGGCCACCTGTTGCCGTCTCCATCACGTAAGAATCAAACACTCCATCGAGGTCCGCGTTGGCGTGGAGTTCGATCCAGTTGTATTGACATCCTCGTCACACGTGCGTTTTCCTATCTTCCTCTGTACGCTCTGGGCTTCTCCATGTCAGTGTTCTACGCCTATGTCGCGATCGTTGCACTCCAGGCCGTTGCCGCTCACGCCAATACTCGGATTCCCTTTGGATGGTTGAAGTTCGTCTTCGTCACACCGCAGTACCACCACTGGCATCATTCCATTGAGCCCGATTTCCAGAACGTCAATTTCGCCATCCACTTTCCGCTGATCGACAAACTCTTCGGCACCTACCACTTGCCCAATGACCAATGGCCCAAGAAAATGGGGCTTGAGGAAGAGCGTTTTCCGAAGGGGTACGTCAGACAACTGGTATACCCGTTCTGGAACGATCCTAAGACGGCGAATGTCATGGATCCTAGCGAACGGTGAGAATTTCGAGTTCGCTCGACATCAGCGTTGCTTCGACAATCCCACTCGAAATGCGTTGCAACTCCCCGTCGACATGAATCAGCATTCCGCGTTCGCCTTCGATACGAATCCGATCGCCCGCCACGATACTCACTCCCTGTAACCGCCTTCCTCGAGAGATCCACGGCCATTGCACCAAACCCGTTAGCTTTCCGCGCTTGGAAACCGTGCTGAGGTGCAACCGCCCGGTATGTAGGCCCGCTTCGGGTGTAAGGCAGAAACCACCACCCGTGGTTCGGCATAGCCCGACATGAACGATCATGAAACGTCCGCTCTGTGTCATCTCGTCGACGGTCACTGAAAGCTCTGGAGCATCAAATGTCAGCAGGGCAACGACTCCCCCGACGAAATACGAAAGTCGGGCGGGCAGGGGTAAGGATCGGTCGAACTGTGCACTAGCCGCCGACATCAATGCGAAACCAACGCCTACGCCGAAAAAGAGCCGCCTGGACGTAGCGCCTTCCAGACAACCCACGTCCGCTCGTCTTGTGAACGCACGCACCAGGGATCGGGCTGCGGTAGCAGGATCACGCGGTACCATGCCGAGTTCGCGAGCGTAGTCGTTTCCTGTCCCCGCTGGGACCACGCCGAGTATGGGTCGGCGTGCGTTGTCGATCGTCATCAGGCCGTTGAGAACTTCGTGGACGGTGCCGTCGCCACCGATCGCAATGACCGCCATGTCGTCAGTCGTGTTAATCTCTGCCGCAAATGCAACGGCATCACTTCGTCGGGTCGTACGAAGTGTTCGAACGTCACATCCTTCACCACGAAGGGTTTTTTCAACGACTTTAAGGACGCTTTCGCCTCGCCCCTTTCCAGCGGACGGGTTGGCAATGAGAACGAAAGAACGCACCTGCCGAGCTTCAGAAGATGGATTCATAGTCCGATTGATACCTCACGGGAGACCCGATGTCAGAGCGAGACCCGAAAGGGATACTCATTTTCGGCGGCAGTGGTAGTCGTCAGCTGACCCAGCGCATCTGCGAACACTTGGATGTATCCCTGGGAGAGTCGGAAGTCTTGCGGTTCTCCGAAGGTACCTTGTTTGTCCGAGTGCAAGAAAATGTCCGAGGTCGTCACGTCTATATCGTTCAGTCCACGGTTTTCCCAACGAACGATCATTTCATGGAACTTCTGTTCTGGATAGATGCGTTAAAAAGGGCAAGCGCCGAATCGGTTACTGTCGTTATGCCCTATTTTAGCTACGCGAAGGGCGACAAGAAGGATGAGCCGCGTGTTTCTATCAGGGCTCGCGTATGCGCCGACTGTATCGAAGCGGCTGGCGCGAATCGGGTTGTCACAGTCGACCTGCATGCCGCGCAAATCCAAGGATTCTTCCGAATCCCCGTCGATGATTTACGAGCCTTACCTGTCCTGTGCGATGCCGTTGTCAAGCATGATCCGGGTGATCTCGTAGTCGTGTCCCCGGACGCGGGATTCGTGAAGGCGGCGCGTGGCTATGCGTCGTACCTTGGCGCGTCGTTGGCAATCGCGAATAAGGAGCGCAAAGCGCACGATGAGAAAGCAGAGGTGCTGGAGATCATCGGTAACGTAAGAGGTCTTACTGCACTCATTGTCGACGACTTCACCATATCTGGGGGCACGCTCGCAGAAGCTGCCGAGAAGCTAATAGAGAAGGGCGCCAAGCGAGTCTTCGCAATGGTCACGCACGGAGTCTTCTCGGAAGGTTCCATGGAAACTATTGAACGGAGCCCGATTGAACGATTGCTGGTTACAGACACAATCGAAACACAGCCAACAAGCTTTTCAACGAAGATCGAGCTAGTTTCCATCGCGCCGCTACTGGCTGAAGCGATCAGCCGCATTGACAAGAGGGAAAGCCTCAGCGTGCTGTTTCCGCAATAGCGCTGCTCAGCGCTGGCGCTCGGGTACCCCGTAGAGGTAACGGGTGTTGACCTCGGCCTCGTTGCCGTCGGGATCCATGATGAACAGGGTACGGCCCTTGCCGCGCTCCCCCATGGGGCCCCGGGTGAAGTGCGATCGCCCGACGAAGTTCTCAACTACCTCATCGAACGTATCCTCGGTGACCGTCAAGGCAAAGTGCAGCGGTCCGCCGCCGCGGTGCCGGCCGCGATGGTTCTTGATCTGCAGCACCAGGTGGCCGCGCTCGCACTGAAGATACGCGCGTTCCTCGTCGTGCTTGTCCAGCGGTATTCCTAGCCCGCGGTGATAAAAGTCCAAGGCCTTGTCGAGGTCTTGGACGTCGAGAAAGATCTCTTCAATGCCAATGAAACCCATGGATGCCCTCTTCTGACGCTTCAAAACCATAAAACTACCACAGCATCGCACCGATTGATTTCCCGGGCGAGGCGGTCTTACGAATGACTTACCGAGTGGGAGCGATGAGATGTTCGGTCAATTTGTGCGGTACTCGTTCACCGTATGGTTCGGTTGGTTTGCGTTGTCTAGCTTGACGGCGCTCGCGGATGACTTCGGTTGTGGCGAAAGTGCGCGGTTACTCCGTTATGCCTGTGAGTTCGACACAAGAGAGGGGTTGCTTGAAGCGACGGCGATCTGTCTCGACAGCAGCGCACCTGACGATGCGTGTTTCGCCGCTGCGGAGGATGAATTCGCAGAAGATCGTGAGGAGTGTGCAGACGTGCTCGAGGCACGCCAGGAGCTCTGCGAGGTGCTCGATGACGCGGTGCACGAGCCTGACTTCGGCGAGGAATTTGCCGCGAATTTCATCGATCCACTCCTCATCGGCAATGGCATTGCACCCAATCCGTACTTTCCGCTGGTGCAAGGTAATCGTTGGACTTACGAAGGTACGTTCATCGATGACGATGGCGAAGAGGTTACCGAAACCATCGTAGTTACCGTGACCGATGCAACGAAACTCATCGACGGCATTACTTGTCTCGTGGTGAACGATGTTGCCGTGGAAGACGGTGAGGTGATCGAGAACACCGATGACTGGTTCGCCCAGGATCTGGAGGGGAACGTCTGGTACTGCGGCGAGATTGCCGAGAACTTCGAGACGTTCGAGGGCGACGAGCCGGAGGAGCCGGAACTCGTTGACATCGAAGGCTCCTGGAAATCCGGTCGCGAAGGATCCAAGGCAGGCATGCTCATCCCATTCGAACCCGAACCCGGGGACGTCATTCGCCAGGAGCTTGCTTATGGCGATGCGGAAGACGCCGTCGAGATCGTGAGTGTGACGGCAAGTGAATCTGCGCCGGGTGGATCGTGCACCGAGACCTGTCTGCACACAATCGACTTCACGCCGCTCGAGCCCGGTGTGACGGAAGACAAGTACTACGTTCCCGGCATCGGACTGATCGTGGAGGTGGATGCCGAGACCGGTGATCGCGTGGAACTCTTGGAGTTCGTAGGAGTGGGAACATGAGCAAGCGCATCGACGTTTTGTCAATCACGTTCCTTGGCTTGTTACTCGCCGTCGCTGGATGCGGTGACGGGGGAAGCAATCGCCTGCCGGTTCCGCCTCCGGCGGCACCCCCTCAGGGAATTATCTTGAATGGAATCGTTTCCGACGGCCCCGTCGAAGACGGGTGGATTTACCTCTTCGCCGCGGCCGACGTCAACGACGCGCTGAGTGCGGCAAACGCGGCGGAAGACCGCCTAGAAGCCCTCAACGACGCCGGACCGCTCGCGGTGTTCAATCGTGATCCTGCAGACGAGGACAGCTTTGAAATCAGCGTCCCCGGTGAGCGTGCCGGTGAGGTGGTGTTCGTCATCTTTGAGGGTACCGATGCCATCGATCAAGAGTTTGGCGATGCCCCGTCCAATCTGGAATCCGTGGTCATCTTGGGCGCCGCAGGGACCACGCAACGGGTCAACTTGAGCTTGCACGCCACATTGATCAGCCAACGGGTTCGTGCTGGGCTGACTACGCCGGTCGACGTCGCTGCGGTCGAAACGGACATCGCGACAGCGGAGATGAACGTGCTGGACGCGCTCGGAGAAGGACCGGATGGCGAGGTGCTCTATCCGGACCGCGAAAGCCCGCTGGATACGGAAGACGACGAGGTCGTTCACGCAGCATCGAGTCTGATCGGCCTGTTGGCGAGAACGATTGCCGCCGTTGAGGGCGTGTCGCTGGATGAGGTAGTGGCGGCGCTGGCGATGGATGCGGCAGACGGGGATATCGATGGCGATGTTCCGATGCCGTTCGATCCGAGTGAGGCGCAGCAGGAATTGGTCGACGCGGCAGCGGAGATACTGTCACGCGGGCAAGACGAAGAGGTCTTGATGATGGCGAGCGGTCCCTGCTCCTCAACTGCAGTAACGCTGTGGCAGGCCTGCGATATCGACGTGCTGGACGACTTCTTCGAAGGCCGGGCAATTTGTGCGGACGTGAGCGACGAAGATAATCGCGTGGAATGCATTGCCGAGGTGGAAGCAGAAGCGGAGGAAACCGAAGCGGAGTGTGACGAGGTTTTCGAAGCCCGCATCGCGCTCTGCGCTGACCTAGACGATGCGCCTCACGAACCCGCGTTCGGCGAGGCATTTGCGGCCAACTTCGTCGATCCGTTGGAAATCGGCAATTCCGTGGAGCCCAACCCGTATCTGCCTCTAGTACCTGGAACCGAATGGGTTTACGAGTCGACGTTCATCGATGAGGACGACGGCGAGGAAGTCACCGAGACCACCACGGTCGTGGTGACCGAGGCGACCAAGCTTATCCAAGGCATCGGTTGCGTCGTGGTAAACGATGTGGTCGAGGAAGACGGTGAGGTCATCGAAGACACCGACGACTGGTTTGCTCAAGACCTGGACGGCAACGTCTGGTATTGCGGCGAGATCGCGCGGGACTTCGAGTACTTCGAAGGTGATGAACCCGAGGTCGGGGAGTTGGTAAGCATCGAAGGGTCGTGGAAGTCGGGGCGCGAGGGCGCCAAGGCCGGTATTTTGGTGCCCGCAGACCCCGAGGTGGGTGACGTCATTCGCAACGAGGTTCTCTACGGAGAGGCAGAGGACGTCATCGAGGTGCTCAACCTCGCAGCTGGTGAGTCGGTGCCAGCCGCCGACTGCGACGGTATGTGCCTGGTGCTCGCCGAGACCACGCCCCTCGAGCCCGATGCAAACGAGTCCACCTACTACAAACCTGGGGTCGGCGTCATTCTGGAGGTCGACGAAGAAACCGGCGATCGTGCCGAGCTCATCAGCTTCAGCCCGGGTGGTGGGCCGTCGCTTTCGGCTGCCAAGCTCCTGATCGAGCACAACGCCACGGATGAGGACACGGGCTTTCAGGGCTTCGGAGATGGCGATCCTTACAACGAGCTGACCATAACCGGGCCTGGCGACGTGCTGATCGTAACGGTGACTGCCTTGGGCGGGCTGTTCGATTTTGGCCTGACGGAACTCTTCTTCGAGACATCAGAGCCGGAAAACGCCGAAGTGCCCATCGTTGACGTGCTCGATCGTCTCGAAGAGGGCACGTATATCTACCGCGGCGAGCTGGTCGATGGTGAGGAAGACATGCTCACCGCCACTTTCACCCACGACATTCCCGCGGGCCCCGAGCTCGTAAGCCCCGTGGACGGAGCGGCGGGCGTGAACCCGGCAAGCACCGTGGTTTCCTGGAACGCCGTCACGTTGGATCTCGACGGGGAAGACATCACCATCGTGGGCTACCAGGTAATCGTCGAGGAAGAAGTCGAAGCGGCATTTCCACTAGGCTTCGCAAAACCCGTGTTTAGCGTGTACCTGCCCGCAAGCGCAACCAGCGTGTCGGTGCCAGCCGCGTTCATGATCGATGACGCGTGTTATGCGTGGGAAGTACTGGCCATTGAGGAAAGCGGCAACCAAACGTTGTCCTCCGCTGAGTTCGAGACCGGGGGCGGTTGCACGCCGACTGCGGGTGTGGATCCGGAAGGCCTGAAGGATGGCAAGATCCTGATCGAGCACAACGCGACCGATGAGGATACTGGATTCCAGGGCTTCATCGACGGCGATCCCTGGGATCGGATGACGATCACCGATCCGGGCGGCGTGGATATCGCCACCGTGACGCCGGCGGGTGGGCTGTTCAACTTCGGTCTGACAGAGCTTTTCTTCGAGACATCGGAGCCGTTGAACGAAGAAGTGCCCATCTTTGACGTGCTCGCGCGGCTGCCGGAAGGTACGTATACGTTCACCGGACTCCTGGTGGAAAGCGGTGAGGAAAGCACGTTCGAGACGATGCTGACCCACAACATACCGGTCGGGCCGATGCTGACGAGCCCGGTTGACGGCGACGAGACAGTGGATCCGCAGGACACCGTGGTCTCATGGGACCCTGTAACGACCGATCTCGACGGCGATGCCATCACCATCGTCGGGTATCAGGTCATCGTCGAGGAAGACGAAGATCCCGAGTTCACTGACGGTTTCGCGCAGCCCGTGTTTAGCGTGTACCTGCCAGCAAGCGCCACGAGCGTCGTGGTGCCGGCCGAGTTCATGCGCCCCGATACGGACTATGCATACGAGGTGCTGGCCATAGAGGAGAGCGGTAATCAGACGCTATCCTCCGCCGAGTTCGCAACCGCAGCGGAGGAGTAGGGTTGGAGCAACCAGTATTGCTTGATCTCCTCGGCACGTTGAGGCGTATTATTGTCCCCGGTCAGGCTGAGTCGACAGGAGGGCTTGAATGCCATCGATCAAGTTCCGCTTCAATACCGAGTGCCAGTTGACGATAGAAGGTGATTCCTACGAAGAAGCTTATCTGAAGTTCAAGGATTTCATGCATGGTGAAACGCCGATTTCCACCGAAGCGGGGGTGGAAATTTATCCGCCTGAAGATCCTACGATTTTCTTTGAGGTTGACGATCAAACCGACTACAACACCATCGCCAATTTTAAGGGCGATTTCGTCAAGGATATCGTTGAGAACTGCTCAGACGATATCCAGACGAGAATCGATCATCACGCTATTCGCTAGTTGGATCCACGCAAAAACGCGCAAGATTGTCAGATCCGGATTGACCAATTATTGAACGCAAAACTCGCATGGATGCGTTCGGCACGAGCATCATGCTCGGCTTCAGCGCATTGTTGGGGTTCAATCAGGCTTTCGTAAAGATCGTCAACGGTGGTTTGGCACCGGTGTTTCAGTCGGGTCTGCGCTCGCTGTGCGCGTTCCTGCCTGTATTGATTTACGCGCTTGTCGTCAAGAAACGGTTGTCGGTGACCGATGGTAGCCTGACTCCGGGGCTTATTAGCGGACTGCTGTTTTGCGGCGAGTTTTGTCTGCTGTTTACCGCGCTCGACTACACGACCGTTGCTCGTGCCTCGTTGTTCTTTTACATCATGCCGTTTTGGGTAGCCATCGGTGCGCACTTTCTTATTCCAGAAGAGCGTCTCACGCGTGGCCGCGTCATGGGTCTCGCCATCGCTTTGGCTGGTGTCACCTATGCCTTGCTGAGCATCAGCGCGGTCGGTACCGATGATGCGTGGATTGGCGATCTGCTGTGCATCTTTGCGTCGATGTTTTGGGCGGGTATCGCTTTAGTAGCTCGAACGACACGTTTGTCGAGAAGTACACCGGAAATGCAGCTGCTCTATCAACTCGCCGTGTCTGCGGTCATTCTGATCGCGATAGCGCCTTTGTTCGGGGATCTCGTGCGCGAGGTGACACCGACGATCGTCGCGATCTTCGCATTCCAGGTTATCGTCGTCGTGGCTATCGGATTCGTCGTCTGGTTTTGGGTGTTGTCGGTCTACCCTATATCGAACATGGCTTCTTTTGCGCTTTTGACGCCGTTGTTCGGCGTATTGGCCGGTTGGTTGATCTTCGATGATCAACTGACGTTGGCGTTCGTCGTTTCACTGATACTCGTTGGTTCGGGTATCTTTCTCATCAATCGTCCACAACAACGAGGGACAACGTCATGAAAATGGTTTGGCTAATTGCGTTGATGGGTGCAGCGTCAGGTGTACTCGGGCAGGCTGCAACCGTCGACTATTCGAAGTCGAGTACCGGCACCCGAGAGTTCTCAAGCGGAGCTCTCGCGATAAAGATCTTAGTCGAAGCGCAGAACCTCGGAAGTTCCGAGGTCGAAGTCGGCGAGATCACGCTGCCCGGTAACTATGCGGGCGGTCCTCACCGCCATGGCGCCATCGAGATATTCTACGTTCTGGAAGGCACGATGGAACACGTGGTCAACGATGTCGCACACCGGTTGACCGCGGGCATGGTGGGGATCGTGCGGCCTGAAGATAGGGTGACCCACAACGTCATCGGTGATACACCGGTCAAGGCGGTCGTGGTTTGGGCGCCAGGCGGGGAGGTCGATCGTATTCGGGGTGCGTTTCCGAACGAGCGTGTATTCGACGGTTGTCTTTAACGGCCTTCCAACGGCCCGACGACCATGACGTCCAAGGCGAAACTGACGGCCGCCAATGCGACCACGACCAGGAAAATTACCCCAAGCAACCGCCAGCCGTGGAACTTTTTTTCGTGGGATTCCACTAGAGTCGACCTCCTGCTAAATTGCCAAATAATGTAGCAATCGAGTAGTATGCGCGCCCCCTCGCACCCGTGGCCAAATTGGATAAGGCATCAGTCTACGAAACTGGGGATTGCTGGTTCGAATCCAGCCGGGTGCGCCACCTTGTCGCGAATCAAGTATACTCGGCGCATGCAAGGCGACGTCTTGAGCGCAGGGGTCGAGCTGATGCTGGTCGGCATGAGCACGGTATTCGTCTTCTTGACACTCTTGGTGATCGCCACCACTGTCATGTCTGCCGCCATTCAACGATTTCTTCCAGCGGACGCTGCCAGCCCCGAAGAGCTGGCAGCGATAACCGCCGCCGTGCATCGACACCGGCAACGCAAATAACCAGTCGACGATGAGTGAAGTGCAGCCTTTGGGTCTAACCGAATTGGT
>JAPUIA010000025.1 GCA_027297435.1 Gammaproteobacteria bacterium | reverse complement strand
GTGCCGGCCAATGGGCAAGTGCGGATGACAGTTGAGTCCGCGCGAGCATCCCGCAGCAACGAGGTAACGCCATGAAATGCGCAATCATCACAGGGGCCAGCGCAGGCATAGGGCTTCACACTGCAGAGCGTTTCCTCAAGGAAGGCTACTCAGTCACCAATCTATCGCGACGCCACTGCCCGGTGAACGCGGTGAATCATGTGAACTGCGATCTCTCGGTTCCTGGTTTTCTCGACACCATCAATGCCCAACTTACGCCGCTGCTGCAACAAGCCGACGAAATAACGCTTATCCACAACGCCTCCCGACTCGTCAACGACAGCGCGCTCGAGACGCCGAGTCAGAGCTTGCGCGAGGTGTTGGAAGTCAATCTGATAGCGCCCAACACGCTCAACTACTTTGCCATTCCCTACATGAAACCCGGGTCGTCGATTCTGTACGTCGGATCCACGCTAGCCGAAAAAGCGGTACCCAATAGCTACTCATACGTGGTGTCCAAGCACGGCACCATCGGCATGATGCGCGCCACTTGCCAAGACCTGGTCGGTCGCAAGATACACACCGCTTGCATATGTCCTGGGTTTACCGATACGGAAATGCTCAGGTCTCATGTCCCCGCAGACGCGCTGGACAGCGTCAAAGCCATGTCGGCCTACGATCGTTTGATCGATCCGGACGAAATTGCCGAGACATTGTTCTGGGCGGCACAAAATCCGGTGATCAACGGCTCAGTGCTGCATGCCAATCTCGGCCAGGTGGAGAACTAGGCAGCGCGGTTTTAACCGCGATTCTTTTTTTGTTCAGTTCGTGACCAATCGCGGCTAAAGCCGACTCCTACCGTAGCAATCCCAGGTTCGAGGTGGTTCAGTCGTCCACCGCTTCTTCGTTTTCAGCCAACCCGAGGTAGGGGCGTAGCCACCTGACGGCCAGGTACACGGGACCGGTATCGAACGCCGCCACCAACAGCTTGAACACGTAGCCCGACAGAATGAAGGTGGTGAGCTGTGGCCAAAGCGGCTCATCGCCGACGATCGGCAACGCGTTAGCGTAGAAATGCGTAATGAGAATGACCGCAGTCGTATCGACCATCTGGCTCGTCATGGTGGATGCGTTGTTGCGCAGCCATAAGTGTTTGCCCCGGGTCACACCTTTCCAGAAGTGGAACAACCGCACGTCGCAAAACTGCGCCGCCATATACGCAATCATCGATGCCGCAACCGCGCCGAAGGCTAATTCGCGAATCTCGAAAAAAACCGGCATCCGACCGGCCTCGTCGAGCACCAGCATACCGTTTGCATCGAGTACCTCAAACCCCGGGAGCGCACCGCCCAACCAAAGCAGAAACACTACCCAGCCGTTTAACAACAAGCCAACCCACACCATGTCGCGAGCCTTCTTCTCGCCGAAGAGTTCACTGATCAGGTCGGTGCACATAAACGTCACCGGATACGGCAAGACTCCGATGGCGACGACCATCGGTATCGATACACCGAATACGTCGAACGAAAGATCGACGAAACGGCTGATCCCCAGAACGTTGAGCAACGCCAACGTACCGAGAAAGATGCCTGACAGCACAAGAAACACGCGCTGGCGCCGCCTGCGGTAGTTGGGTTGGGTCATAGGGCGCGTCGCGTCCCCAGGAAAAACTCGTTCACGCAGTTCTGCAAACGCCCCTCGGACAGGTATGTCAACGCCACCTCGCCGCCCTTGAAGCGCATATCGTAGACCGATTCAGGCGTAAAGAACGCCGAGTGCGGGGTTATCAACAAGCGATGATCGATCCAGTCCTCGTCGGCTGCCCAGGCCTTGATCAATGGGTGTTCCGGGTCGGCCGGTTCTTCGGGAAGCACGTCGAGGCCGACGGCCCGTATCTGTTCGGCTTTCAACGCATCATGCAACGCGTCCAGATCGACGATCGGTCCGCGCGCGGTATTGATGAGAATCAGACCGGTTTTGCTCGCGGCGAACACCTCGGCACCAATGAGCCGTTCGGTTTCGGGCGACAGCGGCAAATGCAGGCTGACGACATCGCTTATACCGAACAGTTCGGTCAGCGAGTGCACGCGACGCACGCCGATAGCTAAATCGGATCCATTCGACACGTACGGATCGTAGAACACCACGTCCATCCCAAAGGCTTTGGCTCGGAGTGCGGTTGCGGTTCCGATGCGGCCAAGTCCCACGATGCCGAAGACACTGGCCGAGAGCCTGCGCCCGAAAGGGTTTAACGCCGGACGCCACAGTCCTTTGGGGTCTTTTTTGAGTTCGCGAGTATGAAACGTGATGCCTTTCATCAACGCCAACATCAGTGCAATCGCATGGTCCGCCACCTCCAGCGTCCCGTAATCGGGCACGTTGCATACCGGCACGCCGATTTGGCCCCAACTCGCAACGTCGATGTTGTCGAACCCGACTTTCGGGCTAACGAAAATCTTACAGTTGCCCATCTGCGCGCGATAAGCCTCTGGAATGTCCAAGACGCTAACGATGGCGTCGCAGCTAGCCCACTGCTCTTCAGTCACCTCATCGAGCGCATCGCAAAACTCGGCTTGTCCCAAGTCGCCCATGCTGGCGATCTCGATCTCGCGGTCATCCGGCCAACGCATGGCCGGATACAACACTCGGTAACGCATAGCGGCAACCCTCCAGATTGAACAAAGCATCGGCAACTCACAACAGTTCGCAAACTCGGGCGACCGATTCCCGCAAGCGGTGTTCTTCGATACCGCCGATGCGCAGACGTGTGACGACGACGTGTGTCGTTCGCAGCCGCTGCCGATACTCGGCCAACTTCTCGGCGACAAAGCCCGATTCGCCAATCAGGGCCCAATCGTCAACCACCGTTTCCTTCGAACGGCGAGTGAGCGGTACCACGCTCTGTAGTCGTTCTTTGACCGAGCGAACCTCTCGGGCGCTGTTGCCGATGAAAACGGTGCGCATGATGGGACGCGTCGCCACCTCGTCATGACCGGCCTCGCGTGCCGCAGCGCCGTGCACCGCCAGGTTGGCCTCGAGGTCTTCGAGCGTTTCCATGGGTGAGGCGAGATACGGCAAGCCGAGCCGGCCCGCTTGTGCCAATGCCTTAGGCCCAAACGCTGCAACCCAGATCGGCGGGTGAGGCCGTTGCACCGGCAGGGGATCCAAGATCACGGGGTCTTCGCCCTCGGCTATCGTGATCGGCTCGCCAGCCCAGGCGCGCTGCATAAGCTCGAGGTTGCGCTCGAACAGTTTGCGTTTCTCGCTCGGTACGACATTGAACGCCCGCAACATTGCCGGAGCGTAACCGCGACCGACACCCAAGATCACGCGCCCATTGGATAGCTGATCCAGCACGGCCACCTGCTCGGCCGCTTGCAGCGGATTGCGTAACGGCAACAAATAGGACGTCGTCGCAAGCTGGATGTTGCTGGTGGCGGCGGCGACACCCGCCAGCAGCATCAACGGATCGGGAATGGCGTGCTCGGAAAAATGACTTTCGGGCAACCAGAATGACGCGTAGCCGAGCGCTTCCGCGGTGCGCGCCTGATCCGACAGCGACGCCGCCGAGCGATCGTCGAGGTTCCACGGTGTAACGCCGAGAAGCATGGGTTTAACCGACGACGCCCGCCGATCTCAACTCGGCGACGTCTTGCGCTGAAAATCCAAGCTCGCCCAGCACTTCATCGGTATGCTCACCGATGGAGGGCGCGCGGCTTGGCGTGCGTTTCTGTTCGTCCGCGATACGGATCGGACTCATGATGGTGCGACGGTAGTCGCCTTCCGAATTCTGCGTCGGGACCACCATCTCGTTGTCGACCAGCTGCGGGTCGTCCAACAGGTCTCGATTATGCGCGGCATAACCATAGGTGATCTTGCGGGCGTCCATGCGCGTGCGAAACGTCTCCAGCGATAACTCCCGGATCGCCTGCGCGATCGCGTCCTGAAGTTCTCGAGCGTTTTCCGTTCGGGCTTCAACCGTCGCGAAACGGGGGTCCGTCAACCAGTCGGGCCGATACACCGCCTCGGTGAAAGGCGCCCATTCCTTCGCCGGATTCAGCAGCGACAGTTGCACCCACCGGCCGTCGCCGGTCTGATAGAGGGTCAACAGAGGCGCCCGAGTCGACTCCCCGGCGTGTTTGGCCGACGACCAATCGGTCCCTTCGCATAACGCTTGCAGCACCATGCCGTTGCTCCAGACACCGTTGGCCAGCAACGACGTGCTCACGTAGGCACCCGCTCCCGTGCGCTCACGTCTGTAGAGCGCCGCCATCACCGCGCCAAAAACGCTCATCGCCGTCGCGTGGTCACCTTGGCCCGGGGCGGAAATGATCGGTGGCGCGCCGACGTCGCGGGTAAATTCCTGCATGCCGGAACGCCCCCACCACGCCGTCGTATCGAACGCAGGCCGTTGGCTTTCCTCTCCTTCGTGGCCGTACCCGGTAACGTGGGCATAGATGATGTCCTCGCGGATCTCTCGAACGCTCGCATAATCGATGCCAAGCTTCAGCACGAGATCAGCCCGATAATTCGTGATGAGAACGTCCGCCGAAGCCACCAAGCGATGAAACACCGCCAAACCTGAGTCGCTCTTTACGTCGAGCGCGAGGCTACGCTTATTGCGGGAGGTCAAGAGCCAAAAGTAGTCGCTGGGTAATCCCGCGAGCAGACGACGATATCCATCACCGTCCAACGGTTCGACCTTGATGACGTCGGCACCAAAATCGGACATTGCCGTCGCCGCTGCGGGTGCGGCGACAAAAGAACCGATATCGATGACCCGCAGATGATCGAGTAGCACGTGTGAACCCTTAGATGACTCGTCTCCCCGCGCTAGATTATGTCAGAGAACCCAAACCCTTTCTGACTGGCAGTTGAGCGCTGCCGTCAACCGAGCCATTGTCGAGTTCAAGGCCGCCGGGTATCCGCGATCGGAATCTTCTCCTGCAGCAACCGCATGGCACGCATGCTGGCGACCACCGCAGTGAGGTGGCGTTGCAGCGCAAAATCCGCATAAAGCGGATCCTCGTTCAGGAGGACGCACCGCTCCTGTTCGCCACAGCGGAATCGTGCCGATCGGCCAAAATTGTTGCCTGCCGGGCCATATTCGCCGAAGTTTCCCGGATCTTCACTCATCTTCCAGAAGACTTCCCACGAAACCGGTAGGCCGAACAGGGGCGCCTGGACCGCCGTCAACGTATCCTGCGCGGCTTCCTCGAGCACCTTGGGATAACTGTCGACCGGCGCCAACACGTAGTCGCAACTATCTTCGATGGCAACCGCAATTGCTTCTTGATCGATCTTGTAGCTGTCGAACCGATCGGTCAGGGCCAAGCGCCAAAAGCGCGTGGTATACACGGGTACGGCGTGGGCGGGGGAGGTGACATCCTGTACGTACCCGATCAAACGACCCAGATCGCGGTAGCGCGTTGCCGAATCGTCTGCATCGGTGATGCGATCGACAACCTCGTCGAAGTGCGGATGAAAGCGTGTGTTGATCACCCACATCAAATCCTGATCGCCAACACCGCTGCGGTCGTAGTAGTTCCAACGAAATATGCGTACGAAGAAATTCGTGTCGGCTTGGTTGGTGTTGGCCCTGGCAACATAACGCACCTGCAACGCCGATAGCGGCGCGACCGACGTGCCAGCCACGCAACGATTGAATTGCTTCGCAGCCAGAAACGTCAGCTGCTGATGAATCGCGGGCTCGTAGGCAACGGCCGGTGCCGCAGCCAACAGCAACGCAAGGCCAGCCATCAGCCCGACCCCCCCAAACTGTCCATCCGTTCTTGCCACCCGGTCAGATTAGCCTAAGTCAGCCACGCCAAGCACGCCTAAATGTAGTAATCCCCGGAGCCCTTTGGCAAACTCACTGGCCTCGTTTTGATCATGATTCGCTCTGGGGAGAGACACATGAAGGCTGCAGTACTACGCGAAGTCAATAAACCACTCGAGATCGAGGACGTTCAATGTGCCGACCCCGGTCCGCGCGAAGTGCTTATTCGCACTGTCGCCGCCGGTGTCTGTCATTCTGACCTGCACTTCCAGAACGGGTCGTATCCGTATCCGACGCCCGCCGTACTCGGCCACGAATCGGCCGGCGTGGTCGAAGCCGTGGGCAGCATGGTGACCTACGTGAAACCGGGAGATCATGTTATTACCTGCCTCTCGGCTTTCTGCGGCCACTGCGAATACTGCCTCACCGGCCATATGTCATTGTGCCAAGAACCGGAGCTGCAACGTTCTCAAGACCAGCCACCGCGGCTTTCCAGCGGCGATGAGGCGATCTGGCAGTTCTTGAACCTATCGTCTTTTGCCGAGTACATGCTGGTCCACGAACACGCGATCGCCAAGATCCGCGACGACATGCCGCTCGACCGGGCGGCCCTGATCGGTTGTGGCGTCACCACGGGCGTCGGCGCGGTCATCCACACTGCCGGCGTCGAACCCGGTACCACGGTCGCCGTCATCGGTTGCGGCGGCGTGGGGCTGTCCGCGATCAACGGTGCAGCCATCGCAGGGGCCGGCCGCATAATCGCGATCGACGTGCTCGACAGCAAATTGGAGCTAGCGCAAAAATTCGGTGCGACCGACGTCATCAATGCCGGGAAAGTCAACCCGATCGAAGCGGTCCGCGAGCTAACCGGGGGCGGCGTGCACTACTCGTTCGAAGCCATCGGCCTCAAACAAACCGCTGAGCAAGCCTTCAAGATGATCGGCCGCGGCGGTACAGCGACCATTATCGGCATGATTCCGGTCGGCACGCATATCGAGTTGCACGGGCCGGAATTTCTGCTGGAACGCAAACTGCAAGGTTCCAACATGGGTTCCAATCGGTTTCGGGTCGACATGCCTCGGTTCGTCGATTTCTATCTGCAGGGCAAACTGCATCTCGACGACATGATCTCGGGCCGTATCAAACTGGAGGACGTCAACGACGCGCTAGCCGCGCTCGAGACGGGTGAGGTAGCGCGCAACGTGATCATGTTCGAGTAGCCGTCCCGACCCTCGGGACGCTAACGAATCGGTACGTAGCCGAAACGACCGGACCGGTAGATACGCAGCAAAATCTGCCGGCTGTTGAGGCGTACCGCGTCCCGCAGGTCTGCCAGATTGCGAACACTACGACGATTGGCGGCAACGATGACATCGCCCGGCCGCAGCCCATACTGGGCGGTGGGGCTGTCATCCTCGACTTCCGTGACCAGAACGCCCGCACCGACGGCATCGTCTTCCTGATTGCGGAAATTCTGCAACTCGGTTCCCGTCAACCGCTGATCGATCTGGGCACCTCGGATTCTTTCCTGGTCGTCGTCGTCCACTTGCAACTCGAAGGTGCGCCGGCGTCCGTTGCGCAGCAACTCGATGTCGACCTCGTCGCCGACAAAGATGATCGCCGCTTGACTGTGGTAATCGCCAATCCGCCTGACCTCCCGGTCTTGCACGCGCGTGATGACGTCGCCGGGCTCGATGCCGGCTGTTTCTGCAGGGCTGTCCGGGTCTACCTCGACAACCAGCACGCCATCGAGACGATCGACCCCAAACGCCTCAGCAAGACGCGGGTCTTCCAGGCTCTGAACGGCGAGCCCGAGATAGCCCCGCTTGACCCCGCCATGGGCGATGAGTTGGTCCATGACGGCACGTACCATGTTCGATGGAATCGCGAAACCGATGCCGACGTTACCGCCGCTCGGCGCGAAGATCGCCGTATTGATGCCGACCAGATTACCGGCCAGGTCGACGAGCGCGCCGCCGGAGTTGCCCGGATTGATCGAGGCGTCCGTTTGAATGAAATCTTCGTAGCCCTCGATACCCAGCCCGCTGCGGCCGAGCGCACTGACGATACCGCTCGTGACCGTCTGATTGAGCCCAAACGGATTACCGATAGCCACCACAAAGTCGCCGACCCGCAATGCATCGGAGTCGCCGAACTCGATTTGGCTGAGTGCGTCCGGATCCACCTGGACCACGGCCAGATCCACCTGCGGGTCGCTACCGATCATCTTGGCACTGAGCTCGCGCCCGTCAGACAGCTTCACACTGATCTCGTCGGCGCGCTCGACCACATGGTTGTTGGTGACGATATAACCGCGTGCGGCATCGACGACCACGCCGGAGCCGGCGCTTCGGGTGCGATAGCGACCTCCACCCGGCACGTTGAAAAAGCGCCTGAAGAACGGGTCTTCGAATAGCGGGTTGCGTAACGTCGTAGAGGTGGCGATATTCACCACAGCGGGGTTCACCCGCTCGAGCATCGGCGCCAGAGTTGGCAGTTCCGCCGGCAGCGCTGAATGCGTACTCGCCGCTGCCAGCAGCAGCAACCCGCTAGCCAACTTTAGTATCCGGACCATCAAGATCCCTTAACCCATGTTTCTAGTATGACATCAGCTCGCGCCAGGGGTTCTCCCTCGCGTCAACGGCGGCGCGGGCGAGAGGGGTAACCATCGATGCATGACTCACCCGACGGCTTGGTATCTGGAGCGGGAAACGAGATTCGAACTCGCGACAGCTTGCTTGGGAAGCAAGGGCTCTACCAACTGAGCTATTCCCGCATTGCAACCTCATTATTCGATCAATCCGACGTGTACGCTCGCGTCAAGCGATTCAGGAAT
>JAPUIA010000249.1 GCA_027297435.1 Gammaproteobacteria bacterium | reverse complement strand
CGCCCATCTATCTGGGAACCGCGGTCTCGGTATTGATTCTCGGGGTCATGGGTATGCAGTTCAACGCTGCGAGTTCGGTGCCGCCGATACACAACATCTCGACCGACACAGACGACCCACCGCAGTTTGTCGAAGTGGTGGCCTTGCGCGGGGCAAGCTCCAACCCGTTGGCACTAGATGCGGAACGAATCGCGCCTCTACAGAAAGAGTTCTATCCCTGGGTCGAGACGTTGGTGATGCGTTCTTCAACCAGTGACGCGTTTCAAAAGGCCTTGAGCGCACTCGAAGATCTGGGTTTGGAAATCGTTGCCACCCACCCGGACCTCGGCTTGATCGAGGCCACAGACACCACGTTCTGGTTTGGTTTCAAAGACGATGTCGCGGTGCGAGTACGAGAGTACCCACGGGGTTCGATCATCGACGTGCGTAGCGTATCGAGGGTCGGCCAGAGCGATCTGGGCGTAAACGCGCGCCGCATTGGGGAGATCTTGAGCCGCATTTCCGGCGACTGACGCACACCCCAACCGCTGAAATCCCTACAGCGTGACCTCGCACTGCGGGGTCATCATGCCTGTTTGTGGCGTAGGGATTTGCGCGTTGTCGCTGTTCCGTTCCGAAGTCTTGATTGAGCGTTCCAAACCGCAATGGGACCAGATCGTCATCAGTCGGTCGCGTGGGCTCAACACGTTGTGCCTGGTTCTGCTGGGCGTATCCGCTGCGGGCGCGGGGTTGCTGCTGGCGGTCGAGTACGCGCCGAAAATTCGGGTCGCGGGCTACTTGGAACCCAACGGCGGTACCACGGATGTCATTGCTCAGGCAGCGGGGACGGTCACCAGAGTCTTCGTCGGCGAGGACGACGGTGTGATCCGAGGCGAGGCGTTGATGGAGTTGGATCACACGCGCTTCGTCGCGGGTGGCCAGCGCGCAACCGCGCTCGAGTCAGAGCACCTGCATGCCAGCCTTCGGCGCCTGGCAGACGCGGCCTCGGTCGATGAACGCAATTATCACAGCGCACAGCTCAAACTCGAACAGCAAGTCGTCCATCTCGTCAGAGAACGGGGTCTTTTGCAGGAAGAGTTGCAGCTGGCGACTGAGCGCTGGTCACTGATCGAGTCGACCTACGCCCGGATTCGCGAGCTGGCCATCAAAGGTGCTGTTTCGCGAGCCGAATGGCAAGCGGAGCGCGAGCGGTTGCTGGGCTACAAACAGTCGCTGAGTCAGCTACGCCGCTTGTTGGCCACCGGTGATAGACGCATCGTTCAGTTTGAGCAAGAGCGGTTAGGCGTCGCCCAGACGCAAGCCGACGAACGCCAACGACGCACGCAGCGTCGCGCGGAGTTGCGTCGCAACATCGAAGCTCTAGAGGAACGGGCCCGCTCCACGCTCGTTGCACCGAAAGCGGGGGTTACGTCGTTTCTGCAGGTCAAGATCGGTGACTACGTGGCCGCGGGGGACGTCGTACTTTCCATCGTCGGCGAACATCCGTCGGCGTCGCTGGTGCTGTTGATCGGGTCCGACGCGGTCAACGATGTGCGTATTGGCGATGCGGTTCGGTTTCGTGTGCTGGGCGCAACCCGGCGCCAGACACAGGCGGGCAGAGCGGTCATTCAAGAGCTTAGCCGCACGCCGCAAAAACCGCGCAAGCTGGTGACCTGGTTCCCGGTCTTGGGACCGACGTATCGCGCTCGCGCAGAGATCACCGAGCTGCCCCCCGGAATTTCGGGCCAACGGGAACTGCCTGTCGAGGCGCGCGTGCTCGGCGAGCGACGTTCACTTTGGCGTTGGCTACTCACACCCTTGCTGGCGGCATGGCGGGGGTTGGCTTGATCGATGTTACCTGGCGGCGCAAGGTGCCGGTGCTGCTGCAGGATGAGATTCACGAGTGCGGTCTGGTGTGCCTCAAGATGGTCGGTGCGTTCTATGGACACCATCTCGATCTGAGTGCGCTACGCAGTCGCGGGTTTGCCAATCGCGGCATGCGGGTGAGCGATCTGGTGCGCCTGGCAGCCGCAGAAGGCTTTGTTGCGCAGGGGTTGCGACTCGAGATCGAACAGCTGGCTGACCTCGGACGTCCGGCCATTCTGCACTGGGATCTCAATCACTTTGTGGTGCTCGTCGCGGTGCAACGCCGCGGCATCGTCATCCACGATCCTGCGGTTGGACGTCGCCGGCTTTCGTGGTCGCAGGCTTCACGACACGTGACGGGTGTGGTGGTCAGCCTCAGACCCGGTGAGGACTTCGTCGCGCGCGAATCCGGGCCAAGGCTCAAGCTCGGCCATCTGTGGCAGAACGCTCAAGGGGTTGCAGGTGGAGTCGGACTGGTGGTGATATTGTCCTTGGTCTTGCAGGCCACGTTGATCGTTGCCCCGTTACAAGTGCAGTGGGCGATCGACCAGGGTGTCGTCGGTGGCGACGCCGAGTTGCTGGGTTTGCTGGCGATGGGTTTCGCGCTGGTGCTGCTGGTTCGGTTGGCCACTCAGCTGACTCGAGGTTGGCTGATCACCCGGCTCACCCACTTGTTGGCGTTCGAGTTTGCACGGCGATTGTTGGATCACGTGCTACGTCTGCCGTTAGAGTGGTTTGAGAAGCGGCAGCTGGGCGACATTACTTCGCGGTTCGGTTCGTTGACCCCAGTGCGCAACGCATTGACCCAAGGCTTGGTCACCGTGGTGGTGGATGGTGTCATGGCGTTGGCGACGGTTGCGATGATGTTCACGTATAGCGCTACGCTTGCACTCACGGTGTTTGCTGCCTGCACGATCTATCTGATTGGGCGCTTCGCTCAGCTGCCGCGGCTCAAACGCGCGACACGCGACGAGATTCGTGCCCGCGCGCAAGAAGAAACCAGTTTTCTGGAGTCGATGCGTGCCATTCGCACGATTCGCACCTATCAACAAGAACGCTCCCGGCTGCATCGCTGGCAGCGCCACCATGCGAACGCGTTGAACGGCAGTATCCGGCGCGCCAAGGTCCTGTTGTTGGGGGATGCGTTCAACACCTTGGTGTTTGGCCTGGAGAACATCCTAGTCGTCTATCTGGGTGCCACCTTCATCATGCAGGGCGCGTTGACCATCGGCATGTTGTTCGCGTTCGTGAGCTACAAACAACATTTCACCGGGCACGTCATCAAGCTCGTCGAACAATTGCTTGATCTCAGGCTGTTGCGCGTGCATCTCGACAGGCTGGCCGACCCCTGTTTTACGACGCCTGAGACAAGGGCCGAGGCCGATCTGCAACCGCTCACCGGCGTGCTCGAACTCAAGGGGCTCGGGTATCGCTACGGCGAGAACGATCCGTGGTTGCTGCGCGATGTTGACCTCAGCATCCCCCCGGGTTGTTTCGTAGCGTTCATCGGACCATCGGGCGGCGGCAAGACGACGCTGTTGAAACTGCTGTTGGGCCATAGCGTCCCGAGCGAAGGCGAGATCACCGTTGCCGGTAAACCATTGTCAGGCGTATGGCTGCATCGCTATCGAGCGGGGCTTGGCTGTGTGCTGCAGGACGATGCGTTGTTTGCAGGCAGCATTGCCGACAACGTGACGCTGTTTGCCGAGAGCTGCGATGAGCAACGATTGCTCGCGGCCTGTCGAAGCGCTCACGTGGATGAGTTCGTCGGCCAGCTACCCATGGGTCTGCAGACGTTGATCGGCGACCTGGGGGCTGCGCTCTCCGCCGGGCAAGTACAACGCTTGTTGCTGGCGAGAGCGCTGTATCGCAACCCGCATACGCTGATGCTCGACGAGGGCACCGCTAATCTCGATCCCATCGCCAAGCGCAGGGTGCATCGGGTGATCGAGGAACTAACCTGCACGCGAGTGGTGGTGACCCACGATCTCGAATTTGCCAAGTTGGCCGACCGCGTGTTGTTGGTCCAAGCCGGCAGTGTCGTCGAGCTAGAAGCGGAGCAACTCGGTCTGCAGGTTGTCTAGGTCCACCACGCCGATGGCGTTGTAGCCTGTCATGTGGCCGGCACACTCCCCAGGGTTGAAGATCAGCTGCTCGGCCGTTTGTTCGAGCCGGTAGAGGTGCGTATGGCCGTGCAAGGCTAGCGCGTGATGGTCTGCCAGTACCCTCTCGAGCTCGAGGGGGTCGTGGACGACGACGATGCGCCGTCCGTGCCACGTGAGCTCGAACGGTGGATCTTGAAACTCGAAGTTGTGTGCGCTGGCCGCGTGCTCGAGGCTATGCCGTTCTTGGTCGTTGTTGCCGAACACCCCGTACAGCGGGGCGTTTAGCTGGGCGAACACATCCAAGGTCTTGGCTTGCGTGATGTCTCCGGTGTGAATGACACGGTCGACCCCGACTTCGTTGAATAGCTCAACGATCTTGGCGACGTTCTTGAGGTTGTTGTGCGTGTCGCTGACGACGCCGATGCGCATCAGCTATAGAGCTATAGGGGTCCGAGTCAAGGGTCAGAGTAGAGTTTTTACTCTGTCCCGTGTCTCTGACCCCTACGTTGCGGTGTCGGCTTTACGCCTTCTCTAGGATGTGAATGCCACAGGCGCTACCGAGACCGATGACATGGGTCATGCCGATTCGGGCACCTTCGACCTGCCGTGCGCCGGCTTCGCCACGCAGGTGGGTGGACACTTCATAGATATTGGCGATACCGGTCGCGCCGAGCGGGTGGCCCTTCGAGAGCAGGCCGCCGGAAACGTTGACGGGCACCCGACCGCCAAGGGCGACTTCACCGTCGTCGATCATGCGTCCCGCTTC
Source organism: Gammaproteobacteria bacterium (assembly GCA_027297435.1). GTDB lineage: Bacteria > Pseudomonadota > Gammaproteobacteria > Pseudomonadales > Azotimanducaceae > Azophilus. The sequence goes on along the minus strand of JAPUIA010000249.1, from coordinate 40,398 downwards.
ACCGTCTCCGCAAAGACCCAGGTTCTCGTAGTGCAGAATCTCGGCGGTTGCGAAGCAGTCGTGGAGTTCGACGAGATCGATATCATCGGCGCCCAAGCCCGCCATCTCATAGGCGGCGGCCGCAGCTTTGCGGGTACAGGTATTCACGTCCGGCATGACGAGGTCGCGTTCCTGCCACGGGTCTGAGGTGAGGATCGAGGCACGCACCTTGATAGCACGACCCATCAGACCCAACTCTTTGACCTTCTTTTCTGAAACGATAACGGCTGCCGCGGAACCGTCGACGTTGACCGAGCACATCAGCTTGGTGTTCGGATACGAGATCATCTCGGAATTCATTACCGTGTCCAGAGGCGTCTCGATCTGGTACATCGCCTTCGGGTTCATCGTGGAGTGGTGGTGGTTCTTGACCGACACCTTGGCGAATTGCTCGAAGGTCGTGCCGTACTTGTTGGTGTGCTCCATGCCGGCTTCCGCGAACACGGCCGGCATGGTGCCCGAACCGAACAGACCTTCTTTCGGGATCCCCGTCCCGCCACCGGTACCGCCGAGCAGGCCCTTGCCCATCTGCTCGACACCGACGGCCAGTACGACGTCGTACAGACCGGCTTTCACGGACGTCCAGGCTTCCCGAAACGCGGTCGCCCCGGTTGCACAAGCGTTGGAGACGTTTACCACGGGAATGCCCGTCTGCCCGATCTCGCGCAGAATGCGCTGGCCGACCATGCCGCTCGCTTGGCCGAGGTTGCCGCAGTACAAAGCCTCCATGTCTTGAATGGTGAGCCCGCAGTCGTCGAGCGCCATCAGCGCTGCCTCCGAGCCGATTTCCGGAACGGTCCTATCGGGGAACCGTCCAAATTTGATCATATCTACGCCAACGACATATGCGTCAGTCATGGTTGTCTCCTTTAGCTCGTCTCGCTAATTCGATTGGGGTTGGAAGAAATAGGCTATATAGGAATTCCCGTCTTTGTCTTTCCTTCCCAAGGCGTCGTCGTAGACGACCTCGACGGGCATTCCGAATTCGATGTTCTCCGGGTCAGGCTCGACGTTGATCAGGTTGCCTTTGATGGCGGTACCGTCGTCGAGATCGACGATGGCGCTGATGTAGGGCACATCGATGCCTGGAAACGACCGGTGCACGATGCTGTACGAGTACAGGCTGCCACTGTTGGGCAGCGTCACGGCCTGCATTTGGTCGCGAGTACCGCACTTAGCGCATATCGTGCGCTCACCTAAGAAGGTGGCGCCGCAGCTGCCGCATTTGTGGCCCTCGAGGTATGGATCGCCGTCTTCCGGCAACTTCAGATAGCTAACAGCTGGTAGTGGCTGACTCATCTACCCCCCTTCAAGTGTTTATGCAATGAGTAACCGATCAAGCATACCCGATTCCCGTCCGGGAGCAAAAACCTCGGCAGCGATGACGAACCACTATCCGGTACTTCGCGGCCGTACAGGCTCGAATGCCGCCGACCTCAGCATCGGTTGTCCACCCTACCTTGGTTTCGAACCACGTCATCTTGTGGGGGATTGTTAGGCGCGATCTAGCCTCTTTTTCAGGAGCTCGTTCACCTGTTTGGGGTTGGCCTTGCCTTCGGTGGCCTGCATGACCTGGCCGACGAAAAAGCCTAAAAGTTTGTCTTTTCCGGCACGGAACTGCGTCGCTTGATCTGGATGGTCGGCAACGATCGCGGCAACGATGCCCTCGAGTTCGGCGCTGTCGCTCATTTGGGTCAGGCCTTGGGTTGCGATGATCTCGTCGACGCCGCTTGGCCCCAGCCCTTCGCCCTTCCAGAGGGTCTGGAAGATCGTCTTGGCGATGTTGTTCGAGAGCGTGCCGTCGCCGATGCGCCGGATCAAAATACCGAGCTGGTCGGCGGTGACCGGCGCATCGTGGATACCCAGCTCGTCACGGTTGAGGTTTCTCGATAATTCGCCCATCACCCAGTTGGCGGCCAACTTGGGGTCACCGCAGACTTCATACACCGCTTCGAAGTAGTCCGCGATGTCGGGGTCGTTGGTGAGCCAGCGGGCGTCGTAATCGCTCAAGTTCAGAGCATCGCCGTAGCGTGCGCGGCGTGCATCCGGAAGCTCCGGAAGCTCGGCCCGCACAGACTCGATGAAGGCATCATCGATGACCAGGGGTAGTAGATCCGGGTCTGGAAAATAGCGGTAGTCGTCCGAGAATTCCTTGGTGCGCATGGGCCGAGTTTCATCGCGTTCGGCATCGTACAGACGGGTATCCCGTTGCACGGTGCCGCCGCTTTCCAGGACATCGATCTGGCGCGCTATCTCGTAGCGAATGGCTTTCTCGACAAAGCGGAAAGAGTTGATGTTTTTGATCTCGGTGCGTTCGCCGAGTGTGATCGAACCCGCAGGCCGCACGGAAACGTTGGCATCACAGCGCATGCTGGCTTCAGCCAGGTTGCCGTCGCATATCTTGAGGTAGCGCACCAGCGAGTGCAGTTGCCGGAAGTAGGCGGATGCTTCCTCAGGCGATCTGAGGTCGGGTTCGGATACGATTTCTAAAAGCGGGGTACCGGTTCGATTGAAATCGATACCGGTCAATCCCGGGAAAGCGTCGTGCACCGACTTACCGGCGTCTTCCTCGAGGTGCGCGCGAGTGATGCCCACGGTGCGCACGTTGCCGTCTTCGGTGTGTACCTCCAGGCTGCCGGTGCCGACGACGGGGTTTAGAAATTGGCTGATCTGGTAGCCCTTCGGCAAGTCTGGGTAGAAGTAGTTCTTGCGATCGAAGATCGAGAACTGGTGTACCTCGGCTCCGATCGCCAGGCCGAACTTGACTGCCATTCGCACGGCGGCCTGGTTGAGTACCGGTAGCGCACCGGGTAAGCCGAGATCGACGGGGCATGCCTGACTGTTGGGTTCGGCACCGAACGCGGTACTGGCGCCGGAAAAGATCTTGCTTGTCGTAGCAAGTTGCACATGCACTTCGAGACCGATAACGGGTTCCCACTGCGTCACTAGTCGATCTCCATGCGCAGGTCCGGGCGCAAATTGTGCCAGTCCGTGATGGACTGATACACGGCAGCGGCTTTGAGCAGCCGTTGCTCATCGAAATGCGCAGCAATCATCTGCAGTCCGACGGGCAGGCCGTCGTGTAGACCACAAGGCAGGGTGAGGGCGGGTAGGCCAGCCAGACTCGCGGGAATCGTGAACAGGTCTTGCTGGTACATGGCGAGCGGATCGGTGAGTTCGCCCCGACGAAACGCCGTGCCGGGCGCTGTCGGTGCGATAAGCAGGTCGACCTTGCTAAACGCGTTCAGAAAGTCCTGCTGGATCAGGCGGCGTATCTTCTGAGCTTTCACGTAGTAGGCATCGAAGTAGCCGACCGACAGGGCATAGGTGCCGGTGAGGATGCGGCGCTTGACCTCGGCCCCGAAGCCTTCACTGCGAGAGCGCTCGTAAAGATCCTCCAACGATTCGGGGTCCTCACACCGATGGCCGAAGCGCACGCCGTCGTACCGTGACAAGTTGGTCGACGCCTCGGCACCAGCGAGAATGTAGTACGCGGGAATCGCGGCGTCGGTGTGCGGCAGCGTTATCTCTTGGCAGCGAAAGCCTTGCCCCTCGAGCGCCCGTCGTGCTTCATCGTAAAGGGTTGCACCGATCGAGGCGTTATCGAAATACTCCTTCGGCATGCCCACCGTCAGTGGTGCTTCCAGTTCGCCGATGCCGTTTTCCGGAACTGCCTCGAGCCACGCATCTTGGTGATCGTGTGAGGTCGAGTCGCGAGGGTCGAAACCCGCCATGTAGGCGAGCATCAAGGCCGCGTCGTGCGCCGTATGCGCGAGCACGCCGCCCTGGTCCAGGCTCGATGCAAACGCCACCATGCCGTAGCGTGACACCCGGCCGTAGGTGGGTTTCAAGCCCGTGACGCCGCAGAAACTCGCCGGTTGCCGAATTGAACCGCCAGTGTCCGTGCCGGTGGCCACGGGCGTGATGCTGGCGGCGACGACGGCGGCTGAACCGCCGGATGAGCCGCCCGGAACGCAATCGGTATTCCAGGGGTTGGCGACCGAGCCAAAGTAGCTGTTCTCGTTGGAGGATCCCATCGCGAACTCGTCCATGTTGGCTTTGCCGAGCGTCACGGTGCCTGCATCGAGTAACTTCTGAATCGTCGTTGCGGTATAGGGTGCGGTGAAGTTCGCCAGCATCTTCGAGCCACAACTGGTTAGCATGCCGTCGATACAGAAGATGTCTTTGTGGGTGACCGGGATGCCGGTCAACGGCGTCGCTTGTCCACGCCTGATGCGTTGGTCGGCTTGTTCCGCCTGTGCGAGTGCCTGGTCTTCGGCAATGGTTACAAAGCAGTTGAGCCGTTCGTTCAGCCGCTTCGCGCGCTCAATGGCGGCTACCGTGAGTTCTCGGCTCGAATAGTCGCCTCTAGCCAGTTCGGCAGCGATCTGGCGGATGGGTTGGTCGAGATTCATCGGCTATTCGACAACCCTCGGCACTAGATACAAGCCGTCCTGGATCGCCGGAGCGCCTTGCTGATAGTGCTGGCGATCGACGGTTTCCGTCACGACGTCGGCTCGCAGGCGCTGGTTCGCGTCCAATGGATGGGCTAGCGGGGCGATGCCTTCGGTGTCCACGCTTTGCATCTGATCGACCATATCGATGATGCGTCGCAGGTCGATCTCGGCCTGCTCACGTTCTGCGTCGGAAAGCTTGAGACGTGCCAGCCTCGCAAGGTGATCTATGTTTATGTCACGCATGCGGATAAGTTTACTTGAATCGCCCCTTATGGTGCTCCTACCCTGTACTTCGGGTAGGAACGCCTTTGCGCTATCCTTGCTGCAATGAGGCGATCGTTGTTAGAGTAGCGTCGCCTTCGCTCTACTCGTGTTGCTATCGTCATATTAACGCTTAGTACGACCGTGGCTGATTCCAGACCCCATACGTAAAAGGCTTGTTTGATGTTCAAAAACATTCGGGGGTTGTTCTCCCGAGACCTTGCTATCGACCTCGGCACCGCCAACACCCTCATTTACGTACGCGACCAAGGAATTGTTCTGAACGAACCCTCGGTCGTGGCCATTCGCGTTCAAGGTAACCAGAAAAGTGTGACTGCCGTTGGGCTTGAGGCCAAACGCATGCTCGGGCGCACACCCGGCAACATTACCGCCATTCGGCCTCTGAAGGACGGTGTTATCGCCGATTTTCTCGTCACCGAGAAAATGTTGAAGTATTTCATCAACAAAGTGCACGAAAACTCCTTCATCAGGCCGAGCCCTCGTGTGCTGGTAAGCGTACCCTGCCGGTCCACCGAAGTGGAGCGCCGGGCCATTCGGGAAAGTGCCCTCTCCGCCGGGGCACGCGACGTACGCCTCTTGGAAGAACCGATGGCAGCGGCTATCGGTGCGGGGCTGCCGGTCCAGGAAGCGGTGGGTACGATGGTCGTCGACACCGGCGGCGGCACCACCGAAATTGCCATCATCTCACTCAATGGCGTGGTGTATTCGGACACGGTACGCGTCGGCGGAGATCGCTTCGACGAAGCCATCGTCGCCTATGTGCGTCGTTCCCAAGGCAGCCTCATCGGCGAGGCGACCGCGGAGCGCATCAAACAGGAGATTGGCGCCGCCTACCCGCAAAAAGAGACCCGTGAGATCGACGTGCGCGGGCGCAACCTCGCCGAAGGCGTGCCGAGAAGTTTTACCCTCAGCAGCAACGAGATTCTCGAGGCATTGCAAGAGCCGCTGTCTATGATTGTGCAAGCGGTGAAAAGCGCGTTGGAACAATGTCCGCCGGAACTGGCGTCAGACATCGCCGAGACTGGGCTTGTCCTCACCGGCGGTAGCGCGTTGCTGCGCGACCTCGACCTGCTGCTGGCGGAAGAAACGGGTTTGCCCGTGATCATCGCCGAAGATCCGTTGACGTGTGTGGCGCGCGGCGGCGGCAAGGCGTTGGAACTGTTGGACCAGGCAGGCAACGCAGACCTTTTATCGACGGACTAGCAGGTACCTCTAATAACCGTGGAACGACTTGGTAGGATCGACTTTTGGGCGCCTCTAATGACCTACACAATTCGAGGTAGGAGCGGCTTTAGCCGCGATTGACGCAGGATTCAACACAAAGGAATCGCGGCTGAAGCCGCTCCTACCGCAGATTTCCAGGATTAATTGTGTAGAATCAACAACCTAGGATCGAGACCGGAGAGACTTTATCAAGGCGCTATTCGTCAGAGAGTCCGGGGCCGGGTACCTGCTAGCCGGGTTGGCCATCGTCTCACTGATGCTCGTATCCCTCGAGGTCACCACCCGATTGTTGCAGCCGGTACGCAGTGTCATCGGCACCGTGTTGAGTCCGATCCAATTCATTGCCGAAAGCCCTTACTTGCTGGGTGGAGAAATCGGCGAGGTGGTTTCGACCCGGGAAAGCCTTCTCGAGCGCAACGAAACGCTGCAACGCCGGGTCTTGGAGCTGTCACAAGTTTCTCAGCAGTTTCTCGCACTCAAAACCGAGAATGATCGGCTGCGCGAGCTGCTCGGTAGCCAAGCCCGTTTACCTACCGAAGTCTTGATCGCCGAGCTGGTGGGCTTGGTGCCAGCTCCGAACACGCAGCAGATCTTGATCGACAAAGGCGCGGACGCCGGCGTGCAAATCGGCCAAGCGGTGATCGATGCTGAAGGTTTGTTTGGGCAAGTCGTCGAAGTGAGTGAATACATCTCGAGAGTGCTTTTGATCACGGATGTGACGCATGCGGTACCGGTCGAAGTCAATCGCAATGGCGTGCGTAGCATCGCGGCAGGCACGGGGCGCATCGACCGGTTGGAGCTCGAGAACCTGCCGGCTACAACGGACATCCGTGAAGGCGATCTCTTGATGAGCTCCGGTTTGGGTGGGCGCTTTCCGCGCGGCTATCCGGTTGGAACCGTGCAATCGGTGCTCGTTGACGCAACGCGCTCGTTTGCCTTCGTCAGCGTCAAGCCGACCGCACTTCTCGACCGGTCGCGCCACGTGCTCGTTGTCTTCGGCAACATCGAGGAGGGCGAGTGAACCCGAGCCGGGGTGGCTGGATCATATTGCTGACGTTCGCGGCCGCATTGATCCTGACAATCTTTCATGCGCCGTTGACGTGGCCGGACTGGCTCGGTTGGCTGCGACCGGGGTGGGTGGTGCTGGTGGTGTTTTTCTGGGTGATGGAGTTGCCGCATCGCATTGGTCTGATCAGCGCTTGGATCGTTGGCTTGTTGGTCGATGTGTTGTACGCGGACCCGCTCGGTCTCAACGGGTTGGTGTTGGCCGCGGTCACCTACGTCACCTGGCGATTTTACGAGCGTCTGCGCATGTACTCCGTACTGCAACAATGTGGCGTCGTATTCCTCATGGTGCTCGGCGGGGAATGTACCCGGCAGATCGTTCAGGGCCAGGCTACCGGCCGCGAATGGACTTGGTTGATGCTGTTGCCCGCGTTGGTCAGCACGCTAGTCTGGCCGTTCCTGTATATACTGCTGCAGAACCTGAGAGTGCAGTTCCGCGTTGAGTAAACGACTGGTCTTGGCGTCGGCGTCCCCGCGTCGGGCCGAGCTTTTACGACAAATCGTCCTCTCCTTCGAGATTCAGGTCCCCAACGTGGACGAGTCACGCCTGTCGGATGAGGCGGCCGAGAACTACGTGTTACGCATGGCGACCGACAAGGCGAACGCGGCGGCGGCGGCCGATAGCCTGACGCTAGGCGCTGATACCGCCGTCGTGCTCGACGATGAAATTCTTGGCAAACCTCGTGGTCAAATAGATGCGGTGCGCATGCTTCTGGCCTTGAGCGACCGCACACACACCGTTATCACTGGAGTTTGTGTGACTGATGGTAACCACCACCTAACGAGCGCCGTCGCCACCGACGTTACGTTCCGCGCGATCGGTGAGGCCGAGGCTTTGCGTTATTGGCAGTCCGGCGAGCCTCAAGGCAAGGCCGGCAGCTATGGGATTCAAGGTATTGGGGGTATATTTGCGGCTCACATCGCGGGGAGCTATAGCGCTGTCGTCGGGTTGCCCCTGGCGGCCACCGAGGCGCTGCTCAGGCGGTTCCGGTTCGATACGTGGCGGGAAAGATTGGCGAGATAGCCTAAAGATGTCAGAAGAACTGCTCATCAACGTCGACGATTTCGAGACCCGGGTGGCGCTGCTTTCGGATGGCGCGCTTCAAGAGATTCACATTGCCCGGTCCCAAGGCTACAGCCTCACCGGCAACATCTATCTCGGTAAGATCGAGCGCATCATCCCGGGGATGCAGGCCGCTTTCGTCAACGTCGGATTGGCGCGACCGGGGTTCCTGCACGCGCGCGACATTGAGCGGCCCCGCCAGGGTGCCGAACAGGATCCGCCGCCCGATATTCGCGGTCTCCTGCACGATGGCCAACAGTTGCTCGTGCAGGTAGCCAAAGACCCGATCGCCAATAAGGGCGCTAGGCTGACGACTCAGTTGGCGATTGCCTCGCGCTATCTTGTGCTCATGCCGTTCAACGATCACATCGGTATTTCCCAACGGATCGAGGCAGAGTCGGAACGGGAACGGTTGCGCGACCTGATCGACGGCATCCGGCGTGATAGGGATATCGAGATGGGTTTCATCGCGCGCACCGCCAGTGAAGGGGTCGACAATGAGCCGCTGCAGACCGACGTTCGCCTGCTGACGCGGATGTGGGATCGTATCCTCGAGAACCGCGCGGTTGCCGCCTGCCCGGGGGTGGTATATCAAGAGCTGCCGCTGCACATTCGGGTGGTGCGTGATCTTGCGAGCGCCAATCTACACCAGATCCATATCGATGATGAGGACACCTACCAGCGGGTGCTCGAATTTGTGGATGCGTTCCTACCAGAATTTTCCGAACGGGTGATCGCTCATGTCGAACCGCGACCGCTGTTCGAACGTCACGGCATCGACGATGAGGTGACGCGCGCTCTACAGCCGAAGGTCAGCATGAAATGTGGCGGCTACATCATCATAGAGCAGACCCAGGCGATGACGACCATCGATGTCAACACCGGCAGCTATCTGGGCGTTCACAGCCTCGAGGAGACGGTGTTTCGAACCAATTTGGAAGCAGCGCAGGTCATCCCCCGGCAGCTTAGGCTCAGAAACCTCGGTGGCATCATCGTCATCGATTTCATCGATATGGAAGATGAGGAACATCAACGCCAGGTACTGAGAATGTTGGAAAAGGCCGTCGAGTTGGACCCTGCCCGAGTCCGTATCGAAGGATTCTCATCGCTCGGCCTCGTGCAAATGAGTCGCAAACGCACACGTAAAAGTCTCGCTCAGCAAGTTTGCGAGCCCTGTCACCTGTGCGACGGGATCGGGTTGGTAAAGACCAGCGAGAGCACGTGTATCGAAGTGTTTCGCGCGATTTTGCACGACGCGCAAACGCGCCGCGAAGATCTCGGGCACGCTTCTGTTCGAGCCCGCTCCGAAGAACTCGAGAGCGAGTATCTCATTCGGGCGTCGGAAAGCGTCGTGGATCGTCTGCTGGATGAAGATGCCGAACAACTTGCCGAACTGTCCGAAAGGACCCGCCGTGAGATTCGCATCCAGGTCGAACCGAGCTACGGCCCTGGTCAGTTTGACGTGGTTGTCGTGCGGGGTACGCGTCGTTGACGCGGCGCTGCCGAGAGCCTAAGTAGAGAGATCAGTCGTGCATCACCTTGTCGTTCGCCCGCTGCTCGTGTTCATCACCTTCCTGTTGTTGGTATTTGCGCTCATGCAGACGCTAGGTCGGGTGGCGATGTGGGTCATCGGTGACTTTCAAGGCGCGGTCAACGTTTTACTCGAAGACCAAGATATCGTGGTGTCGGGTCTCACGGGTGATTGGCAACGCCTCAATCCGGTTCTACGGGTGGACGAGGTACGGCTACCGGCGGGAACCCTAAACGACGTGCTCGTTGAGCTCGACGTGTTAGAGACGCTGGTTCGCAATCGACTGGTTTTACAGCGTTTGTTTATCGAGGACGCGTCCGTCGAAGTGGAGAAGACCGATCAAGGTTGGTGGCTTGCAGGCATGGTCCGGCGCGAGTCCGAGTTTGATGTCCTCGCGATGCTCGAAGACTCGGACGAGATACGTGTCATCGGCACGGTTGCCGTGCGCGGCGCGAACCATCCAGCGTTGAGTATCGATGCCAGAGGCATCAACCGCGGCGGCATGCACTGGTACGACGTGATCGCAAGTCGTGCCGATTGCGTACCGACGGCTGACCGTAGTTGCCGCCTTGATCTTCAGTGGCGGGCGAAGGAGGGTGTCTGGCCCGTCTATGACGACAGCGAGTCGCTGGTCGTCAGCGGGGCCGTCGACATACCTGGCGCGTTTACAGATTGGCTGGGGTTGGCCACAGGCTTGCGTTTAGGTGTCGATGGCCAGTGGACGCGCGACGCTGGCACCGGCGGTGGAGGTTTTACCGCGGTTTTCGACGACATCGGCCTGTCCGGCGGCGTGATGGCGGCTGTGCAGACCAGCGTACGTTCTTTGGTGGACGACGACGTACATCACGGAGCGCTCGAACTCACGCTGACGGCTGAAGATCAACGCCTGCAGCTACCCGTGATTGCCTTCCGCGGTGACGTGGATGGCATTGAGTTCTGGACGGACGGGCTGGCGTTGGGGGAAATCAGCAGTTTTCTAGCAGGTGCTTTGCGCGGTGTCGATGTGGCGCATCGGTGGCTGAATGCGTTGCAGCTGAAAGGCAGGGCGTACAACGTACATGCCAACGTCGCGCCCGAGGGTTTAAGTTACGCGGCGACCTTGGATGGCATCGAACTGGAGCCATACAAAGGTGTACCTCGCGTACGCAATGGGGCGGGCGAGGTCGTTGGCTTTGAGCGAGGTGCGGTGTTGGCGCTCAACGCGCAAGCGCTGCAAGTGCACTTTGTTGATACTTTTGACGACGGTTGGCAACTCGATAGCGTGCAGGGCAGTTTGTTCGGTTGGTTTCGGGGCGACTACTTCGGACTGCGCGCGCCGTATCTTCGGGCAGATATCGGTACCAGCCGGTCGGTCGGCAGTTTTTCGCTGTCGCGACCACCAGGGTATTACGATCAGCGCATCGCTCTCTTGATCAACGTCGATCAGGTGGGCATGGTCGATGCCAAAACCTTTGTGCCGTTCAGGTTGCCGCAACAGCTCAAACAATGGCTTGATCAAGGACCGCTCGGTGGGCGTCTCGTCGATGCTTCGTTTGCCTATCAGGGTCAGGTGCATACGCAGCCCAACGACCAAAGCCGGCGCATCGAATTGCAAGCATCCATTGAGAACGGCACGGTAAGCTACGACCCGAACTGGCCCGTGGTGACGGAAGTCGAGGCCGAGGTGACGGTCGCGGGTAGAAACACGTTCGCCGACGTGCGTTCGGCTAAATCCATGGGCGGGCACATCCGCAATACCCAAGTACGTCTTTTCGACAACGGCGCCTATGCCGAAGTTGACCTGCACGCTGAGATAGACGCCGGCGAGGCCCTGGAATTCGTGCGCCGCTCGCCGCTTCGAGAGTGGATGGCGTTTGTCACGCCGGAATGGGATGGGACGGGAAGCTTGTCGCTGGAGGGACGCTTATACATTCCGATCAACGAGCAACGCGCCGATCAGTCTGTCGATATCGCGTTGGATGTGAGCCTTTCGGCAGTGGCGCTGGTGATGCCCGACTTCCGGCTGACGTTGGGCGGACTGCACGGCAACGCCCACTACCAGTATCCGCACTATCTGACGAGTGAGAAGTTGACCGGCGAGTTGTTCGGGCGGCCAGTCACCATCGACACCGTTGCGGATGACGATTCCGTCGACTTTCACATCGTGGGTACCGCGACCCCGGCAGACATCTATCAGTTGGCCGACATGCAGGACTATGGGCTGGCGGAAGGTTTGTTTCCATTCGATGCCGAGTTGAGCATTGCGGTCGACGATCAAGCTTCGCAGATGGTGGCTAACACGGACCTGGTCGGACTTACCATCAATCTACCGGGCGAGTTCGCCAAGGCCGCTAACGTCGCCCGACCGACGGAATTGAACCTGCAGTTTTTGGACACTTATACCGCGATGCAGATTCGCCATGGCATCGTCAATGCCTGGTTCCATACCGCCGATGTTCCGTTGCGTGGGGCGATTGGCGTGCGCGCGCCACCGCCAATGGTCGCGACGACGGCCGATGAGGTGATCGTAACCGGCCGAATCACCGAGTTCGACGTGAACGAGTGGGTCGAGAATGCGGGCGGCATGCAGCTGGCGGTTCCGTGGCGTTTGCGACACGTGCTGGTCGACCAGGTGCGTATCGAGAACACGGTGTTCGACGATGTTACCGTTGATGGCACGTTCAGAGACGACATCATGGCGTTGCAGTTTGCGTCCGCCGATGTCACCGGAAGTTTGGTGGAGACCGGTGACGCGCCGCTCGAGCTCTACTTCAAAAGCATCACACTTCCGGATGAAGGGGGCGAGGGTGACCCGTTCGATGTTTCGATCGTCGACAAGTTGCCGGAAGCCGATGTGACGATCGATGCGTTGATCATCGGTGAGGAAGACTTCGGTAGTTGGGTGTTTACGATTCGGAATCTTGGCGACGGTGTGTTGTTCGGCGACCTAGCTGCCAGCTTGAAAGGGACGGCTATTGCGGTGCCGGAAGGGGTTTTCTGGAGCGCGACCAACAATCGCAGTCGCATGCAGGCGACGCTGACGATGGAGAATCTCGCCGACGTGCTGCCGCTATGGGATTACGCGCCGAGTCTCGAATCGGCAACAGCGAGCCTCATGGTGGATGCGAGCTGGGCGGGGTCGCCGCTCAACCTCGAGATCAACGCCTTGAAGGGCGATGTCAAGTTCGCCGCCACCGATGGCAGCTTTTTGGAAATCGCATCCAACAACAGCGCGTTGCGAATCTTCAGCCTGCTGAACTTTTCGACGATCACCAAACGCTTGAACTTCGATTTTTCCGACGTGGTCGGCAAGGGCGTCAGTTTTGACACGATCGATGCGAACGCCAGGCTTGATGAAGGCATCATGGTGTTTGTCGAGCCGATGGAAGTGAAGGGATCGGGTTCCAGCTTCCGGATCGGTGACACCATCAATTTGAAGGACGGCGTGATGGACAACGAAATGATCGTCACGCTGCCCGTTAGTAACAGTTTGCCTTGGTACGCAGCATACGTGGCAATTGCCAATCCTCTCGCGGGGATCGGCGTGCTGTTGGGGCAGCAGGTGTTGAAGAAACAGATCGAGCAGCTGAGTACCGCCAAGTACGAAGTAACCGGTACGCTCGACGACCCACAAGTGAAATTGGTTGGGCTGTGGAACGATACGTTGCAGAGTTTCGAGGAACCGTTGTCCGAGGCAGCGGAGAGGGATGGGTTGGTAGAGAGAGAGGGCGGGCCATGAGTGATTTGGTAGCCGAGACGCAGCAACAGTTGCTGGTTCCGGCGGGGATCGAACACAGCGACGTCGAGGCAGTCATGGGCAAACTGGTGGGGGGCGCTATCGATCTCGGCGAGGTGTTTTTTCAGAACTACAAGTCGGAAAGCTGGTCGCTCGAAGACGGCATCGTGAAAGAGGGTAGTTTTAGCGTAGATCGGGGTGTCGGCGTGCGCGCCATCAGCGGTGAGAAAACCGGTTTTGCTTACGCCGAAGACATACAGTTGCCCGCGTTGGCGCGGGCGACGGAGGCTGCGCGTTCCATAGCACGCCTTGGTGGCGATCAACGGGTGAAGGCCTGGCAACGCAATACACCCGTGCCTAAATACCCATCGGTCGATCCGATTCCGAGTCTCTCGGGTGAAGAAAAGGTCGCGCTCTTGGCAAGGGTCGACATAGCAGCACGACGCGCCGACAACCGTGTGCAGGAGGTCAACGTGCGTTTGGCGGCGAGCCACGAGTCGATACTGGTGATGGCGACCGACGGCACGCTGAGTGCCGATGTTCGGCCGCTGGTGCGCATGGACGTATCGGTGATTGTTGCCGAGGGCGACCGCCGGGAACGTGGGTTCGCCGGTGGGGGCGGTCGTCGGAGTTTGACTACCTTTTCCGACGATTGGGCCGAAGCGCTGGCCCGTGAAGCGGTGCGTACCGCATTGGTCAATCTGGAAGCGGTCGATGCTCCGGCAGGTCCGATGGTCGTAGTGTTGGGACCCGGGTGGCCGGGGGTTCTGCTGCACGAGGCAGTCGGGCACGGCTTGGAGGGCGATTTCAATCGCAAGGGCAGTTCGGCGTTCGCCAATCGCATAGGCGAAAAGGTCGCTTCCCCTTTGTGCACGGTCGTCGACGACGGTACGTTGTTGAACCGCCGCGGTTCGCTCACCGTCGATGACGAAGGCACGCCGACGTGTGCGACGGTGCTGATCGAGGACGGTATCCTGAAGGGCTACATGCAGGACAAGCTGAACGCTAAGTTGATGGGGGTGCAACCGACCGGCAACGGCCGACGTCAGTCGTATGCCTACCTACCGATGCCGCGCATGACCAACACGTTCATGCAGGCCGGCGACCACGACCCGGAAGAGATCATCGCGAGTTGTGACAAAGGCATCTATGCGGTCAACTTTGGCGGCGGTCAGGTAGATATAACCTCCGGTCGTTTCGTGTTCTCGACGACCGAAGCTTACCTGATCGAGAAAGGCAAGGTCGGGCGCCCCATCCGTGGTGCCACGTTGATCGGCAACGGCCCGGAGGTGATGACCAAGGTATCGATGGTCGGCAACGATCTCGAGTTAGACGAAGGTGTCGGTGTGTGTGGTAAGGACGGCCAGACGGTGCCCGTTGGCGTTGGTCAGCCGACGTTGAAGATTGACGAAGTAACCGTCGGCGGCACTCAGACGTAAGCGCTCGAAGAAACCTCGATTCCCGGTAGGAGGCGGCTGCGCGTCCTAGGGACGCGAGGCCGCGATGGGCTCGGCAACGCCATGCCCGGTATCGAAACCGCTCGGCAACGCGTCCTTAAGGACGCGCCCTCGCTTCGCGGCTAAAGCCGCTCCTACCCTGGAATCTCGATTCCCGGTAGGAGGCGGCTGCGCGTCCTAGGGACGCGAGGCCGCGATGGGCTCGGTTTCGCTAGTCGACGTCGCCGACGGTGCCGCGCAACAGTCGAAACAGTTCACGGGCGAGTTTGCGTTGTTGGGTTGCGTCTTTCGCGTCGTTGGTGCGATGAATCAGGTGCTTCAGATGTTGCCGGTCGGTCGTCGGATATTCGACGAGATATTCCGTCAAGGCATCCGGCTCGGCGAGCAGGCGTTCGCGCCAGCGTTCGAGTCGGTGAAATTGGTATCGAGCGGCGGCGGATTCGCCCGACAGACGATCGATCTCGTCCTCGATGGCGGTGACGTTGCTATCGCGCATTAGGCGGCCGATGTATTGTAGCTGGCGGCGTTTGGCCTCGTTGGACTTGATGCGGTGATATAGCGCGATGGCGTCCATGAGCCTAGTGTCGATCGGCATGGCGGCTAGCTGGTCGGTGTTGAGTTTGGTAAGCGCGCTGCCGATTTGTTGCAAACGCAAGGCCTCACGTTTTTTAGCCGATTTGCTGAGTTCTTGATCCATAGGTGACAAGTTTAGTGAATGATGGGTGGTGAACGAAACAGAATGCGTGAAGTGATCGATATCAGGGACAAAGAGGCAGAGCTCAAGGCTCTCGTCGGCGAGATCTTGCAGGAGGCACAACACCGAGGTGCGAGTAGTGCGGAGGTGTCGGTTACGCAAGACACCGGACTCTCTGTCACCGTGCGCAAGGGTGAGCTCGAAACCGTCGAGTTCAACCAAGACCGGAGTTTTGGCATTACCGTATACTTCGGCCAGAGCAAAGGTTCTGCGAGCACCTCAGACAGCAGTCACGCAGCGATTCAAGATACGGTTTCGAGAGCATCCGACATCGCGCGCTATACACAAGACGATCCGTGCCACGGTTTGGCGGATCCTGACCTTATGCCGACGGTGCTGCCCAAACTCGATCTGTTCCACCCCATGGATCTAGATACCCAAAAGGCGACCGAACTGGCTGAAGCCTGTGAGGCGGAGGGGTTGGGCTACGACGAACGGGTGACCAATTCCGACGGTGCGCAGGTCAATACTCAACAATCGTGCCGGGTCTACGGTAACTCTCATGGCTTCATCGGTAGCTATCTCGCCACGCGTCACGGCATCAGCTGCATGTTGATCGCTGAAGATGCCAACGGCATGCAGCGAGATTACTGGTACACGGTCAATCGTGACTTCGATGCGTTGGACGCACCTGAGGCAGTTGGACGCACCGCCGCGGAGCGTGCGGTGGCAAGACTGTCACCGCAGAAGGTCGCCACCGGAACTTTCCCGGTCTTGTTCTCGGCACAGATGGCGGCCGGGCTCGTAGGGCACCTGCTAGGTGCCATCAGCGGCGGCGCGTTGTATCGGAAGTCCTCTTTTTTACTCGACTCCCTGAATACCCAGGTGCTGAGCGAACACGTGTCGCTCGTAGAGGAGCCGCATCTGCCCAAACGTCTCGGCAGCGCCGCGTTTGACGGTGAGGGTGTGGCGACCTGGGACAAAGCCTTTATCGACCGGGGCGTGGTCGAGCACTATGTCTTGTCCAGTTACTCTGGGCGCAAGCTTGGCTTGCCAACTACGGGCAACGCCGGGGGCGTGCACAACCTGACCCTGAGCGGCGCCACCCAGACATTCGATGATCTGCTCAAAACACTGGGTACCGGTTTGTATGTCACCGAGTTGATGGGCCAGGGTGCGAACGGTGTAACCGGGGACTATTCTCGCGGCGCGTCGGGTTTCTGGGTAGAAAACGGTGAGATTTGTTACCCGGTCGATGAGATAACCATCGCGTCGAACTTGCGACAGATGTATCTGGATGTCGTAGCGGTGGGCGACGACATCGATGAACGATCCAACGTTCGAACGCCGAGTGTCCTCATCGGCGCCATGACGGTCGCCGGCAGATAATTACCTCGCCCGTAGCTGAGCCACACTACGCGTATGCCCAGGTCGCAAGACCCAAGAACACGAAGAACCCGGTGACATCGGTGATGGTGGTCAAGATCACGCCGCCGGCGATGGCTGGGTCGATAGAAAGGCGATTCAGCATCGTAGGTAGCAGACTGCCGGAAACCGCGGCAACCAGAATGTTGACGATCATGGCGATGGCAATCAAAGCACCAAGTATCAGGTCCTGAAATGCAGCCGCTGCGGCGATAGCGACAAGCGTGGCCCAGAACACGCCGTTCAATACGGCGACGACAAACTCACGGTTCAACAGCCACATGAGGTTGGCGCGACCGATATGGCCGAGCGCAATGCCCCGTATGACCAACGTCAAGGTCTGAGTTCCGGCGATACCCCCCATGCTCGCGACGATCGGCATCAGCACAGCGAGTGCCACCACCTTTTGGATCGTCGCCTCGAACATATTGATTACTGCAGCTGCCAAGAACGCGGTGATCAAGTTGATGCCGAGCCAGACGGCCCGGCGGCGGGCGGCCTTGGCGATGGGTGCGAAGGTGTCTTCATCGAGATCGAGACCGGCCCGGGCAAGCACCGCTTCGTCGGCGTCCTCGATGATGACGTCCACCACGTCATCGATGGTGATGCGTCCGACCAGCTTACCGTCTTGATCGACGACGGGGGCCGAGACCAGATCTTCCTCGGAAAACAACCGTGCCACGTCGGTGTCCGACATATCGACAGAAAGTGCTTTGGCTTCTGAATCCATCACCTCGCGCACCGTAACGCTTGGGTCGGAGGTGAGGATCTTTGCGATGGGTAACATGCCGACGTACTCATCATGGCTGTTCACCACAACTAACGCATCGGTAGTTTCGGGTAGATCTTTGCGTAGGCGCAGGTACCGTAACACGATGTCCAACGCATGACGCGGGCGAACCGTAATTGGGTCGGTATTCATCAACCCGCCAGCGCTATCCTCCGGATAGGACAACAGCGCTTCCACGCGGGCTCGATCGTTCTTGCTCATGGACGCTAGAACTTGCTGCGCGATCGCATCGGGGAATTCCTGTAGTAAGTCGGCAAGGTCGTCGGTGTCGAGATCGTCGACCGCCGCGACCAACTGCGCCGTATTCATGGATTCGAGAAATTCCGAACGAATATCTTCGCTGAGGTACTGAAGCACCTGATTCTCGTCGTCCTCGTCCATGAGGTCCCACAATACTTGGCGTACCTTCGGTGGCGTCGACTCCAAGAGATTGGCGACCTCTTGCGGCCGCAGCGATGCGAGCAGATAGCGCGTGTCGCCCAATGCGCCTGCGCCGTAGGCACGGATGACTTCGCTAAATCGCTCTTGGAATTGCATGGATTCGTACCGCTGCGCTCACCCGATGATGAGGTGGCGGCAAGGTTAACCCTAATTCGACGGTCTTGCGCTACGCCTTGTATAGAAAGGCCCTTGCGTAGAAAGGCGCTTATTCGTCCTCGCCGAAACGATCCTCGATCAACGCAACGATGGCCTCGAACGCCACTTGTTCGTCCTCGCCCTCGACCTTGAGTTCCAACACGGTGTCGACCGGCGCGGCCAACAGCAACACGTTCATGATGCTCTTGCCATCCACGGTATTGCCGTCTTTGGTGAGACTCACTTGGCTTGCGAAGGATTTCGATAGGTTGACGAGTTTGGCCGCGGCACGTGCGTGCAGGCCTAGGCGGTTGATGAGTGTGACCTGCGATTCTTTCATTGTCGCCTGTCGAGTTCCCGATGCCGCACAAGGACGTTTTCGTGGTGTTCCTCGAAGTGCGAGCCTAAGCGTTCTGCCATGTAGACGCTGCGATGCTGGCCGCCGGTGCAACCGAGACCGACCGTCATGTAGATTCGATGGTTGCCTTCGAAATGCGGTAGCCAGGTTTCGAGATAGTTGACGATGTCGTCGAACATGTCGTTCACCATCTTTGCGCTTTCGAGATAGTGTTCTACCGGTGCGTCCAACCCGGTCAAGGGCCGTAGTTCCTCCATCCAGTGTGGGTTTGGCAGACACCGGAGATCAAATACCAGATCGGCATCCACCGGTACGCCGAATTTGAACCCGAACGAGCGGAACAACAGGCTTAACCCACTGGCGGTATTGGCAATAACCCGCGACTTCATGAACTCGACGAGCTCTTGGCCGCTGAGCAGCGTGGTGTCGATCGTCAGGTCGGCTAGATCCGAGATGTTTTCCAGCAGAGTGCTCTCGGCATCGATGGCTTGGCGAAGGTCGGTATTGGCGTCGGTAAGTGGGTGACGTCGTCGGGTTTCGCTGAAGCGTTTGACGAGTGTCGGGCTGAGTGCGTCTAGGTAGATGACCTGACAATCGACATCCAGCCGATCGAGACCCGACAGGATCTCCGGAAAGCGATCGAGCTCTTTGTTGCGAGCATCGATGCACACGGCCATGCTGCCGTCTTTCTGCGCCACGTCGCCGATCGCATTCTCGACGAGTGATTGCAAGAGGCCGACGGGAAAGTTGTCGATGCTGTTGTAGCCCGCATCTTCAAGTGCGCGCAGGGCGGTACTTTTACCGGATCCAGAGCGGCCGCTGATGATCGTAAGCTTCATTGCAATGCCTTGGCCCGAATGCCGTTGTCGCTAGAGTACGGTTAGTCGGCAGAGTGCCGACCAACAGCCTCCCTGAACCTTTGGTTTAGCTCGGCGGAGGTGTCAGCGCTTCGAAGTTGCTGACGTTCCGAGGCGTCGCCGAAAACGGCCGCTAGGCACGCGAGCACTTCGAGGTGAGTATTTTCCTCCTCGGGCGGAACCACGAGGGCGAATAGTATATCTACGGGCTGGCCATCGATCGCGTCGTAGTCTACGGCCGTCTTGAGGATGATGAACGCCGCCATCATCCGCGAACACTCTAGGCGGCAATGCGGAATCGCTACCCCTTCGCCGATTCCCGTGCTGCCAAGACGCTCGCGTTCCATGAGCGCATAGAACAAATTGCGTGCCGATACTCCGTAATGTTGGGCTAGCAAGTCGCTAGCGAAGTCGAGGACACGTTTGCGGCTGCGTGCTTCGACCGTCATGCACACGCATTCCGGCAGCAAGATGCTTTCCATGTCGATCATAATTGATTGATCTATCCTCGACCGTGATGTCTTTCGATAACTTTTTCTTTGTGTTTGATGACTTGTCGGTCGAGCTTGTCGGCAAGCGCGTCGATTGCAGCGTATAGATCCTCGGAGTTGGCGTAGGCAAAAAGTTCAGCGCCGCTCAAATGTAGAGTCGCCTCCGCTTTTTGAACGAGTTTTTCAACGCTCAATACAACATGAACGTTAGTTATGTGATCGTAGTGCCTCTCGAGTTTTGTGAGCTTTCCGGTGACGTAATCTTTAAGTGCATCAGTAACATCGATGTGGTGCCCGGAGATGCTCAACTGCATGCGCTGCCTCCCTATCGCTTCGTTCCTTGTGCCAGGGGTGTCGACCTGACATCAAACTGTCGATATCAATCAAACCAGGCGCTTGCGTTCGTTTGACGGCGGTATCGACATCGACTCTCGATACTTCGCCACAGTGCGCCTGGCGACTTTGATATTCTCGCCTGCCAGTATTGCTGCGATTTTGTTGTCGCTCAATGGTTTTTTAGGGTTCTCATCAGAGGTAAGCTTCTTGATCAATGCACGGATGGCGGTACTGGATACCTCGCCCCCGGTGCGGGTGCCGACGTGGCTGGAAAAGAAGTATTTCAACTCGAAAATACCCCTCGGTGTGTGCAGGTATTTGCGGCTGGTGACTCTTGAGATCGTCGACTCGTGCATTTCGACCGCTTCCGCAATGTCGTGGAGCACGAGCGGTTTCATTGCCTCCTCACCGTATTCGAGAAAACCTCGCTGATATTCGACTATCTTGGTGGCGACCTTGAGCAGCGTCTCGTGGCGGCTTTGCAGACTTTTGATGAACCAGCGTGCTTCTTGCAGATTGTCGCGCAGATAAGTGTTGTCCGGGCTGTTGTCGGCGCGTTTCACTAACGACGCATAAGGTTTGTTGATGCAGATCTTGGGCGTTGCCTCGGGATTCAGCTCGACGATCCAACGGCCTTTTTCTTTACGCACCAGCACATCCGGGATGATGTAGTCGGCGGGTCCCACCGCGATTGCGGCGCCGGGCCGCGGATTCAACGATTGAATCAGCTGAGCGATCGCTGCCAGGTGCTCGTCCGATAGCTTGGTCTTGCGTTTGAGCGTAGTAAAATCTTTGGCGCCCAACAGGTCTAGGTGATTGGTTACGATCGCGATCGCCTCGTCCCGCCACTGGATGTCCGGATCTAGCTGATTCAGCTGCAGGCGCAGACTCTCGCTCACGTCTCGGGCGCCCACGCCGGTCGGATCGAACTGTTGGATGCGCTTCAGCACCACGGCCACCTCGTCGGCTTCGATGTCCAACTCTGGATCGAACCCCTCGAGTAGCTCCTCGGTCGAGGCAACCAGCATGCCATCCGGATTGATCGCATCGATGATGGACACAGCAATCACATGGTCGGTATCGGACATGGGGGTCAGGTTCAGCTGCCAGTGCAGATAGTCTTGCAAGGTCTCTTCCGCCGTGTTGCGCTCATCGAAACCCCACGCGTCATCGGGTGCCGGTGCTGAAGAGGGAGTCGGTGGATAGACGTCTTCCCAATTACTGTCGACCGGTAGGTCTTCGGGAATCGTTTGCTGCAACTCGGGCGACGTTGTCGCGTCATCCTCGCCGTAGGCGGTGTCGCCGTCGCCTTCACCGACCTCGTCAGTCAACGCATCAGCGGATGCTGAAATCTCCATAGCCGCCTGGGTGGAGTCGTCCGCCGGTTGCGCTTCCTGCTCGACCGTCTCTTCCTCCAGCTCGAGCATCGGGTTGGCTTCGAGCACCGCTTGAATCTCTTGGTGTAGATCCATCGCCGACAGCTGTAGCAGCCTTATGGCCTGCTGCAACTGAGGCGTCATCGTCAGTTGCTGTCCTAGCTTTAACGATAGGGTCTGCTTCATGGCGATTAAGTCATCCTGACGGGGGCACCTGCCGGCCGCGTACGTCAGAGGGTAAAGCTTTCTCCAAGGTAAACATTGCGAACTGTTTCGTTGGCAAGTATGGCCTCTGGGTCGCCTTCTGCAATGATGTGTCCCTCATTTACGATGTAGGCACGATCACAGATATCGAGGGTATCACGCACATTGTGATCGGTGATGAGAACGCCGATATCACGGCTGGCCAGGCCGCGTATCTCGTTTTTGATGTCCCCAACGGAAATAGGATCGACGCCGGCGAAAGGTTCGTCGAGCAGCATGAATCGGGGCTCGCTCGCAAGCGCCCGGGCGATCTCCAGACGCCGCCGCTCACCCCCGGACAGTCGTTCGCCGAGCGACTTCCTGACCGCGTGCAGATTGAACTCGTCTAGCAGCCGTTCCAACAAGGCGCGTTGCTGATCCTTCTTGAGGTCGCGCCTAAGTTCCAGAATGGCTCTCAAGTTGTCTTCCGCGGAGAGCTTCCGGAACACGCTGGCTTCTTGCGGCAGGTAGCCAATCCCGGCTTGGGCACGCGTGTGCATGGCCGCCTTGGTGAGTTCTCGGTCGTCGAGAAAGATCTCACCCGCGTCGGCTCGAAGCAGTCCCACGATCATGTAGAAACAGGTGGTTTTACCCGCGCCGTTCGGGCCTAGCAGTCCGACAATCTCGCCACTTGAGACCGAGAGGCTGACGTTCTCTACCGCCAGTTTGCTGCGATACTGCTTGCGCAAGGCTCTGGCTTCGAGGGTCGACATTTAGGAATCGTCGCGGCTTGCGGGTTGTAGCACCATCTTGACGCGGCCTTTGTCGGGTGCCGTGGCTTCGACTTTTCCAGCGACGATATCGTATTGGATCAGTTCACCCGTTATCCGGTTACCTTTTTGAGTGAGGTTGGCGTTACCTTTTAGGTCGATGCGTTCGGCCTGGGTGTAATAGATGATGGTGCTAGCGTTGGCTTGCACGGTGCCTTCGGCGGCTTCCAGTTGTTGTAGATAACGCGCTGGACTGCCGGTTGCCGTGATACGCACGACTTTTTGTTCACGGTAGTCGACGATCATGCGCTCCGCGTTGACCTGCAACGTACCTTGGTTGATTTGGACCGAGCCGAAGTAGGTAACTTGTTGGTTCTCTTGATCGATCTCGGCGTTCTCCGCCTGGATGTGAATGGGTTCATCTGCATCGCCCGGCACCGCGTGCACGCACTCCGTGCCCAGACAGAACAGCCATAGGAGCCACCTAGCAGTCTGTCGGACTTGGACCGCCGCAGCGAGGGAAAACCAATCGCGAAGCGATGTGGAACCGAGTGCGGGGGTTTTTGGCGCGCCTTTGAGGAGAATATCAAGCCACGAGAAGGCGCGCCTTTGACGCAAAGGCGTACCAAAAACCGTCCAAACCCGGCTTTTCCGCAGTAGGTGAGCTAAGCGGGACAGACTGCTAGCTCGAGGCTTGCTTGAACTGTTCGGGCAGTATGATGGTATGAACCGGGGCATCAGTATTCGAAAAAAGCTTAAGTAATCCACGCTTCAGATCGCCCTGCAATCCGTGCGCTGAGGTTCGACCGACTTCGGTGTCGATCATAACATCTTGATCGGTTTCCGCGTATTGGCGCTCAGGGTAGATGTAGAATGCGGGGGAACGCATCGTGATCTCCTCGCCCGCGTTTCCAGATTTGTGCAACACCACGTTGTCTCGCAGATACACCACTTCTTCCTCCACGCCTGCGTCGTTCGTCCGTCGACGAATGTATCCGCGTTCCGAGGTGGCCCGCCACGGTGGCTCGGGATGGTTGTAGAGGCTGAGATCGGGTTCGATGAGACGCGTCAGCTTCTCGGCTTCGAAGTGACGAATCTGGGCGGACCGCAGACGGTATTGGATCAAGCCGTCCGCCTGATACTGGGTAATCGTGGCATTTTGCATGTAGATGTCGGGTTCATCGGCGAGTTCCGGCGGTAGATCGCGTGGCGTGACGGTGCTGCGCCAAGGTGCCACGTAGAAAGCCAGCAACAACGCTCCGACGGCGAGCAACACGCCAACGACTAGCTGTTTCATCGAACTAGGAGCTTGTTGAAAAATGATTCTGACGAATCATTTTTCACCCACGGGCCGTCCGTGGCCCATGGGACCCAACGACAAATCAAGCACTTACGTGCTCGGTTTGCGCTTATGCCCTCGGCCGTTCGCTGCGCAAATGCCTGGCCAGACACTAGTCTAGCTTGCCTTGTGCAGCGAGCAGCAATCTGCACACTTCGCTGGCAACACCCTCGCCGCCAGCTCGCTCGGTAACGTGATGCGCGGCAGCTTGCGCGTCCGGGACACCGTTGGGCACGGAGATTGCGAGTCCGACCTGTTGGAAAAGAATCACATCCGGCACGTCGTCTCCGACGTGCGCGCACTGTTCCGGGCGGATGTCGAGAGTTTCCAGCAACTCTTTGAACGCCAACGACTTGTCGCTGACACCTTGGTGTACATGTTCGATGCCAAGTTCGTAGGCGCGACGGGCGACGCTTGCCGATTCGCGACCGGTAATGAACGCTACCTCGATGCCGTTGTCGATGAGTCGTTTGATCGCGCTGCCGTCCTGGACGTGAAAGGATTTGATCTCGTCGCCTCGCTCCGAGTAAGTGATCTTGCCGTCGGTCAATACGCCGTCGACATCGAATATCACTAGCTTGATGTTGCCAGCGCGGCGCGTCACGTCGGCGTTCATGTTAGCCACAGATCCATTACGCTTGCTGAATCACGAGCAAGTTATAGCCTATCCACGCGGACAGCATCACGGCACCTTCGAACCGAGTTATCACTGCTCTCGAGTTGATACCGTATGCGAACAGGGCTAACAAAATGGTCATCGCCAACATCATGCCGCAATCGCGCCAAAGCGCCACCGGATCGAGGGCCGTTGGGGCGAGTAGTCCCGGCACCGCCAACACGGCCAGGATATTGAGAATGTTGGAACCCACGACGTTGCCGATCGCGATGTCGGTATGACCCTTCATCGCCGCGCCCACGGTTGCCGCTAACTCGGGAAGGCTCGTGCCGACGGCGACGACGGTGAGCCCGATGATCATGTCGCTGACGCCCAGGATGGCCGCGATCTCGATGGCCGCCCAAACCAAAAGTTCGGCGCTGATGACCAAGACCACCAAGCCGAGCAGCAACCGGACTATGCTTTGCCGGGTTGTCATTTCCGGCAGTTCCTCGAGCTCTTCACGAATGGCGTCGGCGATGTCCGTTGGAGCGTTGGACTGATTGCGAATCAAGAGATAGAGGATGATGCCCAACCCGGTCAGCAGCATGACGCCATCGGCGAATCCGAGTTCGAGATCGAACAACAGGATGATACCTAGCAAGGTGGCGCCCCCGAGCCATGGCAGCTCGGCCCTGAGTACGGTCTGCGAGAACGGCAATTCTCCTATGACGGCGGTAACCCCGAGCACCAAGCCGATGTTGGCGATGTTGGATCCGATTGCATTGCCGACCGCCAACAACGGGTTACCGTCGAGCGACGCCGCGATGGCAACCAATATCTCCGGTGCGGACGTGCCCACCGAGACGACGGTGAGGCCAATGAGCATTTTGGAAACGCCAAGGTTGCTCGCGGTACTTGCCGCGCCCGACAAGAACCGGTCGGCACTCCACACCAAGGCCATGAAGCCAACGATGAGGCCGAGGATGGGAATCCAAAGATAGACCAAGGATATAATCTAATTTCAGTGTCCGTGGGGCCAACTTTAGTCGGAACCCAAGCTTCGCGCCAACCCTTGCTGTGCCTCCTTTCGAAAAAGTGCGCAAGTCGGGTGAAACGAATTTTTACCGCGACCCGGGCTCGCGATAGGTTTTTAAGCGTACTTTTTAGCCTCGGATACCGTTCAGGCGTTAGTCAGGATGGCCAACGCATGATGATCGGGTAGTAAAACACGGCGTTCGAACACCTGCTCGGCAGTAGTGCCGCTAGCGGAATAGTTTGTTACGCTTAAGTGCCCCCTATGTCTTCACCCTCACAAAACCTAGTTGAAATACGCAGCTTGAGCTATCGGCTTGGCGAGCGAATCATCTTCGACAACGTCTCGCTCGACGTACAGAGAGGGCGCATAACGGCCATCATAGGGCCGAGTGGAACTGGCAAAACGACGCTTTTACGGATGATAGGAGGCCAACTGAAACCCGACGAGGGCCACGTGCTGATCGACGGGGTCGATGTGTGCCAAATCTCGCGTGAGCGCCTGTTTGAGCTCCGCAAGGACATGGGTATGTTGTTTCAGTCCTCGGCGCTTTTCACCGATCTCACCGTATTCGAGAACGTGGCCTTTCCGTTGCGGGTACATACCGAGTTGCCGGAAGACAGCCTGCGTGATCTGGTATTGATGAAGTTGAACGCGGTTGGGTTGCGGGGTGCTAGAGACCTCAAGCCGAGCCAGTTGTCCGGTGGGATGGCACGACGGGTAGCACTTGCCCGGGCCATCGCGCTCGACCCCAAACTGATCATGTACGACGAGCCTTTTACTGGACAGGATCCCATCGCGATGGGCGTTCTGTTGACCCTCGTCCGGGGGCTCAATGAAGCGCTCAACACGACCAGTTTGGTGGTATCCCACGACATCC
Organism: Gammaproteobacteria bacterium; assembly: GCA_027297435.1. Taxonomy (GTDB): domain Bacteria; phylum Pseudomonadota; class Gammaproteobacteria; order Pseudomonadales; family Azotimanducaceae; genus Azophilus. The sequence goes on along the minus strand of JAPUIA010000249.1, from coordinate 13,859 downwards.
ATGAAACGGTGAGCATTGCCGATCAGATATACGTGTTGTCGAACGGCAAGGTGATTGGGTCTGGCTCGCCGGACATGTTGCGCGATCACGCCACACCCCAAGTGCGTCAGTTCATGCATGGATCGCCCGATGGCCCCGTGCCTTTTCACTATCCCGCAGACGATTATCGATTCGACTTGTTGGGTCGAGAGTTGTAAGCCCGGTGTTGGCGCTGCAAATCATTCGCTTGCTCGGGCGACGTGCCTTGGAGCGTATCGAAGGTCTTGGCCGTGCGACGATCATGTGGGCATTGGCGCTTTGGGGGCTGCCGAACCGGACGGACATCAGCTTGCTCTTCCAGCAGATCTACAACCTCGGGGTGTTGTCTTTGGTGATCATCATCCTGTCCGCATTTTCGATCGGTGCGGTATTGGCGCTGCAGTTCTACACCCAGCTCGTCCGATTTGGTGCGCAGGAGGCGGTTGGCGTTGGCCTTGCGATGGTACTGCTGCGCGAGCTCGGGCCGGTGGTCACCGCGCTGCTGTTTGCCGGCCGTGCCGGGTCGGCCATCACGGCCGAAATTGGGCTGATGAAATCTACCGAACAGCTCTCGAGTATGGAAATGATGGGCGTGGATCCGTTGCGGCGCATCGTGGCGCCGCGGTTGTGGGCAGGCATCATCAGTCTGCCCTTGCTGACGGCGATCTTTAACGTGGTGGCCATTTACGGGGGCGCGATCGTCAGCATTGAGTGGCTCGGCGTCGACCCAGGAGGGTTCTGGTCGGGCATGACGGATTTTGTACAGCTTTGGAACGACATCGGTAAAGGTATGGTGAAGGCGTTGGTGTTCGCGATCATCGTCACTTGGATTGCCGTTTACCAAGGGTACGATACGCTACCGACGGCCGAAGGCATTGGTCTGGCAACCACCCGTACGGTCGTGCACTCGTCGGTAATGATTCTGGCGATGGACTTTGTCCTGACCCTGACCATGTATGGAGACTTCAACTAATGAGAATGCGAATTGTCGAAATCAGCGTCGGTGGCTTTGTGCTTGCCGGAGTGCTTGCGTTGCTGTTTCTTGCGGTACGGGTAAGCGGCATCGACGTACAAGACAGTGCTACGTACACGCTTACCGCGCGCTTTAGTGACGTTGCGGGTCTCAAACGACGGGCCAAGGTCAGTTTGGCTGGCGTTACCATTGGTAGGGTTGTCGACATCAAAGTGGATGCTGCCTACGGTGAGGCGGTGGTGTACATGGAACTCGACGTAGACGCGGGCGAGCTGAGCACCGACACCGGCGCCCAAGTCCTGACTGAAGGTATTCTCGGTGCTCGCTACATCGGGTTGTTGCAGGGTGCCGAGGATGACGTGTTGGTTGATGGCGGTGAGATCGTGGACACGCAAGGCGCGCTGGTATTGGAACGTATCATAGGAGATTTGGTCACGAGGCTCGGGTCATGAAAGGATCGAAAACCATCGCGGTCGCGTTGTTGGCTTGGTCGGTTGCCGGCCTGGCCGCTGCCGAAGAGGTTGACACGAGTGCTCACGACCTCGTACAGCGTACGTCGGAAGATCTTTTGACGTTGATCGAGGAGTCTAGATCGTATGTCAAAGAGGACCCGGAACGATTCTACAACGCCGTCGAAGCACTGCTATCGCCCGTCATCGATTTCAAAGGTTTTGCGCGACGTGTCATGTCCGTGCACTACAGAAAAGCCACGGACGAACAGCGGGAGCGTTTTGCCGAAAATTTCAAGTGGGGGTTGGTGCGCACTTACGCACTGACACTCACCGAGTTCAAGAATGGCAGAATCCTCGTGCTGCCGCCGGATGGGCCACCGCGCAATCCGAAGCGGCGCAACGTCAAAATGGAAATTCATACCTCGGGTGACGTGTATCCTGTGGTCTATACCATGAGCCTCAACAAGGCTGGCGAGTGGCGCATCGGCAACATCGTCATTGCCGGCGTCAACATGGGCCTCACGTATCGCAGCCAGTTTGTCAGTGCCGCTGCAGACAACAAGTACAGAGGCAATCTCGACCAAGTCATCGACGCCTGGGCGGCCGTCGTTGCCGCGGACGATGAAGACGCTAGCGAGACTGGATCAGGGCCTTAAGAGATGGCTTGCCGGTTGCAGGACGACCAGCTTTCGGGGGTCATCGACTTCGATAACTTGACCGAGATTCGTCGCGTCGGCGAGGCGCGCATCGGTGAGGTGAGCGAATCCCTCAGCATTGATCTTTCAGGTTTGGAAAAAGCCAATAGCGCCACCGTGGCGCTTTTGATCGCCTGGTTTCGTGCTGCAGAAGCCCAGGAAAAATCCATAGTTTTCGTAGAAATTCGGCCTGAATTGCGTAACATCATCGCGTTCTCCGGCCTCGATCAGGTGCTTCCGCTAGCATGATTTCCGTTAGCATGCATTTTGCGTTGCGATGAAGGTGCGTTGGCATGAAAGACGTTATCGCGGAACGAATTGCTGAATCGATTCCCGGAAGCCGGGTCGAGGTCGCCGTGGATGGCAACCGCGCAGTGATCACCGTCATCAGTGACCATTTCACTGGGATGAGCCGCGTGCAGAAACACCAAGCCGTATATGGCTGCATCGAAAGTTTCATTGCCGACGGCAGCCTGCATGCCGTTTCGATCAAAGCCCTGACCCCTACCGAGTAGTACATGGACAAGCTACTCATCAACGGCGGCCGACGCCTGGATGGCCGGTTGCGCATTTCCGGCGCCAAGAACGCCGCGTTGCCGATACTCTCGGCCACCTTGTTGACCGATCAACCGGTGGTGATCGCCAACACGCCGCATTTGCATGATGTGACCACGATGATCGAGCTGCTGGGTTGTCTTGGCGTCGACGTGGTGATTGACGAAAAGCTCAAGGTCGAGGTCACTTCCAGAAAACTCAAACAGTTGCGCGCACCCTACGACCTGGTGAAAACCATGCGCGCCTCATTCTTGGTCATGGGTCCGATGCTCGCGAGATTTGGTGAAGCGGAAGTCTCTTTGCCGGGCGGTTGCGCGATCGGATCACGGCCTGTCGATCAGCACCTCAAAGGGTTTGCCGCGTTGGGCGCGGAGATTACTGTGGAAAACGGTTATGTCCGAGCCCAGGCCCCAAACGGATTGACCGGTGCGGAAGTGATCATGGATCTGGTGACCGTCGGAGGCACCGAAAACGTGATGATGGCGGCCGTGTTGGCCGACGGTAAAACGGTGCTCAAAAACGCCGCGCGCGAACCGGAAATCATTGATCTTGGCAATTTCTTGAACAGCATGGGCGCCCAGGTATCAGGGCACGGTACCGAGACGATCGAAATCGAAGGTGTCACCGAACTACGCGGCTGCGAGTACTCGGTGATGGCCGATAGGATAGAAACCGGTACGTACCTCATCGCTGCTGCCGCGACACGCGGTCACGTTCGGTTGGAGCACACCGATCCAACTCTGCTAGAGGCGGTGCTCGAGCGATTGCGGGTTGCCGGGGCGGACATCGAGACAGGCGAGAATTGGATCGAACTCGATATGCACGGTGAGCGTCCGCGGGCAGTGGATATCGAGACACAGCCCTACCCGGGGTTTCCGACCGACATGCAGGCCCAGTTTTTGGCGATGAATGCGGTCTCGGTCGGTGAGTGCCGGGTGACCGAGACCATTTTTGAGAACCGCTTCATGCACGTTCAGGAGATCAATCGGCTCGGCGCCGACATCGAATTGATCAACCACTCGACCGCGCACGTTCGCGGAGTCGAACAGTTGCATGCGGCGCCGTTGATGGCGACGGATCTGCGCGCGTCCTTCAGTTTGGTGATTGCGGCGTTGGTCGCGGAGGGGCGAACGCTCGTCGATCGCATCTATCACATCGATCGCGGCTACGAGACGATCGAAGAGAAGCTTGCGTTGCTGGGCGCTGACGTTCAGCGGGTATCGCGCTAGAGTCGTTGTCATGGCGCTGGTCATCGCACTCAATCGCGGCCGTATTCTCAAACAATGCCTGGCTTTGCTGGCCAAGGTGGGTATCGAACCCGTCGAAGACATGGATGCCAGCCGCAAGCTCATCTTTCAGACGCGATCGCAAGGTCACAAGCTGGTGATCATGCGTGGGTCAGACGTCCCGACGTACGTGGAGTATGGGGCTGCCGATGTCGGCATCACCGGCAAGGACACCTTGTTGGAGAGCGCATCATCGAGCGGCTACTACGAGCGGCTCGACTTGAAGATAGGCCGGTGCCGCATCATGACGGCAGTGCCGAAGGGTACTGCGTCGGTCGCTGCGTCGGTCGCCGGACCGCTAAGAGTCGCGACCAAGTTCGTCAAGGTCAGCCGCGATTACTTCGAGCGGCAGGGTCTCCAGGTGTCGATCATCCGCCTCGCGGGTACCATGGAGATCGCCCCGAGCATGGATTTGGCCGATTGCATCGTCGATCTCGTCGATACCGGCGATACCTTGAAGGCCAATGGCTTGGAGCCTCGAGAGACGATCGCGGAGATAACCTCGCGGCTGATCGTCAATCGTGCGTCGATGAAGACCAAGTTCGACGAGGTCGAGGACTTCGTCGAAGCCCTGCGTTCCGTCGTAAATTCATCGTAGACGGCTTGTGAGCAGATGAGCATCGAACTACGGCGCCTGGACTCCCGGGATCCTCAGTTTGACGATGCGCTTGCCAGGCTCACGGACGCGGATCTTGGCGATGGCGGCAAGATCGACGAGATAGCCAAGGAGATCATCGACGAGGTCCGCGCTCGCGGTGACGCGGCTCTGGTGGACTATACCAATCGGTTCGACGACGTCGGCTGTACCGGCATGGCCGAGCTGGTTTTCGATGCGGCGGATTTCGAGTCGGCTTTCGCCCAGCTGGCCGAAATAGATCGGCAGGCGCTCGAGCATGCCGCCGCGCGCATCGATGCGTATCACCGACACCAACGGCAACACGGTGTTCAAGATTCGTGGGATTTCGAAGATGCGGACGGCAATCGCCTGGGTCAACGAGTGACCGCGCTGGATCGCGTCGGCGTATACGTCCCGGGCGGGCAAGCCGCATATCCGTCGACCGTGTTGATGACCGTCATCCCGGCCAAGGTAGCCGGGGTCCAAGAGATCGTCGTAACCCTGCCGACGCCGGGGGGTGTGCGAAACGCGCTCGTCATGGCGGCACTGCATCTCACAGGGGTGACCGAAGGCTACGCAGTAGGCGGGGCACAAGCCATCGCCGCGCTCGCCTACGGTACGGAAAGCGTTCGACGCGTCGACAAGATCGTGGGCCCGGGTGGCGCGATCGTCGCCGCAGCGAAGCGCAGAGTGTACGGTGCCGTGGGCATCGACCTGATTGCCGGCCCCAGCGAAATTCTCATCGTGACCGATGGGTCGGCGCCGATCGATTGGCTGGTCTACGACCTGTTCTCGCAAGCCGAGCACGATGCGCTCGCGCAAAGCTTGTTGCTGTGCCCGGATGCAGGCTATCTGGATGCGGTGGCGGCCCGCGTCGCTGAGCTACTCGATGAGCAAGCGCGAAAGTCGATCATCGCGCGGTCTCTAGCCGACCGCGGAGCGTTGATACACACGCGTTCGCTGGACGAAGCCATACAGATAGCCAACCGGGTTGCGCCAGAACATCTAGAACTCGCTGTGGCGGACCCCGACACACTATTGGCGAAGGTGAAGCATGCGGGGGCCATCTTCTTAGGCATGCATTCCGCCGAGGTGATGGGTGACTATGCCGCTGGCCCCAGCCACGTGTTGCCGACTTACGGTACCGCGCGCTTTTCCTCGCCGCTGGGCGTTTACGACTTCCAGAAACGCAGCTCGGTCGTTGGCCTCTCGCCGAAGGGTGCCGAAGCGTTGGCCCGCACTGCATCGGTCTTGGCGCGCGGTGAAGGTTTGGAAGCTCACGCGCGTGCCGCTGAGGTCCGCATCGACGGTCTGGACCACAACGACGGCTAATTGGCTTTGCCAATTAGCTTACGAGTTTGCGAAGCAAACTCGCCGTTAGCGGCGATGACTGTGTGAGGGGAGAAGTCACTTCTACCCTATCTTCCAAGGGGTCGTTCTCCGGAACGAGCGGTCAACGAAAGCGGCGCTCCATCGCGCAACAGCTCGAGCCGCAGCAGGTCGCCTGGCGACGACTTGGCCAATTGGCGAATGACCGACGTTGAGCTAGCAGAAGGCTGTCCGTTGATGGAGACGATGAGGTCTCCCGGATGGACTCCGGCTGCTTCGGCCGGGCTGTCGACATAGACCTCGTCAACGGTCAAACCGGCCCACGCACCCGGGGGTGGGTTGGGGGCCAGGACCACGCCCAGGTAACCGCGCACTACGCGTCCGGTCGTGACGATTTCGTCGAGAATCGACATCGCGAGCTCGGATGGAATGGCGAAGCCGATACCAAGCGATCCTCCGGATCGGGAGAAGATGAGGGTGTTGATACCGATGAGGTTGCCCTCGGCGTCGATCAGTGCGCCCCCCGAGTTGCCGGGGTTGATGGCCGCGTCCGTCTGGATGAAGTCGTAGTAGGGCGATTGGCTGATACCGGTTCGACCGATGGCGCTGATGATGCCAAGCGAGACGGTTTGTCCGATACCAAACGGGTTGCCAATGGCAAGCGCTACATCGCCCACCTCAGCGCTATCGGACGAGCCTATCGAGATGACCGATAGCCCTTGGGCTTGTACCTTGATGACCGCGAGGTCCGTCAAGGGGTCTTGACCGATGAGTTCGGCCGTCGTCGCCTGACCGTTGGCAAACGCAACGAGTATTTCGTCGGCCTGTTCGATCACGTGATTGTTGGTGAGGATATAACCGTCTTCTCGTACGACGACGCCGGATCCGAGAGATCCCGGCATGCGCTGTGGGCTGTCGCCGGCGATGGCGTTGCACCACTCGCGAAAGCGAGGCAGCTGGCAGATCGGCGGCCGTCCGACGAATTGGGTGGAGTAGATGTTGACCACGGACGGTCCGGCAAGTTTGACGGCGGCTGCAAAACCCGGTTTTTGTGCATCGCTGCCGCTTGCGAACATCACAATGAGACCGACCAAACCGCCGACGACGGCTGGTATAAATATGTATCGTACGACTTCTCGCATAGGTACCTCGAGTACTCAAGCACCACAGACTTGGCTCGCGACACATTGCCAAGCAGAACAGCGATCTTCAATCGAGGCGCTTACAGTAACTGTAGCCGCTAGCTAGCGTCTGTCCAGAAATTCGCCATCCGGGCGAATTTCTTAGGGACGCTACGGCGAAGTAAATTCGCCTCCGCTCCCAAAACCCTTGCTTTTTCTGCGCGTTGCTCCGAAAAAACGTGTTTTGCCGGGCCGTCCCTGGCCCAGGCGAGCCAGTTCGGTCTCAGAATGCTCCGCATTCCGGACAGGAACTAGCTAGTCGGCCCTGATAAAGGGTTCGACCATAGGAGACACCTATACTTCTCGTAGAATTACCAGCGTGGAAATTGCAAGGTTTTAACGGGTTTCCCGCTAAAACCTTGCAATATACGGCGGCCGACTTGCAGGGCATGGGTCCCCTGCATCGCAGGGACGACTAGTTATAGGTTACGGCCATACACCACACCTATGGGCGACGGCTATGCATGTTGGGCGCACCGGCCCTGCAGAGTAGGCGGGTATGCATAGAGGCTATGCATACCTTAGCGGCTACGCTACATTCGTCATCCATGTCTGTGGCCTTACGCTACCAACAACAACTGGCAAACAAGCATCTCACCGAAGATCCGGACCAAGCCGAGGTCGTCGCATTGTTGGACGACTTGTTGCAGCGACTCGCCGGACGCAGGCCGCCGAGCCACCTCAAGCGCTGGTTCGGGGGGACGCATACGCCGGAAAGGGGATTGTATCTTTGGGGAGGTGTTGGACGTGGCAAAACCCTATTGATGGACCTGTTCTACGGTTGCCTACCGAGTGAACGCAAGCTGCGCATGCACTTTCATCGCTTCATGCATCGCGTGCACGACGACCTGACTAGCCTTGTCGGAACCCCGGATCCGCTGCAGGTCGTAGCGGACCGATTGGCTAGCGAGACCGACGTGTTGTGCTTCGATGAGTTTTTTGTCTCGGACATCGGCGATGCGATGCTACTGGGTGAACTCATGACCGGCATGTTCGACCGAGGTGTGACGTTGGTGGCCACATCGAACGTTGAACCCGATCGGCTGTATGCAAACGGATTGCAGCGGCGCCGGTTCCTGCCCGCCATCGACGTCTTGAAGCGACACACTCTCGTCCACCATGTCGGGGGCGATGTGGACTTCCGCTTGCGTGTATTGGAACGGGCGGAGATTTACCATTCGCCATTGGATGCGAACGCCGAGCAGACGCTCAGTATCAGTTTTGAGGCACTCGCACCCGATACGCCGCGCTCGGACGTTGACCTGGAAGTCGAGGGTCGGTTGCTGCGAGCGAAATGGGTAGCGGACGATGTGGTTTGGTTCGAGTTTGCCGAGTTGTGTGAGGGACCGCGCAGCCAGAATGACTACATCGAGCTGGCGCGCTGTTTCCATGCGGTGTTGGTCTCCAACGTCAGGCGTTTTACCAGCTTGGACGAAGATGCGGCGCGCCGCTTTATCAGCCTGGTCGATGAGTTTTACGACCATAATGTCAAGTTGATCCTTTCGGCCGAGGCGCCGATTGCTGAGCTCTACGCGGGAGAGCGGTTGCGCTTTGAGTTCGAGCGTACCGAAAGCCGCTTGACGGAGATGCAATCTCACGACTATCTCGCCCGCCCACATACGCCGTAAAGAGGCGGCTCAATTGGCGGTTGAAAACAGCCAAACCCTCCGCTAACATTCGCGCTCCCAAAATTCCGGGTCACTTCAAAGGGTCATGAAAACGGTCAGCATGCGTGCAGAAGATGTACGGCGCTCGTGGTACGTCGTGGATGCCGAAAACCAAACGCTCGGGCGGCTGGCGTCTGGGATCGCTTCGCGTTTGCGAGGTAAGCACAAACCCGAGTTCACCCCGCATGTGGACACGGGCGATTACATCATCGTCGTCAATGCCGACAAGGTGCACGTGACCGGCAACAAAGAATCCGGCAAGATTTACTATCGTCACAGCGGTTATCCGGGCGGTATCAAAGGCACCAGCTTGGGACGGATGCGCGAGACTCATCCGGAGCGAATTATCGAAAAAGCCGTCAAGGGGATGCTGCCGCGGAACCCCTTGGGTCGTGCAATGTTCAAAAAGCTCAAGGTGTATGCCGGAGTCAGTCACCCGCACGCTGCGCAGCAGCCTCAGCCTTTAGAGATTTAGTGGAGTAACAGTGGCAAGCCAACAAGAATACGGTACCGGTCGGCGTAAAACCTCGGCAGCACGGGTATTTCTGTGCACGGGCAGCGGCAACATTACCGTCAACAGCCACCCGCTGGATAAGTATTTCGGTCGCGAAACCGCCCGTATGATCGTGCGTCAACCGCTTGAGGTGGCTGAGTTGGTCGACAAGGTGGACGTGAGAGTGACCGTTCGCGGCGGCGGTAGCTCCGGTCAGGCAGGCGCCATTCGCCATGGTATTGCCCGAGCGCTGGTCGAGCATGACGAGAACCTGCGCTCACCGATGCGCCAAGCGGGCTTTCTCACCCGCGACGCACGCGAGGTCGAGCGCAAAAAAGTGGGGTTGAGGAAAGCGCGCAAGCGCCCCCAATATTCCAAGCGCTAAGCGCCAACGGGCAAGGCAACTAATGTCGTATCACGAGCCGTTCTGCGGCAACGCCTCCTTGCCGATTCAAAGAGGGGGGTCATGCTCTGCGTTCGCGGCCGGCTGAGAGGTCACTAGCGGTGCCGCTGGGGCTTGCATGGGTATGTTAAAATCTGCGCCGCTCGATTGGCCGGATCTGCAGCCAACGGCGACGAGACATTCTTAGGATGCGCATTAAGGGGGCAAACATTTGAGTGACGAAGCAGTCACTGACGACAACGCGGGCAGTGAGACTACCGCAAGGCCCGAGGTCAACCAACAACGTCGCTATTTCTTGATTGGGGCCACGAGTGCCGTTGCTGCGGTAGGTGTGGTGGGTGCTGCGGTGCCTTTCGTCAAGTCGTGGTTGCCTAGCGCCAGAGCACGCGCAGCGGGCGCACCGGTGACGCTCGATTTCAGCAAGTTGCGCCCCGGAGAGATTCTCGGCCCGATCCCCGCGTGGCGCGGTATGCCGATCTTTGTCGTCATGCGCGACCAAGTGGTGTTGGCGCGTCTCGAACAAGAGAATGCCGACTTGGCCGACCCTGAATCCGACAACGCGGATATGCAGCCGGATTACGCGGTCAATCCGTGGCGCTCCAAACGCGCGGAAATTGGTATCTATGTAGGGTTGTGTACCCACCTCGGCTGCTCACCCAAATATTATGGGGCTGTGCAACCGGAACTGTTTGACCCGAATTGGCAGGGTGGTTTCTTCTGCCCGTGCCACGGCTCCAAATTCGACTTGGCGGGCCGGGTGGTCAAAGGCGTGCCCGCACCGGACAACCTGGAGGTGCCGCAGTACCGTTTTGAGTCGGAAACAGTCGTGGTGATCGGCGAAACCGAGGGCATCGCCTAATGCCGCAGGCTCAAGGCAGGATCCCGCGTATGCTCGGCGGCTTCATGGAGTGGGTGGACGCACGTTTTCCCGCGACCGAAACGTTCCAGTACCACGCGTCCGAATATTACGCGCCGAAGAATCACAACTTCTTGTACCTGATGGGGTGGCTCGCGACGATCGTGCTGGTAAACCAGTTGCTCACCGGTATCTGGCTGACGATGAGTTACATACCCAGCAGCGACGGCGCTTTTGCCTCGGTCGAATACATCATGCGCGATGTCGAGTACGGCTGGTTGTTGCGTTACCTGCATTCTACCGGCGCCTCGGCGTTCTTTATCATCGTCTACCTGCACATGTTTCGTGGCCTCTTATATGGCTCGTATCGAAAACCGCGAGAGCTTTTGTGGTTGATCGGCATGGTTATTTACCTCGCCCTCATGGCCGAGGGCTTTTTCGGTTATCTGCTGCCTTGGGGCAACATGTCCTACTGGGGCGCGCAGGTGATCGTCTCGCTCGTCGGGGCGATTCCCTATGCGGGCCCGGGCCTCATGGAGTGGCTACGCGGTGACTTCTTGATGTCTGGGATCACGCTCACCCGATTCTTTGCGTTGCACGTGGTGGCGCTACCGCTGGTGCTGGTCATGCTCGTGTTTGTGCACTTTGTGGCGTTGCATCATGTCGGCTCCACGGCACCCGACGGCGTCGACATCAAGAAGTTCAAAGACCAGAAAGGCAAACCGCTGGACGGTGTGGCTTTCTGGCCTTACACCGTGACGCACGACATCCATGCGACGGTGGTGTTCCTGTTCCTGTTCTGTGCGGTGGTGTTCTTCGCCCCGGAAATGGGCGGCTACTTTCTCGAAAAACCTAATTTCGAGATGGCCAATCCGCTCAAGACGCCGGACCACATCGCGCCGGTGTGGTATTACACCCCGTTCTACGCCATGTTGCGGGCCGTGACATACCCACTGTTTGGCGTGCCTGCCAAGTTCTGGGGGTTTGTCGTGATGGTCGCCGCCATCGCCATACCCGCAATGTTGCCTTGGCTCGACCGCAGTCCGGTTGCCTCGATGCGCTCCAAGGGCATGTTATCCAAGGCAATGCTGGCTATCTTCATCGTCAGCTTCCTCATCTTAGGCTATCTCGGCACCGTGGCGCCGTCGGCGGCAACGACGGCCCTGGCTCAAGTCTGTACGGTGCTGTATTTCGCGTACTTCCTTTTGATGCCGTGGTACACGCGGGTGGAGAAGACCAAGCCAGTACCCGATCGAGTGACGGTGCCGTGAGGCAGCGCCTAATGATCGCATTGTCGGTCGTTTGGTTGTCGTCCGCGGGGTTTGCAGCCGAGATCGATTGGCCGATGGAACCCATGGAACCCGACCTCGAAAATCTGCCGTCCCTGCAAAACGGACTTAGACTGTTCACCAACTACTGCTTGGGTTGCCACTCGCTGAGGTTTCAACGCTACGAGCGCACTGCGGACGACTTGGGCATTCCGCACTTCGTAGTGATGGAGACGGTGGTGTTCACGGGCCAGAAAATCGGCGCTCTCATGACCACTGCGATGGACCCGGAGAAGGCGAAAAACTGGTTCGGTGCGCCGCCTCCCGATCTGACGTTGGTGACGCGCGCGCGTAGTCCAGAGTGGGTATACAATTATCTGAAGACCTTCTATATCGACGACACTCGACCGTTTGGGGTTAACAACAAAGTGTTCGCGAATGTCGGCATGCCGCATGCACTATTCGAACTGCAGGGTGTTCAGGTCGATACTTGTAAACCACGAGTAAAAGGGTGCTATCAGCTGGCTGTCCAGGAAGGTAGCGGACTCTATTCACCAGAGGAATACGACCAAGCCGTTTACGACTTAGTCAACTTCCTCTACTACGTCGGCGAACCAGCCCGACTCGAGCGGCAGCGACTAGGCATTTTCGTGTTGTTGTTTCTCGTCATCCTTGGCGTGTTTACCTATTTGCTAAACAGAGAATACTGGAAAGACGTCCACTAGCCATGCGACTGAACCTCGCGGGCAATTTTCGAACGCGCCGAAGGCGGGGAAAAGGCCATTTAGCGGGCTTTTTTCAACAAACTGGTAGCATCCCGCAGCGGGAGGCTGGCACTAGACGTTCAAACGCAGTTAGAAGGGCAACGCAATGAGCTTAGTGACCAAACGATCTTCCATGACCTTTTTTTCCGACGCCAGCGATCAGTACTCGCATCGCGTGCGTATGGTTTTGAGCGAGAAAGGCGTGGCCGTCGATATCGTCGATGTCGACCCCAACAACAAGCCGGAAGACCTGGCTGAGATAAATCCTTACAACAGTCTACCGACACTGTTGGATCGAGACCTCGTCTTGTACGAAGCCAACGTCATCATGGAGTATCTCGACGAGCGTTTTCCACACCCGCCTTTGCTACCCGTTTATCCGGTGCAAAGGGCGCTGTCGCGGTTGTGGATTACGCGTGTAGAGAACGAGTGGAGCAGCAAGCTCGACCTGCTGATGGCCGGCAAAGGTCGAGAGACCGTGTTGACCCGTGCGAAAAAAGAACTGCGCGAAAGCATCATCAGCATCGCTCCGATCTTCAGCGAGAAGCCGTACTTCATGAACGACGATTTCACGTTGGTCGATTGTTGCGTCGCGCCGATTCTCTGGCGCTTGAAAGCCGTTGACATCAGCCTGCCGGAAAAATCGACACGTCCGTTGCAGAAGTACATGCAAACGATCTTCGATAGAGACTCATTTCGTGCCAGTTTGACCGAAGCCGAGTTGGAGATGCGGGAGTAGTCGGCACCGGTTGGTGGCGCACTCCATCAGCCAAAAACCCTATCTGGTTCGGGCCCGTATGCCTGATTGTCGACAGCGTGTGTACGCCGTACCTACTCGTGGGCGCGACCGGCGATGCTGTAGAGGTGCCGGCGACTACGTCGAAGATGGCAAGATCGTTTTGAATATTTCGGCCGATGGGGTACGCGATCTATGTCCTGCCCGATTGATTCGAATGATTTCAGAGTTCGCAGCAAGCGTCAGTTGACGAGGGGCGCAATCAAAGATTGCGCTGCGGAACCTCCGGCTCCGCCCGACGCGGCGCTCTTTGATGGACGCTTTTCAGGTGCCCCTTTTGCCGTGAATCTTCCGATGCAAAACGTGTTGGCCATCCCTCAAAATCGTGAAATGATAACGGGCGGGGTAGGAGATTCTATGGCGTTGGTCGATAGTTAGATCTCCTTTTTGACGAAGGTCTGTTCGTTGCGTATGAGGGAGAAGGCGATACGCGCTAGCTTTCTGGCGAGGACGACGTTGGCGGCGATTTTCGGCAGCCCCTTATCGATTTGCTTTTGATGGAACTGA